>CAZJBA010000064.1:0-9618 GCA_964544065.1 uncultured Anaerolineales bacterium | reverse complement strand
CCAGCCAAACGGTGACCGTGGTGGTGCCGATGTCGACCGCCGCGCCCCACAAGGGTTGATCCGTGGGAACGTGACCGGGGAGCAAATCGAGCAAATCGGCCTGGGGTTCTGCTGCGTCCCAATCGTCAGCCCGGATCACCGTTGTGACCTGCCATTCACCATCCCGCAGGATCGAGCCTATTTCTTGGAGCAAGCCCAAGGAAATGTCCAGACGGGCGACTCCGGCCTGCTGGCGGGCCGCGGTTTGCAGGCGGCTCCAATCGTCGGTCTGGTCATCCATGCTCGGCTGTGACAGGGTCAGGTGAACGGGCCGGATGGTCTGCTCCACGTCGGGGTCGTACCCCTCGGGAACGGTAACTGCCGAAACGGTCCGGTCCGTTGTCAGGCGGCGTTTGATCTTCTCTTGCGGTGGAACGGTGATGCTCACATCCCCCTGAATGACCGTCTGGCAGGCGAGGGCATAGCCTGCGGCGACATCCTCTTCGGAAAGCCGCAGCGTGCTCCGGCGGCGGACATTTCCGTCATTTCCGTCGGTGACGATCACGGCGCAGCGCCCGCAACGGCCTTGCCCCCCACAGGGTTGATTGATCTCAATCCCGGCTTGTTGCGCCGCGTCCAAGATCAGGGTGCCGGTTGGAACGGTGATAGGCTCGTCGGCGGTATCGAAGGTGACAGTACATTGAGCCATAATTTCCAGGGATGCGAGACGATTTTGCCCCGCATCCCTGTTTCCTTTCTATTACAGCGCCTGCTTGAGGAACGCGGGCAAATCGACGGCCTCGCGCGGGCCTACTTTCACGTCCCAATCGGGCAACTCTTCCTCCAGTTCGCCCGACAAAACGGCCACATGGCCGGGCAGGACGATGCGAGGATTATCGACTTTCGAGGCCGCTTCGAAACGTTTAGCATCTTTGGCGATCAGTTCGGCGTCGAACTTGCCTGCCGCCCAGGCGGTGAGTACACTCATCCCCTCGGAGTCGGTCACCAGCAGCCACACGGGCATGCCGACGCTTTCGACCTCGTTGGCGACGCTGAAGTAGGTGATGCTGAAGTTGGTCGTCACCAGGAAGGGGTCTTCGGGGCCGGGCTCGTTGATCTCGTAGATTCCCGGCGTGACCTGGATCGGTTCCTGCGGGTCGGTGTAGATGTTGGCCCGCAAGACGAGCAGCGAATAGACCATGGCAGGATCGAAGTGATCCATGACGATGAAGCTGCTGTACTTGCCAATCGCCTGGGCCGCCAGGGATACCTCGCGAAGGGGGTCGCCGACATCGCCGGGGAAGTTGATGATCGGGAATCCCAGCGGGCGGAAGTTCTCCTGGAGGGCCATCCGCCGGGCGATGGTGTTGGCGACCAATGTGCCGCGCATTCCACGCTGGGTGGGGGCCAAGACCAGGTCTTTGAGCCCCTTGTCGATCAGTTTTTCGCACAAGTCGATCATCGCGTCGACGTTGTCGGCCTCGACGGCCAGGGGAGCGTCGTGCTCTTTGGCCAGCTCGGCCATCGCTTCCCAGTTGTCGGCCGTGGCCTTGCAGAGCAGAGGCTTTTCGCCGTCGCCCAGTTTTTCGAGACCGGCTTTCAACGCGTCCACGTCGCCGATCAAGATCACGGGCAACTCGGTCGCAGCTCGAACCGTCTCGACAGCAGCGGCAAAATCTCCGCCATCGGCCTGGACGGCGATGCCATCCATGGACAAATCCATGCCGACATAATCGACCTGATAGTCATCCACGGGTTTGACCGCGGCCTGAATCTCGTCCGCCGATTGGCTGTCATAAACCCGCAGGAACAATCCCGGCGGGCTGAAGAAGCGTTTCTTGTGGCGGAAAAGGACGACCTCATTGCCCGCCTCGACTTCGTGCCCGTTGGACTTTAATTTCAGGGGGCGGACAGGAGGCGCGGAGGCCTCGGCCAGCTTGGCTTTCGATTCCTCACTGACATGAGGGCACTTGGCCAATTCGATCTGCTTGGCGGCCAACTTCATGGCAAAAGCCAAACATGTCGGAAAATCGCAATCTTTGCAGTTTGTCTGGGGTAAAAGTTTGTAAATCTCTATTCCTGATAGAGCCATAATTCCTCTCCGTTGTATCGCGAAACGGTGAGCGTGGAGCGCGTGCGCTCCACGCCTCGCCTTTCTGCGCTATCCTTGATCGATCAAATCGTCGATGGCCTCTTTCACACGGTGGACGCTTTCGGGGTGGCGCAAAACCAGCAGGTCAGCGCCTGATTCCACCAACATGATCGAGGTAACCGCCTCCCATGCCAGCGCACGGGTTTCCCAATCGCCCCAGGCTTCGGGGACATCGTCCCCAACCTTGGATTCTTTGGCCTTCCAGCATTCTTCGCCGGGGGTGACCATCATGGGAAGTTGGGTCATCTTGTCGCCCTGGAGCGCGGCAATGCGCAGGCGTTCCATCACCGAGTAGCCGTACTCAAAGCCGTAGCCCAAAGCGCCGGTGGTCGGATCCATCACGACGTTATCGAGCGAGAGACCCATATCGGTGATCAAGATGTTGAGCTGTTTGGCCAGGTTGACGTCCATGGCTGTGCGGGCGACGACGACGTGCCCATCGGCCATGGCCGAAGCCACAATCGTGCGGTAGTTCTTCTCTTCGCAGACGCCCAGCAAGAGGCGTTCGCCCTTGAACTTGTTGGAAACTTCGACCAACAAGTCGTTGTCGGCGTCCGGTTGACCTGGGCCGAAAACGATCAGCGGCAAGCCGCTGGCCTTGAGCACCTTGTCCACAGCCTGAACCGCTTGCTCAGGCGTGGTCGGGTTGCCCTCGGCATCTTCAAGGGAGAGTTTCAGGTACAACAGGTCCGCTCCGGCTTGCTCGGCCGCTTTGGCCCACTCGCCGGGATCATCCATCACGTCGCCCCACTCTTCCATGAGCAGGTCGGACCAATCATCCGGTCGCCGGTCTTGAATCTCGATGGCGATGACGGGCTTGTGAGGATAGCTGCCCTCGAAGTGGAGATAGGGCATCGCCGTTTCGCCGCCGATGGTGACCGTGTGGGAACGAGTGCCACCTTCGGCTTCGGTTGCGCCGAGAACGATCTCGCGCACCTGGCCATCCCATTTTTCCTTGGCGATTTTGGTCTTGGTTTGGCCATCCAGCCAGGGTTTGTCAGGTTCCAGGGTGACGGCAGGTTTTTCTTCTTTGGGAGCCGTTTCTTCTTGGGGTTGTGCCGGGGTGGGGACTGCTGGGGGTTGGTACCCTTCCAGATCAAGTCCTTCCAGGCCGCCCAACTCAGCCAGCGCTGCGACCAGCGCCCGGCGGAGCATGTCCACAGCCCGTTCGGCCCGATCTTCGGAGATTCCCTCCGAGGGGCGCGGTGCCGGGGGCGCGGCTTCCGCTTTGGGGGCGGGAGCAGCTTCTTCGGCCTCGGGGGTGGGGGCCGCTTCAGGAGCGGGAGCCTCTTCCTCTTCGGTTTGTTCGGCCCGTTCAAGGACGGCTTCGGCCTCGGCGACGACATCCGGCTCTTCTTCGATATCCAATTCTTTCTCTTCCCGTTCCATGGTAGGCATGTCCAGGACGGGGTGATCGTTTTCTTTGACCCATTCTTCCAGCTCGGCAACGGTGGTGACGCTGTCGCCATCGGCAATCCGCTTAAGCAAGTCGGGAATGCCTTCACGCTCGGCGACGGCTTTGAACTCGGCCCGCATGGTCTCTTTGAGGTTTTTGCTCATCCAGACGACGCGCTTGAAACCGCCATCGGCGGAGATGAACTTGGGGCTGAGCATGTAGAATTTACCGATGCCCATCACGCCGGGAGTCTGGACGCCGCCGCCGGCCATGCCCGCCAGGGTGCTGAATTTCATCCCCATGGGGGTCATGCCGGTGTCTTCACGGCTGACGACCATGACGCCTTCGACCTCGGGGATGTACATGACAATACACTCGAAGCAGCCGCAGGCCGTCATCGGGTTTTCCATGATCGAGTACATCGAGACCTTCTCGACGACGCCGTGCGAAGCTGATCGGGTATAGTCAATGGTGCCTCCCCAGTAGCCAATCTCTTCGTCGTAGCACTCGCCCAATTCGATCGGCTGGTTGGGGCCGGTGGAGTCGATGTTGTAGGAAGCTTTGCAGTCCAGCCAGTTGTAAGCGCCGCACAAGCCCAAACGCTCGGGGCTGACGATGCAGACATGGTCGGGAGCAAAGCTTTGGCACAGGGTGCAGGAATAGAACACATCGACGGATCCATCGGTCATGTCGGCCAGGCGTTTGTTGCGGTAGTCGTAGGCTTCACGCGCTTTCTCGAGCCAGGCTTTGATGTCTTCCTTCTTGGTGTAAATCGTTACCTGAACTTTGTCCAGCACAGCGCCGAAATCGGCGTGCAGGCGGGCGTGGATGATCTTGCCAAAGTGTTCCAGGTCGAAGCCTTTCTCGGCCGCGGCCTTGGAAATACGAATCCAGACGATGTCACGCTGGCCGATGTGTTGGATGCCGGAGGCACCGTTGATGAAGTCGTGGATCTGGCGTTCGAGCACAGGCTCGAAATCATCTTCCATCTCTCGGCCTGCCACCTGAACGACGATGCCCATATCCATGGAGGCGCCCTCTTCGAGTTCTGTGAAGCTGTCGCCGACGACTTCGATTTTGCCATCGACGATCTCATCCATGTCGGCCATGAACAGATATTCGAAGGCTCGCGAGTGCTTGCCGCCGAACTCCACTTGCATATCGGCACGGCGGACGACCTCACCTTCAAAAGCGGAGCCATAAGGAACGGGCACGGGCACGTCGGTGACTTTGATCTTGACGCCGCGCACCTCGATGCACTTCTGGACAAGCTTATTGGCCCGTTCGAGATCGTCTTCGCCCTCGATTTCTTCGAAGGGCATCGAGATGACGTGCTCGTAGGAGGTCACGCCGGTGGGCAGAATCTCGGGGATGACGGTATCGGCGATGACGGGGAAGCCGTAGTTGATCGCTCCGGCCGCGGCAGCGTATTTGAGATCATCGACTTCGCCCAGAGCGAGGACGAACGCGAAGACGCGCTCTCGGTTGTAGAGCAGGATGTCGCGAGCCTCGCCCGCCTTGAGACCACCAAAGGTCAGGGCAGAGCGGGTAGCGAAGCCAAGCGCGTAGATGGCGCTGAGCGTATCGGTGCCAAAGGGGATCGTGTAGGTATCGTAACCGAGTTCGACGCCCTCTTCGACCAACTGATCGATGATGCTGCGGCCGTTGACGTTGCCCGAGAGGAACACCAGGATGTTGCGCTGTTGTAATTCTCGAACCAATTTGACAGCCACTTCGTTGGATTTGGCGCAGCCAACGATAGCGGCAAAGCCGGGCATACGCCCGTCGACCAGTTGGATACCCCAGGAACGAAGCTGAATATCGTCGATGGGGCCATTGAGATGATTGGCCGGGCCGCTGCCGTTATCCAACTCCGGGTAGGCGGTGCCGCCGGTCAGTTCGATGCCGGGGTAGCGTTCGGGCTGTAAGCCATACACAAAGCGAATCGCTTCGATCACCTCGGCGGCCATCAACGTGGCCATACCGCTATCCAGCGTTTCGCCCAGGTACGGGGTCCAATGTTTCTTGGATGGTAGGGGGTGTAGTAAAGTGCGAGCGCGGTCCAGCACTTGTTTTAGTTGGCCCAGCTTGGTCACTTCGAGGCCGGTGATCCCATAGATCGTCGGCAGGTAATAAGCCGTGTTAGGGAATTCCACCAACGTTTCGGCCCCTTTTTCTTCCAGGGCTTGTTGAAGCATCGCTTCTGCTTCGGTGACCAGGGCATTGGAGCCGCGAATAGCGCGAGTTGCAATGTAACGGGACATGTATTCCTCCTGGTATCAGGAATCCAGGCGATCAGGCAATCAATTGCTGATCCCTAATCAACTGATTCCTGGTTAACTGTTAATCTCCTGCGACCGGCTGGCCGTACAACGCTTCTCGTCGCTCTGCCAGCGGTAGTTCTTCTAATTCCAGCATACGGGCATCGCCGCTCTCGCCAAATCGATCGGGATCATAGTCGGGGAGACCCAGATCGGCCCGTTTCTTGTCGATGTGTGCCAGGGTTGCTTTGACCATCTCGTCGGGATCGGGGATGAACTCCAGCTTGCCCCCGTAGCGTTCTTCCCAGCCCTCGCTGATGAAGTTGGCTACGATGTCACTGTCGGCGACTCGGTCGGGCATGCCACCCACAGGGGAAGCTCCACCGAAGATGACATAAGCACCCGAAGCGACACAGTAAGTACCAATCGAAAGGGCCTTCTCACTCATCCATTCCGGAGCGAGTCCAACGGCGGGGATCTGATCGATGTCTTCTCCCAGGCCGCCTTCTTGAGCCATTTGGGACAGCACGGTCAAAATACGGCTGTTGTCCACGCAGGAGCCCATGTGCAAGACCGGGGGAATACCGATGGCCTCACAGACTTCGCGCAAACCAGGCCCGACTTGATCGAGGCCAGCCTCGCCGAGGAGCAAGCCCTCTTTGGCGCTGGCAATGGCGCCACAACCGGTTTCGACGATGAGAACATCCTGTTTGAGCAATTCTTTGGTCACATGAGTGTGCAGATAATCGTGCTGGCTGCGGGGGTTGTTGCATCCCACCACGGCAGCAACACCGCGGATGCGCCCGGACATGATGGCGTCGTTGAGCGGACGGAACGAAGCGCGATAGGACCCGCCCAGCATGTAGTTGATGTATTCGTGGGAAAAGCCGGGGATCAGGTCTTCGCGCACTTCCGGAATCTGGACATCTTTGCGGTTCTTGTAATTGTCGATCGCCGTTTTGAGAATTTGCTTGGCGATGGTCAGCGCTTTGTGTTCATCGAACTCGATGTGGGTTGCCCCTTTGATCTTGACCTTGGGGGAGGTGGTGATGATCTTGGTGTGGAAGTTCCCGGCCAAGCCGACCAGCGCCTGCATGATGCACTGAACGTCGACGACCATCGCTTCGACCGCCCCGGTCAGGATGGCCAGCTCCTGCTGCAAGAAATTACCTGCCGCAGGGACGCCTTGGCGCATTAGAATTTCGTTGGCCGTGCAGCAAATACCGGAGAGTTGGACGCCTTTGGCGCCGGCCTCTTTGGCATATTCGATGATCTCCGGGGTCTGCGATGCGGCCACGATCATTTGGCTGAGGGTCGGCTCGTGACCATGGACGACCACATTGACCATATCATCTTTGAGCACACCCAGGTTAGCCTGCCCCAGGATCGGAGCCGGGGTGCCAAAGAGAATGTCCGAAATATCCGTAGCGATCAGACTGCCACCCCACCCGTCACCGAGCGCTGTCCGGACGGCGTGCTTGAGAATATTTTCGGGGTCTTGGTCATCGCCAATGTGGGTGCGGTGCAAGGCCTCGACGACCTCACGGTCGACTCCCCGGGGCATGACGCCATTCTCCTCCCAGACTTTCTGGCGTGCTTCGGGAGCGCGTTTCGTCAAGACGACACGCCCGTGCTGCTGCATGAATTGGGCAATGTAGAGATCGGCCAAATCATTGGCAATCTCCTTGGGGGAACGATCTTCGACGGGGATGTCGTATTCTTGCGCCAGAACGCGCAGCTTGGCGACATCGCGGATGACATAGCCTTCGGCTTGGTCATTGGCTACGGCCTTCAAGGTGAAGGCCATGTCGCGGCCATGATCGGAGTGAGCCGCCGCGCCGGCAGCGATCGCTCGAATCAAGTTACGGGCCTGGATGGTGTCAATCGTAGCGCCACAGACGCCTGTCTGTCCATCTTTGGTCAATCGACAAGGCCCCATGCCGCAGATTTTGCAGCACATCCCGGCGGAACCAATATTACAGGGGGAGGCTTCATCTGCACGGCTAAAGGCGGTACCAATCCCCATTTCATCTGCCCGGACCAACATCTCCTGGGCTGCGGGATCGATACTGTGCTCTTGAGGAGTGCGTTTTTTCTTTTTCGCCATTATTTTCTCCTAGTCTTCCATCTTACGAATAATAGGTTTCATTCCCGGGCAGGGCCACAGTGGACGCCCTGTGTAGGGAGTTTTTTGCTCGAAGCTGATTACTCGCTTGGTTTGCTGATATGCGGCCGTGTGCCGGAAAAAGACACCCTGACCACCGCTTTCGTTGGCGGGCAAATCGGTCTCTTCGGGCATGGAAAAATCCCCCATGTAGCCAGCTTCATCTAACTCTTTCTTGATGGTTTCTTCATCAACTTCCTGGGGGTCAAAGGTGATCTCAGCAACGCGGAAACTGCTGCTGGCATAGACCTCTTCCACTCCAGGGATATCCAATAAAATCCGCCTCACTTCGACGACATGGTGGTCACCGTACATGGCGGGAAGGTCTAACGATAGTACGGTCATTCGGGTTATCCTCCTTGCTTTTTCAGTTTTGAAGCATCATCTACATTGTACATTGATAAAATTGTTCCAGCCCTGGCGGGCATATTCAAGACAGGCGATCTGATATATTTGTAATATATCAGAGTAAAAAAGAAGACCAGCGTTTCGGCCACTGGTCTTTGTGTCTATCCTCAAATTTGGCTCTCCTGAAAAAAGCTCTTAGCACCTGGAGACGGGTGCGGACATCGGTCCGAGGAGCGCGTAGCCTGCCCACCGGGGTACGAGCCTCCGAGCATTTTTTTTCTGTGGACCCAAAGTTGAATTTTCGACTTGGTAAGCGCCCTGTTCCCAAACGGGTTATGCCGGCACATATTCGATCTGGCGAACGATTTTGGGAATCGATGCGCGTCTGGTAGTAAATTTTCATGTGAGGGTATGGTTCTACAATTAGTTACCCGACTCTTATTTCTTGGACGTTGATGTGCTTTCAGCTTAGCTGATTTACAAGATTTTTAGGCGTTTTCTTTTCCGTTTTACCTATAATCAGTGAAAATCTGTGGAAATCTGCGTCCTATTTATAAAACTGTCGGGTGGCTAGATTCTATAATACAAATAAACGAGGTTAATCTTACCATAAAAGGTTACGGCAAACTGCAAAGCATAGTATATGCAAAGGACGTCATCACTTTCAGTACGTACTATCATCAATCGCGAGGATATATGTCATAAGCGCGGGCCAATTTAACCGCCAAGAAGTATCCTCTCAGGCAATACTTACTGAGCGGGACATAAAAAACTTAACTTTGAAGACACCTTCACGACCCGTAAAGTGATAGCGAAGGTTTTGCCGGAGGCACGCCCCTGGCGAACTGAGTGGGATTGCCAGCCCTGGAGAGGAGGGCGTTCGGTGCAGCCCATGCCCAAGGGCACGCAGAGCGAATCGGCGAACTGCGTAAGTCCTATAGCAAAACTGTTTAACGGCAATTATAATTGGATGGCTACAGGTTGTGACTACACTTTCAAAAACCCCCAGGGCAATCGCATTTAGACAACCACCATGCGAAAACAAGCATCCTCGCTTTGCGTCCCCGCAGGGGGAAGCAGGGTCGCAGGGTGCGAGTCTGGCAAAACCGCACACTCGCCAAGGCGCGCATGCGAAGCACGCAACACCGAAGGTGCGCATACCGAAGGTACGCAGAGCGAGCGAAGCGAGCGCAACATAGTTCAGTGCGCTAATGGTGTGCAAATGCGATTACCCTGCAAATACCCCGCTTCCAGATGAAAAAAGGGTGGTGGTTAGATAGTAAGTGACGCTTAAAAAGCAGGTAGACTAAAATGCTCT
>CAZJBA010000063.1:6660-16907 GCA_964544065.1 uncultured Anaerolineales bacterium | reverse complement strand
GATACCAAAACGGCCTAATTGCATCATAGGTAGTTCTTGGCTATACTAAAAGTGAGGCAATCTATCGTGTAGTCAGGAGGTGAACAATGTTCAAGGACATCTTGCTCGCATTCGACGGCTCAGAACATGCCATCAAGGCAGCCCAGCTTGCCGGTGACATGGCCCGGGAAAACGAGGCTGAATTACGCATTGTGGTCGTTTATGCAGAATTACCTGCTTATCTGGGTGAACCTGATTTTCAGCAGATCGTATCGGCTCGGTTGCAACACGCAGAGGAAACCTTAGAGAGGGCCCTGGCAGAAGTGGGAGATACGCCTCGTCGGGTGAAAACGGAGATTTTGGAAGGCCCGCCTGCTGAAGCTATTTTAGACGTGGCCAAAACGCGCCAGAATGATATTGTCATGATGGGGACGCGCGGCTTGGGAAGATTGAGCGGGTTGCTGCTGGGCAGTGTCAGCCAAAAGGTTGTCGCTCATGCCCCATGCCCGGTTTTACTGGCTCGCTGATCGATCCAGATTTTGGGCTATTTTTTCTGCCCGGCGAAAGGCCTCCGGCGTGTTGACATTCCGGAAGGCGACACTGTTAGGGTCGTAGGAGCGGAGTTCTTCAGGCGGAAGCAGGTGGATGTTGGCGGCGGGGTGCCACGCAACCAGGCGCCATTGGTCGGCCTCGATGGCATCTTTTACGGCGGGAAGACAAGTTGCCCGCCGGTAGACAGCATGGAGCGGTTCCAATCCCTGCTTGGTGCGGGGGATCACCGCGTCGGTGCCGGGTTGTCGCTTCAGGATAGAGTAGGCCGCGGCCAGGATGTCGGCGTTGACGAAGGGCAGGTCGCAAGCCACAACAGCGACAAAGGGATGGCGGGCTGCCTCCAGGGCGGTGTACAGGCCTCCCAGCGCGCCACGACCGGGAATCGGATCGGGGACGAGGCGAAGATTCAAATAACGGTATCCTGCCGGATGATTGGTCGTGATGATCGTCTCATCGGCCAGATGATCCACCCGGCTGAGCACACGTTCAATCAATCTCTGTCCCAAAAAAGGCATCAGAGCTTTATCTTGCCCCATACGGCTCGATTTTCCGCCAGCTTGAATTGATACGGTCAGCATATTGGGATTATAATCTATGTGTCGTTTCGATGTGTGCCAGAAGAGCGGAGGATTGCCATGGTTAGTTTAGCTGAAAAATTGGACGCTTTGACGAGGGAAGGGCAGCTTTATCAGGCTTTGACCGACAACGAGGTGCGCTGTTATGCCTGCGCCCATCGCTGCCTGATTCGAGAAGGGCGGCGCGGCATCTGCAAGGTTCGCTTCAACCGAGATGGCAAGCTGATGGTTCCGTGGGGATATGTGGCCGGGCTCCAGGTTGATCCGATTGAAAAGAAACCTTTTTACCATTTCCTGGCCGGAGAAGACGCGCTCAGCTTTGGCATGTTGGGGTGCGATTTTCATTGCAGCTACTGCCAGAATTGGCTCAGTTCGCAAGCGCTACGAGACTCTGCTTCCGACAGCGCCGGGAATTACATTCGCACGATTGAGCCCGAGGAATTGGTCGCTTACGGGCGGCGCGGCAATGCCTCGGTGGTGGCTTCTACTTACAACGAGCCGTTGATCACGTCTGAGTGGGCCGCGGCGATCTTCGAGTTGGCCCAACAGGAGGGCATGAAGTGTGTTTACGTCTCCAACGGCAACGCCACCCCGGAAGTGTTGGAGTATCTGCGCCCTCTCATGAGCGGTTACAAGATCGATCTGAAGACCATGCAAGACCAACAGTATCGCCAGTTGGGAGGCGTGCTCCAGCATGTTTTAGACAGCATCCAATTGGCGCACGAGCTTGGATTTTGGGTTGAAGTGGTCACTCTGGTGGTGCCGGGCTTCAACGACAGCACCGACGAATTGATGGATATGGCCCGCTTTGTAGCCTCGGTTTCGCCCGATATTCCCTGGCACGTCTCTGCCTTTCATCCCGATTACAGGATGACCCGGCCGGGCCGAACGCCCGCCAAAACGTTGCAGCGCGCCGCCGAGATCGGGCAGGAGGCCGGGCTGCGCTATGTCTACGCTGGCAACATGCCCGGACGAATCGGCGACTATGAACACACCCACTGCCACCATTGCCAGGCCTTGCTGGTCAAGCGGTATGGCTATCGCATCCAGGATTATCGCATCACCGGCGAGGGAACCTGCCCCGAGTGCGGCACTGAAATCCCCGGCGTGTGGAGCGACCAACCCGACCAGGTTCGCATTGGCGGCCCCGGTCTCCCCCGATTTTTGAGGTGAATCATGATTGAATCTGTCTACCAACAATTAGCAACGCGGCTGGATCAGCTTCCACATGGGTTTCCGCCCACCCAGGACGGCGCCGAATTACGCTTGCTGGCCAAAATTTTCACCCCCGAGGAAGCCGAACTGGCAGCCCAATTGCGCCTTAAACTGGAAACTCCCCAAGAAATCACCGATCGAATTGGCGGCGAGCGTAAACATGTACGCGAATCACTCAAAACCATGGCGCGCAAAGGCCTGATCGAAATCGGGCGCGCAGAGGGGGGGCTGGGATATGGCCTGATGCCCTTTGTCGTCGGCATCTACGAGATGCAAATCGCCCGCCTGGACGCCGAAATGGCCGCACTTTTCGAAGCCTATTATCAGCAGGCCTTTGGGAAAATGGTCGGCGTTCAACCCGCTTTTCAACGCGTGATCCCGGTCAATGAAACCATCAAGACGGATGTGGAGGTGAGTCCCTTCGAGAGCGCGGCCGACATCGTCGCCTCGGCCAAAGCCTGGGGCGTGGTGGATTGCATCTGCCGCAAGCAGAAGGCGTTAATTGGTGATCCGTGCGATCATCCCCTGGATGTCTGCATGCTGTTGAGTCAACGTCCCGGCGCGTTTGATAATAATTCCGTGGTGGATGCATTGACTCAGGGGCAAGCCCTGGCTACCTTGAAGCGGGCTGCCGAGGCCGGGCTGGTGCACAGCGTCAGCAACACGCAGGAAGAGATTCGCTACATTTGCAATTGTTGCACCTGTTCTTGCGGCATTTTGCGCGGCATGGCAGAGATGGGCATCGCCAACGTTGTGGCTCGCTCTGCGTTTGTCAACCAGGTTGATCAAGAGCTGTGCCTGGGGTGCGAGTTGTGCCTCGATGCCTGCCAGTTTGATGCGCTTCGTATGGATGAGGAGGGCATGGTCGTCCAAGTCAAAGCGATTCGTTGTGTCGGCTGCGGTGTGTGCGCGCCCGTTTGCCCGGAGGGCGCCTTGAGCCTGGTTCGGCGCCCCGAAGCGGAGGTGCTGGCCACACCAGAAGGCAAACGCGACTGGATCGAGGCGCGAGCTGCCGACCGCGGCATGGACCTTGGAGTGGTGTTATGACAACCAGCCTCGATTTTATTTTATTGCCCCTCGTCCGGAAGGCGGGCAAAGATCGCCCGAAAATGCCTGGTTTGTATGCGACCGCGCCGCCTCGGCGGACGGCCCGCGGCCGAGCCTCGGATTATTTGATTCTGCACCTGGCCCTGGAGGGCAATGCGCCCCTTTCTTCGAGCGGGCACAGTAAGTTGTTGGAAAGTTTGGCCGAGGCCTATTTCAAAACGGGGGGATCTTCGACTGCGGCAATGCGTCGCGTGGCGGAAGGCCTGAACGAGTACCTGCTCAAACGCAACATGAACGCGGCCAGCCGCGGGTTACAGGGGATCGGCATGCTGACGTTAGCCGTCATCCGCTATGAGCACATTTATTTTCTGCAAAGTGGCGCCGGTCAAGTTTATTTGATTCGGTCTGAGGGTGTGCAGCATTTTCATGACCCTGATGATGCTGGCCGGGGATTGGGCCTGAGCCGGGCGCCCTCGTTTTGTTACCATCAATCCCCGCTCAGTCCTGGGGATGTCTTGTTGATTTCGTCACACCCGCCCCTATCTTGGAACACGACCACGCTGCGCACGTTTCATGGCTCTCCCTTGGGCGATTTGCACCGCCGCTTGATTCGCCGCGCGGGGAGTGAGTTGGATGCCGCTATGATGCTGGTCCGCGAGGGGGAGGGGAAATTGCAGTTGTTGCGGCCCCAACCGCTCCGGGAGGAAGGACAAGCTCCCAGAAAACAGAAGCAGGCCGCGAGGGAGTCTGCCCCGCCGGATTCCCCCAAAGCTGCCCCTCGGTCAGAATCCCGGCCGGAGGAAAAAGCGAAACCTGTCCGGCGTGAATCAAGCCAAGAAAAATCTCTTCCCCAAAAGGTTGAATCCGTAGAGGAAAAAGCATCTTTTGGCGAGATTTGGAAATCGAAAGTTGCCCCTGTTTTGCTGGCCGTGGGAGGCGCCATCAAGCATACCGGGCAGCGATTGACGCAGATGATTGGGACGTTGGCCCGGCGTATGCTGCCCGATGAAACTATGTTGTCCTTGCCGGGATCAACGATGGCTTTTATTGCCATTGCCGTGCCGCTGATTGTGGTCGCTGTGGCCAGTGTGGTTTACTTTCAACGCGGTCGGGGCAAATATTACGAGCAATACATGACAGATGCCCGAGCCGCCGCCGAGCAAGCCAAGCAGTATGAAGACCCCCTCCAGCAACGTTCGGCCTGGCACACGGTGCTCGATTACATCGATGCGGCAGCAGAGTACCAAGCGACCGAAAAATCGGAGTTGCTCCGCGAGAATGCCCGCATAGCATTGGATACGCTTGATAAAGTGGTGCGAGTCAGCTATCAGCAGGCAAACATCGAGGCTTTGTCGGACAAAATCGAAATCAAGCGGATTGTATCAACACGCAGTGGGGATGTTTATCTGCTAGATGGTCAGGAGGGAGATGTTTATCGAGCGGTTTTCACCGGCGAGGATTATGAACTGGACGAAGCCTTTCAGTGCGGGCCGATGCCAGGTCCGCTCATCGTAGGCGAGTTGGTTGACATTGCCGCCTTGTCCTGGCCGAGTTTTGACGGCGCTACCCTTTTGGGTATAGACGATGCGGGCAATTTGTTACGTTGTTTTCCCAATGGGGAGAAGCCTTTGGCTTTTCAATTAGGGGCGCCCAAGTTAGGTTGGAGCAAATTGCAAGCTATGGCTACTGGAGCTCCTGAAAGAGATAAACTTTATGTCATGCAACCCGAGCATCCCATGGTTGAACAAAGAGGAGTCTGGATGTTTGATGGAAGTCAAGAGTATCGTGAAGATCCTATCTTTTTCTTTGGCGATCAGGTTCCCTCCATGCAGGATGTGCTCGATTTGACCGTCGCAGACGGTAGATTATATCTGCTTCACGCCGACGGCCACTTAACGACAAGCAAAATCAATGGAGAAGATTATCAAGACCCGGCCATCTATGGCGATACCCGCGCCGGCATGGAAGCCGGTCCCACGGTCGAAAGGGCTGCTTTCAGCCAACTGCAATATGCGCCCCCGCCTGATCCTTCTGTCTATTTTTTAGATTCTGATAACCTGGCGATTTTTCAATTCAGCTTGCAATTAGCCTACCAGCGCCAGTATCGCCCCCAAGGGATTTCAAGTGAGCAACCGGCCACAGCGTTCGCGGTGAGCGTCGCCCCGGATCATAAATCTTTCTTGGCGTTTGGAAATCAGCTTTATTACGCCCTGCTTCCCTGAGTGCAAGACATCGTGCCTGTGCTGCGTATTGGCGCGCCACGTCGAACGCTCCTCTTCTCTCGTTACCACGCAGGAGCGTGGTAACGAGGAAAATTCTATCAAGGATTTTCCGTCGAGGTGGGCTGGATGGTGTCCGTAGCCCGAGGCGGTGTCTCCGTTGGGCGCGGGGATGGCGTTGTTGTAGCTTGGATCTGCTCCGATTCCACCTCCTGAGTGGCAATCAGCGCAGGGGTTGTCGTCGGCGTCGGCCCAGCACCCGGACGAATGTAGCGGTACGCCAAGAAAGCCAGAGTGATAAACGCGATTAAAATGATGATGGATAGCAATACGCCCGCCAACCAATAGATACCATGAGATTTTTTCTTCTGCTTTGTTTGCTGTTGGGAGGGCATTTCCAGGGTCACCAAGGTGATGTTATCGTGCCCACCCCGTTGGTTAGCCAAATTGACCAGTTGCTGTAAGGCTGCATCGGTTTCTTGCTGCTGGAGGATCCCCTTTATCTCTTCATCTTCGACCAGGTCGGTGAGGCCATCGCTGCATAAAAGTAACCTGTCGCTGGGCTGAAGCTCCATACCCTGGTTGCTCAGGGTCTGTTCATCGCTCTCATCGGGATGTAGTCGCAGGCGGAAATCGACTTCGACAGAGTTTTTGGAGCCGAGATAACGACGGATGATGTGCGACTGAGGATGGCCGCGCACTTGATCGGGGGTGAGGATACCGTGCTCGACGGCATCTTGCGCCCAAGTATGGTCGGTGGTCAGTTGGCGAATGGTTTCATCACGCAGTAGATAGATGCGCGAATCGCCCACCGAGGCGGTATAGAGCCGGTTCCCCAATACCCAGACACACACACAAGTGGACCCCATGCCCTGTTGGGCCGCGTTTTGAGTGGCCTGGCCGTTGACGGCTTGCCCAGCCTGGACGATCGCCTCTTCCAGGATCGCCAGTGGATCGCTGGCGTCGCTGGTGGCAACCGCATGGCTGATGGTTTCGACTACCATCTCGGCGGCAATCTCACCGGCCTGATGCCCACCAATGCCATCGGCAACAATGGCAAAAAGAGATGGAGTTGGGGTAGCCTCGCTGACAATATGCGCCGAGACGCCATACCGGTCTTCGTTGTTTTTGCCGCTCATGCCCTCGTGCGTGATCGCAGCAACAGCAAGATGGGCTTGTTCTTTGGGAATCACGGTGCCTCCTGAGGAGTAATTTTCAATTTGGGAAGTGGGAGCGCCTCACTCTGTCGGTAACGGAAAAGTACTCTTCCGATATGGATGATGTCGCCGTGGTTCAGGCTACGACCATCGGAGGAAATCGGTTCGTAATTGATCCACGTTCCTGCCGTGGCGCCCTCATCCATGAGGGCGTAGTTATTTTCTCCCTCTTTGCGGATGCGAGCATGCAAAGGCGCGACGGAGGCATCTTCTAGGGTGATGGTAGCCAAGGCAGGATCGCAGCCAAAGGTGAGTTCGCTTTGGGTCAGAGGGATTCGTTCTTCCTCATCATCTCCATTGGTTGCAAGCAGATAGGCTTCTCCGCCGAGGTGTCTCTCACGTCGCGGCCAGGAAAAACGGTCCATCCATTGAGAAAAGCGACTTTTTTGAACTTTCTTTTCCGGGAGGGTGGTTTTGGGTTGCTGCTTCGCGACGTCAGGTTTGGTTTTTTTCTGTTGCTTCCCATTGGGCTGTTTGGATAACCGGCCGGTGATCTTGGGCTGAATCTGGCCGCGCATTAAAAAGAAGAGGATCAAAATCCCAACCACAACCGCGACCGTGACCCCAATCACGACGAGGCGATTCTGCCGCAGGGTGACGAGCACGTTTTGGGTGGGTTGCTGCACCTCGATTCTCACTTCGTGCTCGATGCTAGTTTTGCTCAAGCCGAGTGAATCAACCGCCTCTACCTGAATCAGATGGGAACCCCCCGCCCGATAGGGGCTCAAATCCCAAGAAAAACGATCAAAGGGAGGTGCCAGGTTTTCATCAGCGATCTCGCCATCAACGTAGAGGGTTGTCCGCTCCAGGGGTCGGGGCTGCCCGTCAGGAAACTCGATCAGAATCTCCAGGGGCTGCTGCTCGGGCTCATAGCCGATGTTTTCATCCGCAGCATCCACCCCCGGCGTGGTTGGGGCGCGCTGAATCTCCAACGGGGGCGAGACAAAAATGGGGTTGGGGGGCTGCACGCTCATCTCGAATTCGACCGGATCGCTGACCACATTCAAGCCCGGTGCATCGATGCGAGCGGCGACTTGATGGTTGTCCCCGCTGCTGATCTGCGATTCGTATTTCAGTGTGTAGGTGTAACGCAATGGGTCGATGTAGGTTTCGACGTTTGGCAAGGTCTCCTCGCCGGAGAAGTAAAAGGTCTTTCCGCCCGTCTCGGCGGCGAACTGATTTAAACGCTCGGCGCGTTCGCTGTCGAAATAGGCTTCAGACGACACCACCCAAACGTAGACGCGCACGCCGCTCTGCTTGGTCATCTCCAACAGGCTGGGCAGAATTCCGAGGCTGTCTTCGCCAGGGAGGGGTGTGACCAACAGGACAGCTCGGCCCATGCTCTCCTGTGGGGGAGGATCAGAGGCGACCATAATGGCATCGGCCAAGACGTTCAGGCTGGGGATGGAGGTGTCAAATTCGGGTTGATAGGATTCTAAGCTGGAAAGCCAGTCCGTAGGCCGGTTGAAGTGAACCTGATTGAGGCCTTCATTGGTCAACAAGCTTAAATCATCGCTGGCTTGCTCGGGATAACCATCGATCCAAGCGCGTAAATTCTGGTTGATGACTTCGTAACGGGACAACCCTTCGGTATTCTTGATGGCGTAAACAGGTCCCATGTTGATAGCGACAACAAACTGGGCGCCGTTATTCTGCTCGGTCAACTCCGTGATTGGGATTTCACGGCCATCTTCGACCGCGCGGACGTCTGCTGAGGTCAAATCATGGACGAAATTACCCTCACCGTCGTAAACGTTGAGGTTGGCGCTGATGGTAGGGAATGATTCTGTGGTGGTAAGCGTTAAGGTCGCCTGGCCCGTTCCTTGTGCGCTCACGGGAATAGCTACAATCAAAAGCACAAGGCTGAGCCAGAAAAATTGAGAGGGGTGTTTGAACATGGCTAGATTCTAGCATAGAACCCGAAACGTACCTATTTCTCAGGCTGAAGCCGATTCCTCGAGAAGTGGAGCGGTTTCGGATTCGGTTGATGAGGCGGTCAAACGTAAATAGGTCAGCGTCCAGGCAGATTGGAAATAAGCTTGTAAAACGCCGCCCAATAGGATCAAAACGGGTATGTAGGTGAGTAAACACAAGCCCCCCACCACCAGACTGCCGCCAAAGGCAAGCTCCGATTCGGCTATGCTGCTTACTGTCGCACTGATCGCAGCAGGGACGATAATTAACAAGATGGGTAAAGCGATGATGAAACCGATGATCGCGCCGCCAATCCCCAGGACTTTGTGTTTCCAGAAGATTTTCCAAGCGCGAGAAAGAATTTTAACAAAATCCATGTTTACCTCCAGTCACAGAGCTCCATAAGCGCAATTACTCAGCTTACCCTTGAAATGGCATTGCGAAGCGGTGTTTTTTCCGCTGAAGCAATCTCCTGGAGCGTCTGGGAGACTGCTTCGGGGCTGCCAAGGCACGCAGAGCGAAACGCCCCTCGCAGTGACATACCTGAGTAGTTACCAATTAAACGATGATTTCAATCGCCTCAGGTTTGATCTCAAGTTTCATTTCGCGCACATCGGTGCCAAAACCGGCGAAGATTTCGCCATCCATGTGAATGTAGAGGGGTTGGTCAGAGACAAATTTCATTCGCTCGACTTGTCCCATTCGAACAGGTTTGAAACGACCGTGAGTTCCATTCAACACCGTGGGTAAAAGACGGAGCATCATCAACCGGGAGACTTTTCGGATCGCTGTGTAATGGAGAACCCCATCGTCAGGAATGGCGTCAGGGGCGACCTGAAAACCGCCTCCCTCGCGCGGGCCGTTGCACAAGGTGAGCATGAGCAAATCGTCTTGCCAATTGGCCTGATCGGTTTCGGCGTGCAAGTGGAAGGCCTCATGATTGAGCAAGATGGTCTGAAGCACGGCCGTAAAGTACATCATGAAACCGCGAACCAAGGAGAGCGAACGCGTCCGGATGGTAACGATGGCATCGAACCCGATGCCCATGGTATTGTGCACATATTCGCGTCTACCACTGCCGGCCTCAACCATGAACAGATCAATGGGTTTTGGTTTGCCGCTAAGGGCCTGGCGTAAGGCCTCACTGGGGTCGGGCTCAATCCCGACCGCGTGTGAAAAATCGTTTCCTGATCCAAGTGGGACGATGCCCACCTGAGGACGTTGTTGGGCTGGCGCCTTCATGATTCCGTTGATGACTTCGTGCAGCGTTCCATCGCCCCCCATGGCAACAATCCGTTCGTAGCCATCCAGCGCAGCTTGGTGGGCCAATTTGTTAGCATGGGTGGGGTAGACGGTGCCGGACCAGTCGACCTCTCCAAATTCGTCGACGACGTGGCGAAGGTCGGAAGCCAATCGCCAGGCATTGCCCCTATCGGCGTTGGGGTTGATGATGATGTGGGTTTTGGGAATGGGCATGCGCGCTTCTCTGCTGGGTATGTACAAAAATGTGTTTAGAGGAAAGGGGTGAT
>CAZJBA010000063.1:2375-6560 GCA_964544065.1 uncultured Anaerolineales bacterium | reverse complement strand
CTCATCCTATCTATGTGTAAATCTGTTTGAGCTTCTCGACCGGCAAGATGATCTCTCCCTCTTCGGGGTCTCCGAGACGGGTGATCTCTTGGGGGTGAATCGAAGCCTTCCAGGCCGTGTAAGCCGCTACGAGCGCGTCTAGCTCGTCCAGGTCGTACAAGCCCTCCAAGGGCAGGATTCCCTGCAACAAACGGTAGCGGGTAATTTGATCGAAAATCCGCATCGGGTCGGTGACCTCCAAGCCATGATTATGCAAAACAAGCTGCCGCTGTAAGCGACCTTCCAGGGTACCCTTTTTAAAAGGAATCCGCCCCAAGAGGGCCGAAAAAGCGCCGTGGGGGTAGACTTCCAACACCTGGCGCTTTGATTCTTGGCTGGGGTAGGGTTGATAGCCCATGGTTTCCAAGCGTTGGAAGAAAGCGATGCTGGTTTGGACCCAACCGGGACAATCTTCCTTTTTCCCTGGAGTCCCGGGGGTTCGGATTTTGCGTTGATAGAGCAGATATTCGGCCACCCGGAAGCGGGTCCAACGGCCCGGGCGCGGAGCGGGATTCAAACGTTGGCGAACTTGCTCCCGTTTCATCAAGCCTTGATTCGGGCGTGAGGGCCCGCAAATGGCCACAATGGCGCTCTCTTGCCCTGCTACAAAGGCGGTAATTTCTTCACGATCACCTTTATCAAGGGTATGGAGGCGCAAATCGCGATCCAGGGCAACGTAACTGATGTCGCGCTGGCTCGCGGTTGGATCGATACCGACAAAAATAGTGTGTTTGAAGAGCATGGGGTACCGCCTATGTCCAAGAACAGTGTCTATGAGTGTAGCCTAAAAAATCGGAGATGGCAATAGGGCAAAGTGTTTTATAATAGCATGTTGGCTCATTTCTTGATCCAACCAGCCTTAAGTAGCACACTTGTGCTATAATATTGGCGTTCACAGCTCGCCGTCAGGAACAAAGCCGCCATAGGCGCGCCGTTGGCGAGTAACACCGGTATGTCACTCCGCTGGACGAGGCTTCGTGGCTGACTACGAGCCTGCGCTGATGCAATTATAATTTGAAAGAATAACTCTATGGGTATCTTCTCAAGATTTCGGGGGCCAGGAGTTGAACTTTTCGGAAGCCCAGGTGGAATGCGCGAGTTGGCGCCGAAAAAGTGCAACTTCTGCCTCTCTTTTTTAAAACAGTGGCGATCTCGAAAACAACTGAATTCATTTGGTTGCAAAGAAGATAACCACAAAAAACATTAGAATTCAGAAAAAATCTATGACCTCTTCTGTACTCCGCATTGTGGGCGCTCGCGTCCATAACTTGAAAAACATCAACGTTGAAATCCCTCGGGATAAATTTATTGTCATTACCGGACTCTCCGGATCGGGGAAATCGTCCTTGGCTTTTGATACCATCTTTGCGGAGGGGCAGCGGCGCTACGTCGAATCGCTGTCTTCCTACGCGCGCCAATTCCTCGGCCAGATGGATAAGCCCGACGTCGATTATATCGAGGGTCTCTCCCCGGCGGTGTCGATCGATCAGCGCGGCACCTCCCGCAACCCGCGCTCGACCGTGGGGACCGTGACCGAAATCTACGATTATTTGCGTTTGCTCTTTGCCCGCGCCGGCGTGCCGCATTGCCCCCAATGCGGGCGCGAGGTCAGCCGCCAGTCGGCCCAGGAAATCGTCGACATGATCGAATCCCTGCCCGAGGGCAGCCGCCTGATTCTCCTTGCCCCGATGGTGCGCGGCCGCAAGGGTACCCATCAAGCCGTCCTGGAAGAGATCGGCAAATCCGGGTTCGTGCGCGTGCGCGTGGACGGGCAAATCTACAATTTGGAAGAAGACATCGAGATGGATCGCTACAAAATTCACAATGTCGAAGCCGTGGTGGATCGGCTGATCATCCGCGAACACGCCGACGAAGAACAAGCCAATAATTTCCGCTCTCGCTTGACCGATTCGGTTGAGACGGCGCTCAAATTTGGTGATGGCCGTTTGATCGCGCACGTGCTTTCTGACGATGAGGGGGAGGATATTCGCTTTTCTGAGCATCTGGCTTGCGCCCACTGCGGCATTAGTTTGCCGGAGATCGAGCCACGCACCTTTTCGTTCAACACCCCCCACGGCGCCTGTCCCGACTGCCAAGGGATTGGTACGCAGATGAACATCGACCCCGATTTGCTCATCCCGGACCGTTCCCTTTCCATCAACGCGGGCGCCATCGTCGCCGGGGAATGGGGTGGCAAGCGCGAGGAGGGCGGTTACTATTGGTCCACGCTGGAAGGGGCTGCCGAGGCCAAAGATATTGATCTCGATACCCCCGTGGAGACATTGACCGAAGCTGAAATGGACATCATTCTCTATGGCACGGGGGACGAAAAAGTAGAAGTGCATTACAAGCGCAAACAGGATGGGCGTGAGTATGTCTTTGAGCGCGAATATGAAGGTGTCATCTCCAACCTGGAGCGCCGCTTCGAAGAGACCAGCTCGGAGCGCATGCGCGACCGCATCATGGGTTTCATGAACGATCAACCCTGCCCCACCTGCAACGGCGACCGTCTCCGGCCTGAAGCCCTGGCGGTGACTCTCGATGCGATCAACATCATCACGGTGAGTCACTGGCCGGTGCGGAGGGCCCTGGATTGGGTTCAGCGCCTCAACGGCGATCAATCGCCACTCAGCGAGCGCCAGCGGATGATCGCCTCGCGAGTGTTGCGCGAACTGGAAGAACGCCTGGGCTTTCTCGTGGATGTCGGCCTGGATTACCTGACCCTCAACCGGTCGGCAGCGACGCTTTCGGGAGGCGAAGCCCAACGCATCCGCCTGGCGACTCAAATCGGTTCCCGGCTGATGGGCGTGCTTTATGTGCTGGATGAACCATCGATCGGTTTGCACCCGCGCGATAACAAACGCCTGTTGAACACGCTGGAGGGGATGCGCGACCTGGGCAACACGGTCCTGGTGGTGGAGCACGACGCCGAGACGATCGAAACCTCCGACTGGGTGCTGGATTTGGGGCCCGGTGCGGGCGAGCACGGCGGCGAAGTGGTCTTCAATGGTCCATCCGAGCAAATTTTCGACCATCCCGATTCGATCACCGGCGCCTATCTCTCCGGTCGCAAACAGGTGCCCTTGCCGGAAAAGCGCCGGGAAGGCAACGGCGATTGTTTAATCATTCGGGGAGCGCGCGAACACAATCTCAAAAACATCGATGTCAAAATCCCCCTGCACAAGCTGGTTTGCATCACGGGAGTCTCAGGCTCGGGCAAATCGACCCTGATGGGAGAGACGCTTTACAAAGCCCTGGGGCGCGAGTTGCACGGCTCGCGCGAACAACCCGGCGCCCATGACCGGATCGAGGGGGTGGAGCAAATTGACAAGGTCATCAACATCGACCAATCGCCGATCGGGCGTACACCGCGCTCCAACCCGGGCACCTACACAGGCGTGTTCGACTATATCCGCGACCTGTTCGCCGAGTTGCCGGAAAGCAAGATCCGCGGCTATAAAAAAGGTCGCTTTTCCTTCAATGTGCGTGGCGGACGCTGCGAAGCCTGCCGAGGCCATGGCCAGATCAAAATCGAGATGCAATTTCTCCCCGATGTGTACGTACCTTGTGACGTTTGTCACGGCAAACGTTACAACCGCGAAACCTTGCAGGTGCGCTATAAAGAATACACCATCGCCGACGTGCTGGACATGACCGTCGATACCGCAGCCGAGGTGTTCCAAAATTTTGCCCCCATGATGCGACGGTTCAAGACCTTACAGGATGTCGGGCTGGGCTATATCCGCATTGGGCAGCCCTCGCCGACTCTGTCGGGCGGCGAAGCCCAGCGGATCAAGCTGTCGCGCGAGCTTTCCAAGCGTTCCACCGGTCAAACTTTGTACGTGCTGGACGAACCTTCCGTCGGGCTGCATGCCGCTGATGTCCACAAGCTGATCGAGGTGTTACAGCGCTTGGTGGAATCGGACAACACGGTCTTGATCATCGAACATAACCCCGACATTGTCAAGGTCGCCGATCATATCATCGACCTGGGGCCCGAGGGCGGCGACGCGGGCGGCCAAATCGTGGCCGAAGGCACCCCCGAAGAGATCTGCGCTAATCCCGATTCGTACACGGGACAGCATTTGAAACGATACGTGCAGGCTAATCATAGGAGTCAGTGAATCAGGGATCGGGGAATCAGGG
>CAZJBA010000063.1:0-2275 GCA_964544065.1 uncultured Anaerolineales bacterium | reverse complement strand
GAATCAGGGGTCAGGGGGTCAGGGGATAGAGGAACACGAGTTGAAAGATCGTGCCCATCACCACGCCGACTCCCATCCCAACGACCACGTCCGAAAGATAATGCACGCCCATGGCCACGCGAGCCAGGGATACCAGTGGTGCCCAGATCAGCAAAAGGGCTGCAAACCAGGCCGGGCCCAAACCGATTGCCAGGGTTGCTAACATGGCCGTTCGAGAAGCGTGCCCGGAGGGGAAGGAGTGCGGGTCCGTCTTTCGATAAATATCCCCCCATTCTCCTTCCGGACGAGGGCGGCGGACGAGGAACTTGAGCCCTAGCACCAGCGTGGCCGTGATGACCGTCGCAATTGCCAGAATCGTCGCCCGCCAGCGCCAAATGCCAGGGCGAAAGAACCAAATTAAGGCCATCCCTGTCAAACAAAACCAGGAATCGCCCGAATGGGCTAATACGGTCGCAACATTTCGCAGAAAGCCGGGCTTTTGAGCGATTCTCATGCGCGCGGACATGTTGGCGTCGAGCAGCAACATATTTTCAAGCTTCATGCAGATTCTTTGCCCCCAAGGTCAGCGCGCAAGATTTCAACGTGATCGGGCTTGTCCACATCCATGCCCATCTCCGGGTAAGGGCACAAAATCGGGCGGCCTCGAAATCCAAATTTCTTGAAACTTCGCCGGACAGCCGCTTCCAGGCTCAACTGGCGGATCAGCATCAGAAAAAGGGTGCCGTAGCCGAGCAAGGCAGCCTGTTTGAAGACATTTTTACGGGCGGCAATGGCGTGTTCCCAAAATTCATCGTTCCCGGCCGCGGCGCTGTATCGGACCACGCTCATGTCCGCGCCGCAGACAATCACATCTTTCATGTGGACAAAAGAGCGATTCGACTGGGGGTAACGGCTTTCCATCACATCCCTTTCGATCACGTTGTAGTAGAGATCGTGTTCGCTCTCTTGGGCAGTGGCCACAGTCCAGTCAACCATCTCGGCGGTGATGGCGGGGATGTCGGCCGCAACGAACAAGACCAGTTCGGCCTCAGGGTTGAGCTGGTCGATTTTGTCCAGGCCGGCGCGGGCGTTGTTCAGCATGCTGCCCCGGTTGGGAATCTGCGTCATCGGCTTGGAGCAAACCAAATCCGCTTGCTCATTCAGCCCCACAATGAGGACATTGCCCACATGGCGGCAACCGCTCAAGGCATCCAAAACCCATTGAATCATGGGTTTGCCAGCCATATCCAGCAGGGATTTGGGCTTGCCCTGTGTGTAAGTATAGAGAGGGTCATCGGGTTGGGGAATCCCGCCTGCAAGTATAATTGCTTCCATGTTAGTTCAACTCCTGAATGCTCGGCTCAAATTGGAGTTCATCCAGTAATGGGTCCAACTCCGCTTGAGTCAGAGGGCGATTCTTTCCCGCCGCGGCGACAAGAGCGGCTTCCATCATGTTGGTGCCGAAAGATCGTCCCTCCAGTACGGGCGTGGTGGTAACCATATACTTGACTCCAGCCTCCTTGAACAGGGCGACATCAGCCTGCGTGGTTGTGTTGGTGACAATGACTTTACCATCCATGCGCTCTGGCATGTAGCGGACTACATAGTGACGGTCCCCGGCGACCACGGTGGCCCATTGGTAATACTTGGTAAATTTCGGCTCGCGTTCTTCTTGCGCATCGCCTACGGGATAAATCCATTCAAAGGGTAAACGCCCGGCAACGGGCATCAACACCGCTGCGATGATTTTCAAGGTCCGTTCTGTCCGCACGGGGATGGGAACATCCAAAGCAAACATCAAATCCCCGAAGACACAATCATAACCCGCGCCCAAAAAGGATTGGGTCATCCCCCAGCGATCCGTGCCGATGGTAATGAGCGCTTTTTTCCTACCTTTGAGGTAATCGCCGATGTGGGCATCCATGTAGGCGGCAACGCGGTTTTCCAAGGTGTTCTTCAAACCGGCGCCATCTACAAGAGGCGTCTCCTGCACAAAGCGGACCATTGGCTTGACTGAATGAAGCGGATACCATTTTTGATCGACCATAAGTCCCAGATCGGCGCCGCCAACGCCAAAAGCATCCACCTGGCCATCCAGTTCTCGATAGAGCAGAGCGGCCTTTTCCATGTCGCCGTCGGTGCCTATTCGTTCGATCAGAATCTTTTCGCCCAACAATTCGATCTCGATGGCTTTATCGCGCTTAGATGATCCAATGCTAACACTGACTGCTCGTTTCATCGTCTTCCTCCTACGTAATGTTTTTTTGCTCAGAATCTTTGGGATGGTTCACGGTTA
>CAZJBA010000062.1:0-16940 GCA_964544065.1 uncultured Anaerolineales bacterium | reverse complement strand
GGCGATCTGCGTTCTATTTAGCGGGGGGCGTGAACGCTTACGATATGTTTTCGGACGGAGCGTATCATAACCGGGCTGGGGAACATTGGCAAGGGTCGCTAGGGCGTGCTGGAAAAATAGACCCACAGCCAAAACGGCACCAGCCCTCCAACGGCAAACAAGGCCAGTAACCCCAGAAAGGCGGTCAGCCAGTCAATGTCAAGTGGGTCGGGTGGGGCACTGGCGCTGGTCCTCGCCGTCACGGGGCGCTGGGGTGGGACAGGACTCGATTCAGGCGGGAGCGGCGCCTCTTTCATGGTGACTTCGTCGATCGAGTCACTCTTTTTCGAGAACGTCATCAAGACGCGCCCCAACTGATCGGCGGTGCGGTAACGGCGGGATGGTTCTTTGTCGAGCACCTTGAGGACAATCAGGTTCAAATTTTTGCTGATGCTTGCTTCGACCTCCCTGGGTGGGGCGGGGAGCTTGTTGCGGTGGAGATAAGCTAGTTCGGAGCTGTTGTCAGCCTCGAATGGCAAGTTGCCTGTCAGTGCTTCGTAAAGAATGACCCCCAAGCTATACACGTCGGAGGCCGGGGAGGGAGACTTGCCCGCAGCCTGTTCGGGGGAGAAGTATTGCGGCGACCCCCAGACAACGTTAGATTGTTCATCGGCTTGGATCGAGGCCAGGGCGCGGGCAATGCCGAAATCGGTGACTTTCAGCCGCCGGTCGGGAGAGACGAGCATATTCTGTGGTTTGACATCACAGTGAACCAGGCCGGCCCGGTGCGCATAGCCAATTCCCGCACATGCCTGCACCATCAACGGGATGATCTCATCTGGGGAAAAGCGCCCTTTCTCTTCGATCAGGTCTTTCAACGTCGTGCCGGGGACGTATTCCATCACGATGAAAATCAGCTTCTTGTCGATGCCAAAGTCGTGCACGGTGACAATGTTGGGGTGGGAAAGATTGGCAGCAGCTTTGGCTTCCTGCCGAAAGCGTTCTCGAAAAGCGGGATCGCGCCAAAAATCTTCTCGCAACACCTTGATAGCGACCGTTCGCTCCAACATCAAATCTCGCGCCCGGTACACGACAGCCATCCCGCCGCTGCCCATCCGTTTCCCCAATTGATAGCGTTTTTGTAGTAATTTTGCTTCCGTCATAGGCTTCGCACCTCGTATCGTTTCAGGTAGAATTGTACCATCATGTCGAAAGCTTGCATTATCTATAATCCCGCGGCTGGACGTTTTCCCTCCCGAATGCTGACTGAACGCGCCGCCAACGTTTTACGCAAACATGATTGGCAGGTTCGGGTGGAGCGCACCCAGACGGACAGTGACATCGCCGAGTTAGCTCGCCAATCGGTCCGAGAAAACCATGATGCCCTCATCATCGCGGGCGGAGATGGTTCCATCAACCATAGTATCCCCGCGCTGCTGGGCAGCGATACCGCCCTGGGCGTGCTCCCTGCCGGGACGGCCAATGTTTGGGCTCAGGAATTGGGTCTGCCCGGTCTGACCTGGACGCGGGTTATGGCGCTTGAAGAAAGCGCCCGGCGCTTGGCAACGGCTACCGTCAAGAAAGTTGACATTGGTTTTTGTAATCAACGCCCTTTTTTGTTGTGGGCCGGGGTCGGGTTTGATGCCTTTGTGGCCCATCGCATCGAACCGCGCTCCCGCTGGGAGAAGCACTTTGCCCTGGCTCAATACGCTACCAACGCCCTGCGACAAGCAGCGATATTTAGCGGCTTCGATTTGAATGTTCTCGGCGAAGGAATAGAATTATCCGGCACCTATTTGTTAGCCGTGATCAGTAATATTCATTTGTACGCCGGCGGCCTGGCCGAGATATCGCCCCATGCCCGCGTGGACGATGGCAAAATGGACCTGTGGCTCTTTTCCGGCAATACCTTGATCGAGACCATCACCCATGCCCTGGCTGTCTTATCCGGGCGACACGTTCATTCCGATCAAGCTCGTTGCATTACCTTTGAGACGATCAAATTATGCTCCGATTCACCCCTTTACGCGCAAGTTGATGGCGAGCCCATCGAAGGGGGCGGCGAAATCGAGATTCGGATTCAGCGTCAGGCTTTACCGGTTTTGGTGCCAGATGATGCCCCGGGCGGCCTGTTTTCAGGACAAGCGACTCAGAAATCATGAAGCCTTCTTTGCGAATACCTGTTGTAGAGATTGTGGGGATGATCGTGATCGGTGCGGGACTATTTTTGCTCGTGCTGCTCTTCGTCTATGCGAGTCGGGCCGAGCAGACTCCCGTGGGGGTGGCTACCGCTGCCTTGAGCCTGATTCCGGCCCCAACAAAGACACCCCCGCCTCCCCCTGCGACCGAGACTCCCATTCATCCAACGCCCATCCCGCCGGGCATAATTGGAATCGAGGTCTACGTGCAAGTCATCGGCACGGGCGGGGACGGGTTACGCCTGCGAGAGGGTCCGGGCCTCGATCAGGAGCAGCTCTTCCTGGGCTTGGAAGCAGAAATCTTTCAAGTCATTGATGGGCCTGTCCAGGCCGATGAATACACCTGGTGGCATCTCGAGTCCCCTCACGCTGAAGATCGCCATGGTTGGGCCGTGTCCGAGTACTTAGATATTGTTGATGAACCGTAAGGGGGATTTCTCTCTGGTGGTCTTGGCTCACTTTATTGCAGGTGATCGCGCAAGCTATGCTTGACCGCATAGGCGGCGGCCTCAGCCCTGTTGCTGACATCTAGTTTTGCCAAGATGCTGCTAACGTAGTTGCGAACCGTACCTTCGCCCAGGTAGAGTTCTTTGGCAATTTCGCGGTTGGTCTTGCCTTCCGAGACCTGAATCAGAACGTGCTTTTCCTGTTGAGTCAGTTCGGCAAACGCGGAGGCTTCCTCTTCTTTGGCGGCGCGACGAACTTCTTGGAAGATTCGCTGAGTCACGGAGGGGTCCAGCAAAGCCTCGCCCCTGGCGATGGCCTCCAACGCCTGAATCAAATCATCGCCGCCAATTTGTTTGAGCACGTACCCAGCCGCGCCTGCTCGGATGGCCGAAAAAAGCATCTCGTCCTCGGCGTAGGATGTCAGCATAATCACTTCTGTATCAGGGTGATTGTCGGTGATTTCTTCGCAGGCGCGGATGCCAGAACCGCCGGGGAGGCGAATATCCATGACGACAATATCGGGATTGTGTTGTTCTACAAATTTTACTGCCTCGTGAGCTGTAGCCGCCTCTCCGATGACAGTAAATTGCGGGTGGCGGTCGAGCAATGTTTTCAAACCTAAACGAACAACTTCGTGATCATCGACCAGTAAAATCCGTTGTTTTTTCATTCAACACTCCTGTCCTTGTTCCGAAAGTCGACAAACCGATAACCAACGCCGCGTTCAGTGAGAATATATTTGGGGTTGCTGGGGTCTTTTTCGATTTTTTTGCGTAGATAATTGACGTAAAGACGCACGTAATGGGGTTCGTCGCGATATTCATACCCCCAAACCTTGGTTAAGATTTGCTCGTGTGTCAGGACCCAGCCCGCGTTTTTGACCAAATGATAGAGTAGCCGATATTCTGTGGGGCGAAGCTTGACTAATTCCCCCTCAACCCAAATCTTCCTTTTTTGGAAATCTAACTTGAGGCGATCGTCGACCTCAATGACGCTATGGGCTTCTCCTTCGGCAGCCTCCACCCGGCGCAAGACAGCTTTCACTCTGCTGACTAATTCGCGCGGGCTGAAGGGTTTGGTAACGTAATCGTCCGCGCCCCATTCCAAGCCGCGGACGCGATCATTTTCTTCGCCTTTTGCAGTCAACATGATCACCGGCACCGAACTGAACTCGCGTATCTTTTTGAGGATATCAAAACCGTTGATATCGGGCAGCATGACATCCAAAAGGACAAGATTGGGCAACGCATTGCGGACTTGCTCCAAGGCGTCTTTCCCATTGTACGCAGATATGACTTCGAAGCCATCGTGCTCGAGATTGAGACGAATGAATCGCACCATCCGCTTTTCGTCATCTACGACCAAGATACGATGACCATGAAACGTTTTTTGATCCATGATTATTCCCTCACAAAGCCAATGATATCTTCTTTTGATTCTTCCGTCAGGACTTCGATCAGGGTAAGTTCTGAGATGGGCCAAATCACCGTGTTGACATCCCGTTCGATGAAGTGGATTTCACGCCCGTCTCGAAATCTTGGGTTTTTTACGAGTAGAATTTGATCGTCAGCGTTGGGCATTTCATCGATTTCGGCGAGGATAGGATCGACATTGCGTATGTGCAAGATAATCTCAATCGGCATGGCGGTTTTCTCCGGTTTCTTTATCTATGTTGATTAAGATTTGAATTTTCAGCGCCCCTAAGGTGATGATGTCACCATGTTGGACAGTATGCTCAGCGTGGGGGGCGATTTTGATGCCATTGAGTCTGGAGCCATTGGAAGAGCCTAGGTCTTTGAACGTCGTTTGAGCGCCTCCCGTGTTGATGCTGGCATGGATGCGCGAGACGCCTGCTTTGTAAGCGTTATGGGGGCTGAGATCAATATCCGGGATGACTTTTTGGGCCTCTGTGATGCGACCAAGCGTATAATCCTTTTTTTCTTTCAAGCAGATGACCTCTTTTGTGTCGACAAGATATAGAATAGCCTCGCTATCTTTTCCCTTTGATAGCAAGGCTGGATTGGGCAACGTTGGTGGGGAGATGCCCTTCAAAATGTTTTCGGTGCGGGTATGCAAGGTAACCGAATCGCCTTTTTCAATCAGCTTGGCGCCACATTGGGGGCAATAGATCGTGCCATTGACTTGTTCAGATTGGCAATTAGGACACTTAATCATGATGATAAGTCTCCTGTGATTTCTTTTCCGGGTAATAATAAAGCGCGAGTGCCATATTTGATTTCTTTTCTACCCTCGGGACTAAATTGTTGGTAGTCGTTGATATGTTCGGCTTCTGCCAACACGGTATGGGCTAATTCTTGCTCGCCCCGAGAAAACAAGTGGGTTGCCACATGTCCGAGTCGCTTTGTGGCCTGCTGGTAATTCCCTTGTTCAATGTCTATTTGGGCTTGTTCTTGCATGCGGTAAAGCGTTAAGTTGGACAACGCCTCTTGGAGCACTGGTGAGAGCTGTTTTGTGGGAGCCTGTGATTGAGCCGGTCGTGTCAGGGTAATCGGCGTTTCAAATCGTTTTAAGGATTGAGACGGTATCTGAAATTGGAAGCTTCCAGCCATGATCAGAACTGTTTCAATTGTATCGGGAATAGGGTCAATCATAAATTCTAGTAAGATACGTTGTTGATTGTTTTTTGCCAGGTTCCCCAATTGAAAAGGGGATTCCGTGTCTAGCCCCCCAATTTCTGGCTTGAGACGGAAGGCATACTGGAGGCTGATGGCTGGCCCTGTCTTGAATTCGAGTTGAATCTGTTTTGCATAGGCTTGTTCTAGTTGTCTCAGTTTCTTGGTAAGCAACGATTGGATTTGTGGGGGTTTTTGGATATAAATACAGTCTCCGCCCGTTCGAACAGCGAGATCGTCGAGCAAATTATCGTTCCATTGATCGCCGATACCCAGGCTGCTGAGTCCTATTCCTGCTCTGGCCGCCTCGTCAGCGAGACGCTTACAAGCTTGTTCATCGCCATAGGTGTGTCCATCCGTGATCAAAAATATGTGGCTTATGCCTGAGGGGCGATGATGCTTTTGAACTTGTTTTAATCCAGCTTCCAAGCCTCTAAAAATCTCCGTACCACCGCTGGGATGAAGCGAACGGATTCGGTTTTCCGCTTTTCGGCTTTTCGTTGATCTATTTGTGGAGAAAAGGATGTCTGCTTTGTCGTTGAACGTTACGATAGAAAAGAAGTCGTGCTCACGTAGTTGACGCACCAATTCAATTGCCGTCGCTTTGACAGTGTTGATGCGGTTTCCCTTCATCGAAGTTGATGTGTCCAGCACCAGGGCTACATTGATAGCTGGGGCTGACTTTTGGATTGGTTCTGATCCGGGCAAGATGCTTATGTCCAAAAGAGCGTAGAGCAATTGTTTTTCTTTGGAGTGCCGGATGGCCGAGCGGCTGTATTGTGTGTTCACTCGGATGGGACGCTTCTTTTGTTGTTCCGGCTTGTTTGTTTTGTCGTACTCAGCCCGAACGTCAGGGTCGATCAGAACTTCGTAGGCCTCTTTAATGTCGAGGAAATGTTCCGTCGCACCAGGCCTTTTATTTACGTCCGGATGTAATCGCTGCGCTGCTTGACGAAAGGCTCGTTTTATTTCGTCTAGGCTTGCATTTTGCGAAATGCCCAAACGTTGATAGAAATTCGTTTTTTTAGGCATACATGTGTTTTGATGTTCGCTGTGTTGGCAACAGGACAAAATCGCTGTCAGAGATCAGAACTGGCGAAATGATAAGAAAGTTAGTTTCTCTTACTGTTGAGGTAACTGCACCAGGATGAGGGAAATGTTATCGGGGCCGCCAGCTCGATTGGCTGCCTTAACCATGTTTTGGCAGGCTTGGTGGAGGGTGGCTGCCTCCCGGATGGTTTGGCTCAATTCCGCTTCTGCTACAACGCCCCATAAACCATCGGAACAAATCAACAGGTGGCCAGACGCAGGGGTAGGCGCTGTGATGATCTCAGGCTCAAATGGTTCTCCTTGCCCCAAAGCGCGATAGAGGATATTGCGCTGAGGATGGATTTCGGCTTCATCTGGCGTAAGTTGTCCCAGTTCTTGCAGCCTCTTTACCAGAGAATGGTCTCGTGTGAGTGCTTTCATGACGCCATCGGAGTCAATTGTGTACACGCGGCTGTCGCCGACATGGGCGATAGCCATTTGATTGTCCAAGATCACGACCGTGGTCAATGTGGTTCCGCCGCCCGGCGCTTGATTGAGAATAGCTTGATGCGCTTTTTGGACGCCTGTGTGCAACATTTCTCGTAACGGTTGGCTGGGACGCGAAGCCTCGACGCTGAAAAGATGGCTATAGAGATGATCGCTGATATGTTTGACCATGGTGCGCACGGCAACCTCACTGGCCACCTCGCCATGTTTGTGTCCACCCATGCCGTCGGCAACAATATAAACACCAAAGGGCAATTGCGTTTCATGGCTGGATAAGATCGTAGTGAGGGCGAAAAGAGCATCCTCATTATGATCGCGCTGCATCCCTACCGATTGACCAGAGCTGGCAAGCAATTGAAGCGGTACTAGGTTCTTGCTATCAAGCAATTGCGACTCTGCTGAATCAGTCGCGAGAGATCTGATTGGTTTGGTGATCTCTTGAGACCCAGGCAGCTTTTGGGTAGGAATGGTAGGCGTATCGGTTAGACCCACCTCGGCCTTTTCTTCTTGCGTACCAAATAACTTTTTCAATAAATTAACCACGGATGATTCACTCTGCTTTCTTCTTTTTAGGCAGGTAAGGCATAGAAACAATTGTCCATAGAACCGATGTAAACGATGTCGTCATGAATGGTGGCTGATCCGCTGATGGGAGCTGGGGTGGTATATTTCCAGCGCAAATGACCCTTGATAGAGTCTAGGCAATAGAGGCTTCCGTCGATACCGCCGCAATAAAGCGAATCTTGATAGATGATGGGCGAACTGGCGACTTGGTTCTCGGCCTCAAAAAGCCAAGCTTTTTTACTCGATTGAAGATTGACACAGTAGATATTTCCGTCCGCAGACCCAATGTAGATGTATTTTTCGGTCAGCCAAGGAGATGAAACGGTTCCGCTTTTCATCCTGAACTCCCAAATGCTCCAACCGGTTTTTGCATCCAAGGCATAGAGGCGCGCATCGAGGGAACCAAAATAGATAGCGCCATCTTGCATGCGCGGCGAGGAAGTGATAGCTCCCTTTGTGTTGGCTTGCCACCTTGTTTTACCGTGGAAGTCTGTGCAGATCATGTCGCCGCTTTCTGTGCCAAACAAGATGCTTTCCTCGGTGATCAGCGGTGTGGAACGGATTGCTGCTCCTCCTTCGATCTTGAGGGCTCGACGCCCTGTTTCGGCATTGATGACGTGTAAGAATGAATCGTCTGAGCCGATGAAAATATGCCGGTCGCGGATAACTGGGGAGGAACGAACGGGTCCTTCTGTGTAATACGTCCACAGCACTCGTCCGGTAGAAGCAGAAATTGCATGCACGCGATGATCTTCAGAGCCAATAAAGATACGTTCTTCATGGAAAGCCGGTTTGCTGACAATGCCTGCATCCGCGGCGTATTTCCAAATGAATTCGCCCGTTTTGGCATTCAAGGCGTAGAGATTGTGGTCGTAAGCGCCGATGTAAATGCGTCCATCTTTGTATAAGGGAGTCCCTCGGATTTCGTCTTCGCATTCAAAAACCCAGATAGGTTTGATCTCGTAGTCTTGATTGATGTTGGTCGTTGTTTGGCTTGTGTACAGGGCGCTGCTTGAGCGCGCCAGGTTGATCAATGCCTCTTTCATGGAAGCGGCGTCTTTGAAGCGTTCGCTGGCGTTGTATTGCAGAGCGACATTGACGACGTTTTCCAGTTGAATTGGAACGTCGGGATTCAACTGTCGGATGGGGCGTTCTTCGAAAGTGAAGGGTGGTTCATCCCTGGGATCGATATCTGTCAGTAGATGGTGCAATGTCGCCCCCAGGGCGTAAATGTCGACTTGAGGGGAGGCCTCGCCGCGATATTGTTCCGGAGGCGAATACCCTTCCGTGCCGATCATGGTCCCCTTTTGTCCGGCTTCGAACTTCTTCGCGATTCCAAAATCGACCAGGACGACGTGATCTTGTGGGGTGATCATCACGTTGGCGGGCTTCATGTCGCGGAAAACAATCGGCTCCGGCTTGTGCGCGTGAAGATAGTGAAGCACATCACACAGTTCGATCGCCCAAGCCACAATTTGACTCACGGGCAGGGGCTCGTTGGCTTGCTCCAAGATTGTTTCTATATCCTTGCCTTGGATGAATTCCATGACCAGATAAGATCGATTGCCAATCGTAAAATAGTCGTGGATCTTGGGAATCGAAGCGTGATTTAAGGTCGCCAAAAGATTTGCCTCCCGCTCAAATGTACGGAGCAGGGTTTCACGCGTTCCTTTGTCTTCGATTTGGGTGACGATTTCTTTGACAGCAACGGACCTCACCGCTGAAAAACGGAGATCGCGAGCTTGATACACGGCGCCCATGCCACCGATGCCCAACACACCCTCAATTTGGTACCGCTCTTCTAAAATGGTGCCAGGCTGAAGATGCTGCGTATTTGTTTGCTTATTGCTGGGATCAAGTTTACGAGTAATGGTTTCGTCTTGCATGCTGGTGAGATTCCTTCTGAGCGCAACAAATGGTGATGATTGAATTATAGCCAGCAATGCTGGGAATTGCAAACTCAAAATTTCAGCTCCCTTACGATGCGTAAAAAATGAGGTAAAATAACTTATCGAAAAATTATATCTTCTCAAATAGACGGGGGGAAGTTGAACTTTTTCGGCGCTGACTCGCGCATTTTACCTAGGCTTCCGAAAAGTCAACTTCTGCACCTCGAAATATTAAGAAGATACGAAAAATGGTAAGCGTTCACGCCCCTCGCTAAATAGAACGCAGATCGCCGAAGGCGTGCCTCTGGCAACGCAGAAGGCCGAGAAATACATTTGGCTAAGCTGATTTTCGCGGATCGCTCGCTGTGCGTGCTTTGCATGCGTGCCGTTGGCAAAAACAAAAAAATCCGTGAAAATCTGTCCAATCCGCGTTGCCACGCTTTGCGGGCCTGCCCCGCAGGGGTACTCTTCGAGTACGGCCGGGCACGCTTTGCCCAACGGGCATGCAAAGCACGGCGATCCGTGTTCCGTTTCGAGTTCTTTTATCCATACCCTGAACGGTTACGAAAATATGACTTTTGATTTTTTCTCTTTAGGTGAAGCTTTAATTGACTTGATTTCATGTGAGGAAGCCGAGACGTTGGGCGAGGTTGAGTTTTATCAACGTTTTGCGGGGGGAGAGCCAGCCAATTTGGCCCGCAACATGGCCTTACTTGGTAACCAGGTCGCCATGGGAACCTGCCTGGGAGAGGATGGTTTTGGACAGTATTTAAGGGAACAACTTGCGCGGATGCAGATCAATACCGATTATGTCCAAATCGCATCGGGCGCGCCCTCCACCCTTGCTCTGATTACCCGAACAGCAGGCGGAACGCCGGATTTCGTCATCTGCCGGGGAGCGGATGCCCGCCTACAGCCTCGGCCAGCTTTGCTCGACGCCGTCGCTCATTGCCGACTTGTGCATACCTCTGCATTTGCTGTCAGCCGAGACCCAGCCCGGTCTACCATTCTTCAGGCCTTGAAAGTCGCTCAAGACAACCAGGCTTTGGTGTCGTTTGATCCCAATTATCATCCCTCTATCTGGCCCGATGTTCAAGATTTCACCCATTTGCTTGAGCGGATTTATCAGAATGTGGATATTACCAAGCCCTCCTTGGATGACTGTGAGCGAATTTTTTCTTCCGGGCTGGAACCTTGGGGATACGTTCAGCGTTTCCTTGACTGGGGAGCGAAGATTGTGATTTTGACGATGGGATCGCAAGGGGTTCTCCTGGCCACGACACAAGGGGAGCGATATCGACTTTTTGCCAACCAGCTTCACGTTGAAGATGTCACCGGGGCCGGAGACGCATATTGGGCCGGATTCCTGACGGCTATCTTGTCAGGAAATTCGCCCCTAGACGCGGCTTGCCAAGGTCAGGCGCTTGCAGAGATTAAGATTGGAACCGTAGGGCCCCTGACCCACGCTCCGGATCGCGCCACGATTGAAGAAATTAAGCAATCGATCCGTTATCAAGAAGGTTCGTAAGAGGCTTTCCAATAATAATTTCAAGGACTTACGCACTTCGCCGATTCGCCCGCTTCGCTGTTGTGTGCTTCGCATGCGTCCCCTTAGGGGGAAGCTTGTCGAAACCATCGTTTTCGGCGAAAATTACATGAGTCTTATTCAGTTTTGCGTAAGTCCTATTCATCTGGAAGTATCTTCTCAACAAAGCGGGGACGAACGCCGTTCCTGGAGGCAAAACGAGCGGATAGCAAATCCTGACGAAGGGACGGCGTTCGTTTCCCCCAAGTCGTTGAGATGATACATTTGGAATCCATCAAAGGAAGCATATAACATGAATGAGGCACACAAGAAATCGTCGCACCAGCTAACACCAGCAGATTTTCTTTGGTGGCAAACCGGCGTTGTCTATCAAATTTATCCCCGCAGCTACAAAGATTCCACCGCAAGTGGGATCGGTGATTTGCCCGGAATCATCACCAAATTGGATTATCTCAGCGACACGCTCGGCGTCGATGCGATCTGGCTTTCGCCCTTTTACCCTTCCCCCATGAAAGATTTTGGCTACGATGTCGCCGATTACCGCGATGTTGATCCGATGTTTGGCACCCTGGACGATTTCGATGAATTGCTCGATGAGGCGCATCAACGCGGTATCCACATCATCATCGATTTGGTGCCCAACCATTCTTCCGACCAACATCCCTGGTTTCAAGAGTCGCGCTCCTCGCGGGATAACCCCAAGCGAGATTGGTATGTCTGGGCCGATCCCAAGGAGGATGGCTCACCGCCCAACAATTGGCTGAGCGTTTTTGGCGGCCCGGCCTGGGAGTGGGACGAGGCGACCGGCCAATATTATTTGCATTCCTTTCTCACGGAACAGCCTGATCTAAATTGGCGTAACCCGGAGGTACGAGAAGCCATCTTCGATGTGCTCCGTTTTTGGATGGATCGCGGCGTGGACGGCTTTCGCGTCGATGTGGCCCATTACATCATGAAAGACCCTGAGATGCGCGATAATCCGATCAGCGATCGACCTGCTAAGTCAATCCACCGACCCTTGGGTGAGTATGACTCGCAATTCCATCTCTATGATAAAGGCCATCCCGACGTGCACGAAGCCTATCGCCAGTTTCGAAAGGTGTTGGATGAGTACAGCGGCGAACGCCGGCGCGTCTCCATCGGTGAAATCCACATCATGGATTGGGAAGTATGGGCCAGCTACTATGGCGAAAACCTGGATGAGCTGCACATGCCTTTCAATTTTTCTCTGCTTGGCGCCGATTGGAATGCCGGCGCTGTGCGGAAGGTGGTCGATGACCTTGAGGCTGTTTTGCAGCCCGGCGCCTGGCCCAATTATGTCCTCGGCAACCATGATGAACACCGCCTGGCCAGCCGGGTGGGAGCAGAACAGACGCGGGTCGCCGCCATGCTGCTATTGACGCTGCGGGGCACGCCGACGATCTATTATGGCGAAGAGATCGGCATGACCAATGTGGATATTCCGCCGGAGTTGCAGCAAGACCCGGCCGGTTTGCGTCAGCCCGGGCAGGAGCGCGACCTGTGCCGCACGCCGATGCAATGGTCGCATGAGCCCCACGCCGGTTTCGCCCCCCCGGAAAAGGAAGAGCTCTGGCTGCCCCTGGCCGAGGACTGGCAAGAGGTCAATGTCGAAGCCCAGTTGGATGACCCCAACTCGCTGCTCTCGCTTTATCGGCGGCTTTTGGCCGTTCGCAAGGGGAATCCCGCTTTACAGATAGGCAGCTATCAGCCCGTGGACGGGGTTCCTGAGACTTGTTACGTTTATTGGCGCCGCGGGGCGGGGCAAAGCCTCTTGGTGGCACTCAACTTCGCGGGAGACCCGCACCTCGTCCCCTGGCCCCACGATGGAAACATCTTGCTCTCCACCCATCTCGGTCGGGAAGGGGAAGGTCTTCAAAACGCACTTGAACTGCGCCCTCACGAGGGCGTTATCATCACCGTTTAACAACCATGGCCGCAAATCGGTCACGTTCGATATGAAGGGATGTTATGTCAGACTATCATTTTGATGCTGTTATTTTTGATCTCGATGGAGTCATCACCCATACGGCTTCCTTGCACAGCCAGGCCTGGAAGGAGATGTTTGACGAGTACCTGCGTGTGTATTGCGAAGAAACCGATACGCCCTTTCGCGAGTTCACCCATGAAGAGGACTATTTGACCTATGTGGATGGGAAGCCGCGTTACAAGGGCGTCGAGTCTTTCTTGGCTTCGAGAGGGATTGACCTGCCTTTTGGTGATCCTTCCGATCCCCCCGGCATGGATACGGTTTGCGCCCTGGGTAATCGCAAAAATGAACTCTTCAACGAGCTAATCGAAGAGGGCAAAGTAGAAGTCTTTGACACCACCGTCGATTTCATCCGTGAGTTGCGCGCTGCCGGGATCAAAATTGGGGTTGCCTCTTCCAGCAAGAATGCCAAAAAAGTCTTGGAAGCTGTCGGCTTGATCGATTTGATCGAAACCCGTGTCGATGGAGTCGTGTCGGCAGAATTGGGCCTCAAGGGGAAACCGGCGCCGGATATTTTCCAAACAGCCTGTGATAGATTGGATGTGTTCTATGATCGCGCTGTGATCGTCGAAGATGCTATCTCAGGGGTCAAAGCCGGTCAGAATGGCGGTTTTGGCTTGGTCATCGGCGTAGCCCGGGAGGACAACGTCATCGAATTGAAGCTCAACGGCGGCGATATCGTTGTCGAGGATATGGCCGAGATCAATATGGGCGATATCGAATCGTGGTTGACCAAACGCTTGGTGGAGGAGCAATGGTCGATCAGCTATTACGATTACCACCCGGGCAGAGAGCCGAAACGCGAGGCTTTATTGACGGTTGGTAACGGCTATTTTGGCACTCGCGGCGCCTTGGAAGAAACCGACGCCAATGAGATCAATTATCCCGGCACGTATATTGCCGGGTTGTACAACCGCCTGGATTCGGAGGTAGGCGGGCGGATTGTCACCAATGAGGATTTCGTCAACTGTCCCAATTGGCTTCCGATCACCTTCCGCATCGAGGATGGAGATTGGTTCGATCTCAATGATCCTGAGATCGAGATAACTCACATCACCCGCCGCTTGGATTTCAAGCCCGGCGTACTCCGCCGGAGCCTGGTCGTCCGTGACAAGCAGGGGCATGAGACCCGCGTTGTTTCTCGGCGTTTTGCCAGCATGGACGACTATCATGTCGGCGCGATTCGCTATCGGATCATTCCGCTCAATTACGACAAAGACGTCACGGTGCGCTCGGCCTTGGATGGTGACATCGTCAACGATGGGGTCAAGCGTTATCGCCAGCTCAACCAGAAGCATTTGCTCCCTGTCAAAGAGATCAGCAAGGGCAATATCAGCCACCTGCTGGTGAAGACAAGCCAATCGAACATCCTGATTGCCGAGTCTTCTCGATTGTTGGTCGGCATCAATGGGCGAGAAATCAAGCCCGATTTCGACGTCGAGACAAGCCCGGGGAAAGTCGAGACCACCTTCGATGTCGATGCTCAGCGGGGCGTTGCCATCACCGTGGACAAGCTGGTTTGTATCTACGCTTCTCACCAAGAAGACATCGATGACCCCCTGGCGTTATCCCAGGAATGCATTGCTAAAAAATATTTCTTCGATGAATTGCTCCAGGCCAGTACCGCTGCCTGGCAAGATGTCTGGGAGAAGATCGACATCCAGGTGAAAGGTGATCGCACCGGCCAAAAATTGATCCGCTTGCATCTCTTCCACACGCTGGTGACAGCCTCGCCGCACAACAGACACCTCGACGCCGGTATCCCCGCTCGCGGCTTGCACGGGGAGGCCTATCGCGGCCATATCTTCTGGGATGAGTTGTATATCTTGCCGCTCCTGGCGCTGCATTATCCTGAGACAGCTCGCGCTGCTTTGATGTATCGATACCGCCGTCTGCCAGCAGCCCAGAAATATGCTCATGAGCACGGCTATCAAGGCGCCATGTTCCCCTGGCAGAGCGGCAGTGACGGGGTCGAAGAAACGCCGGTCTTACACCTCAATCCCCGCTCCGGGGAATGGGGGCCTGATTACAGCTCCCTGCAGCGGCATGTTAGCCTGGCGATTGCTTACAATGTCTGGAATTATCTTTGGATTACCGAAGATCAACAATTTTTGGATGCTTATGGCGCTGAATTGTTTTTGGAGATTTGTCGCTTTTGGGCTAGCAAAGCTAGATTTAACAGCGAAATTGGGCGTTACGAAATTGACCGCGTCATGGGGCCAGATGAGTTTCACGAGAAATATCCCGACGCCAGTGAGGGCGGCTTGAAAAATAACAGCTACACCAATATCATGGTTGTCTGGACCATGCGGCGGGCCTTTGATTTGTTAGAGCGCATGAGCGAGGATACCAAAGAGGCTCTGTTAGAAAAGATGTCTATGTCGAGCGACGAACTCTTGAGGTGGCAGGCGATCGCTGAAGAGTTAGTTGTTCCCATCTCGGAGGACGGTATCCTCGAACAGTTTGAGGGTTATTTTGATCTCAACGAGCTGGAGTGGGAACATTACCAACAAGCCTATGATGACATTCATCGCATGGATCGGATTCTCAAGGCGGAGGGAAAACCCCCCGATGCTTATAAAGTGGCTAAACAAGCCGATGTGTTGATGACGTTTTATCTGCTTAAAAATGAAAAAGTCGTCGAGATTTTAGATGAGCTTGGCTATCAAGTTCCTGACACCTTGCTGCGGGATAATTTTCATTACTACCTCAATCGCACCTCCCACGGTTCAACCTTGAGCCGCTTGGTACACGCTTATTTGGCCAACGAGATTGGCGACCGAGACTTGAGTTGGAAGCTTTACACCGAAGCGCTCAAGAGCGATTACATCGACATTCAGAATGGCACCACCCAAGAAGGGATTCACACCGGCGTGATGGCCGGGACGGTTTTGTTCGCCTTGCGGACCTATGGAGGGATTAATTTCGATGAGCACTATCTCACCGTCTCTCCTCGCCTGCCCGATTTCTGGCGCCAGATGCGCTTTAATCTGGGTTTCAAAGGAGATCGATATCATTTTGAGATCACCAAAGATCAGGTCAAGGTTCGATTGGAAGGCGAAGCTGCCAAGCCTATCTTTGTGGGCGGGGAACGAATTTCCTTGGAACCCGGTGAGTGGTATCGGCGAACCTATGGATGAGGAACGTTGCCGCTATAGTGTCTCCTAAGCTTCGCTGTTGTCGTGTCTCCGAAGCTTTGCTGTTGTCGTGTCTCCTGACCGGCAACATGAAGCGACCGCAGGTCTCCCTTGCCCTGATGTTGCTTGGAGACCTACGGTCACGCCATCGGCTCGGTCAGTGCCCCCAGGTCATGCTTCGCGAAGACGCTTCGCCGAGCGTTTAGAAAAAATAGCTAACAGAAAGGAAAAAAACATGCTTGGTGATGTTTTATTGATCGAAGAGAAACACAGAAAAGCCTCTGCGCAGATATTTGAGCGCGTCAACGCGATGGCAGGAGACAAGATAACCATCGCGATTGGTGGCGAGTCTGGCTCCGGCAAAACGGAGCTTGGCCATGTGCTCGCTCGTTTGCTAAAGAAAGAAGGCACCCCGGCCAAGGTGATGCACATCGACAATTATTACCAGACCTCCCCGCAGGAACGCAATCCCTGGCGCAAAGCGCACGGCGTGGAAAGCATCGGTTACACCGAATATGATTGGGAGGGGATCAATCGTAATTTGGCCGAGTTTCGGGCCGATAAAGATGAAGTTGTGATGCCCTGCATCGATCTGCTCACCGACCAGGAAGATCAATTATTGACCGGCTTCAAGGGTCTGCGTTACATGGTTATCGAGGGGCTTTACGCCGTCAAAGCAGAGGCAGATTTGCGCGTCTTCATCGATTTGACCTATCACGACACCAAAAAAGCCCAACTCGTGCGTGGCAAAGAGAAGATGAACGACTGGCGTTTGAGCGTGCTCCAGCGTGAGCACGAAGTCGTCCGTTCGCTGCGGCCCTTGGCCGATTTGGTCGTCACCCCCGAATTCGACGTTGTTGAGGCCTAAAACCGTCTTCAAGCCTGAACACCCGGCTTCTTCAGGAATGGTGATTAAAGTACTTGCTCAACAAAACCCGAAGGTTTTTGGATGGTGGTAACAAAATAAGTGATGGTTGCCTTCCAAAATGCTCTAGCCGCCGTC
>CAZJBA010000061.1:0-16989 GCA_964544065.1 uncultured Anaerolineales bacterium | reverse complement strand
CGCCGCCTGGCCGGTTGGTTGGGCTGGACGCGGGCCAGCTACTATCTGCTCAGCGGCTTTTTGCTGACCGTGTTCCTGATCGTCTACGTCTGGTGGCCGCTGGCGGAAGAATATCTGGCCCTGGTCGATTGGTCAGGACCCTGGTGGTTGTACCTCGATTGGCTCCTAATCGGCATTTTCCTGGTCATGTCGCTGCTGATCATGGCCGGAGCCGACCTGCGCGCCGATGTCTGGATCGTCTTCGTCGGCTTGATCGGTGGCCTGGTGATCGAAAGCTGGGGCACCCAGACCGAACTGTGGACCTATTACACCGATGAACGCCCTCCCTTGTGGATCATCCCGGCCTGGCCGATTGCCTACTTGTCGATCAATCGCCTGATGCGCATCTTGCGCCGCTTGACGAGAAAATCCACCATAGGCATGGAGGAGAACGAAGGCAACGGAGATGGGATAGTAAAAATTCATGATCCTGCGCGTTCTTCGTGGATCTACAAATTTGTTTACTGGCTGATTTTCCCCGCTTTTTACGCCCTGATGCTCCAATTTGTCTGGCCTACGTTGAACAAATCTTTAACCATTATGGCTTTGATCCTGGTGGGATTCCTGACCCTGACGCCCCGGGATCATCGCGTCGCTGTGCTCACCTTTGCAGCCGGAGCGGGCTTGGGCTATTTTCTCGAGCGCTGGGGCACCACCCGCCTGTGCTGGACTTATTACACCCAGGCGACGCCTCCCATCTTCGCCGTCTTGGCCCACGGCATGGCCGCGGTCGCCTTTTGGCGCACGACGGAAGTCCTCCGGATGATGGTGGCAAAGTTGAGACGGGAAAGGGTTTTCTCGCGCTTTTCCCCCTCCGATTGACCCCTCCCTCTTTCGGCGATCAACCAAAATACTTTAACGCGGAGCCGCGGAGAAGCAGAGACGCAGAGATGTTATATTTTTCTCTACGATTCTCTAGCACTGACTTGCGCAAGTCCTTGATAGTTTCTTGCTCTGCACGCCCATGGCGACCACAAAATCGCTAAGGACACAAAGAATGCCCTTTGTGCCCTTGCCGTAGGCACGCATGCGAAGCACTACCCGGTCCCCATCGGTGAGCGCAGCATCTTGTCGGGGCCGCGGTCGATCTCCCAGGGGTAGACGATGTAAGCATCGGTGACGGCGGCGTAGTAATCTGGTTTGGCGGTGCCGAACAGGTTGCGGTAGGGATTGAAGTGGAGCACACAGGTGTAAGGGATTCCCCCGGCTGCATCAACGCGGTTGCCCACCGCCGTGATCGTCCGGCCCGACCCCCAGACATCATCGACGATCAGCAAGCGCCGGTCGATGACCACCTCGTCGTCGGGGAATTGGATGAATTGCGGCCAGGCATACAACCTGGATTCGTCTTTTTCCATTTCGGCGGGAAAATCCACCGCCGCGGTGAGAATATGTTTCAAGTCCAGGGTTTCGGCCAACATCCCGCCGGGGATGACACCTCCACGCGTGATGATGACCATGCCTTCAAACTCGACTTCGAATTGGGGAATGAGATGTTCAATCAGGTTATCGACATCTTGCCAGCTAAGGACTTCGTAATGCATCTGCATAGGGTTTTCTAAGGCCAGTGATCAGACTTTTCCTCTGAGCATTACTGTGATGCTCAGTGCAACACTTTTTCTTGGATCAATTATAGCAGTTAAAGCAGGGATGGGGGATCGACTTCGATGCGACAGCTTTTGGACAACTCTGGCCGCAACAAATTGACCGGATTGGGCCCGCGCAACACGATCTGCCAGCGATAGATACCACCCACCCGGGCGAAAAAACAGGGCACCGGGCCGATCATCTCGGTGTGGGGAGCGTTGCTCGCGTCGATCCAACCCTGGATTGTCTCGGCTAGATTGTCGGCTGCCCCCTCTACCTGAGCGGAGTCCTGCCCCCGCAACTCCAGGCGTACCAGGCGGGCAAAGGGCGGGTAGCCCAAATTGCGGCGGTGTTGGATGGCCTGGCGGTAAAAATCGGCGTAGTCGTGTTCCGCCGCGGCCTGAACCACATAATGATCGGGCTTGAAGGTTTGCAGAATCACCTTGCCCCCCAGGGGACTGCGCCCGGCCCGCCCGGCCACCTGAGTCAGCACCTGGAAGACGCGTTCATCGGCGCGATAATCAGGAAAATTCAACCCCACATCGGCCAGTACCGCGCCCACCAACGTGACCAGGGGCAGATCAAGCCCTTTGGCCAGCATTTGGGTGCCGATCAACACATCAGCCTGATGCTGGGAGAACTGCCGCAATATCTTCTCGTGGGAGCCTTTCTTGCGGGTGGTCTCCCAATCCCAGCGCAGGGTTCTAGCCTGGGGAAACAGGGCCTGGATCTCGCTCTCGACTCGCTCGGTGCCGGTGCCGTAATGTTTGATGCGGGTTCCACCGCAATCGGGGCATTTCTTCGGCATCAGCCGTTTGTAGCCGCAGCGGTGGCAGATCAATTGGCTCCTGCGCTCGCCGTGCAGGTGATAGGTCAGGGGAATGTCGCAACGCGGGCATTCCAGCGAATAGCCGCAATCGCGGCAAAATACGTAGGTAGCCGTGCCGCGGCGGTTGAGGAACAAAATCGCTTGTTGCCCGTGAGAGAAGACGTTTTCCAAACCCTCTTGCAGGGCGCGGCTGAAAATGGAGCGGTTACCGGCCTGCAACTCGGCGCGCATATCCACGATCTGGACGGGAGGCAAATCGGCGGTTTGGGCGTCTTTTTCTAGCGGGCGGTAATGTGACTTGGCATCTATCTTGATTCGCCGCATTTGGGCGCGGACGGCGTCTTTGTGGGCCAAAATTCGGTCAGGTAGGCTCAGGGCGGTCCATTCGCCTTTGGCGGCCCGGTAGGTGCTGACCACGTCGGGGGTGGCCGACCCCATCAGGCAGACGGCCCCAAGCTGGCGGGCGTAGGCCACCGCGGTGGTGCGGGCGTGATAGCTGGGCGCAGGTTCGGCTTGATAATAGGAATCATCGTGGCACTCATCCAACACGATCAGGCCGATATCTTCGAAGGGGGTGAACAAGGCGCTGCGCGGGCCGACCACGACCGAGATTTCGCCCGCCCGCGCCCACCGCCAGGTGTCGTAGCGTTCGCCCTGGGATAATTTGGAATGAATCAAGCCGACCTGATCGGGGAAGCGGGAGACAAAGCGTTCAATCGTTTGGGGGGTCAGGGCGATTTCGGGCACCAGCACGATCACGCTTTTGCCCTGTTGGATCACGGCCTCGACGGCGCGCAGATAAATCTCGGTCTTGCCCGAGCCGGTCACCCCGTACAAAAGGAAAGGAGGCACGGACTCGCCCGAGGCGGCTGCCTGAATCCCGGCCTGGACTCGGTCCCAGACCTCTTGCTGCGCCTGCGTCAAAGGTGGCGCTTCAGCGAGCACGAAATCCAACTCGTCGAGTGGGTCACGCCAGACCTCCCGTTCTCCCAAGGTGATGAGGCCTTTTTCGTCCAGCACGCGGATGTCGTTAGAATTGCCATCGCTGGCTTGATAGAGTTGGCTGACGCTGACCGCCACATCCGGCCTGTCGATGAGATAGCGGACCATGGCCTGCCGCCGCTTGATGGCTTCGAATCCCTTGCGGCCAAGCTGGTCCATTTGGGCTTTGGCTTCTTCGGGCGAGCAAGCCAGCCGGGCGGTTCGCGTGGTTTTGGGATTAACCTGGGGTGGGCGTAAGATCGGCTCGGAGGTGAGCAGGCCGCGCCGCTCCAGCGCGCGCGCCGTGGCTTTCCAGCGTTTGCGCGGCAGGGCGTGGGCGATCTGGCGGCCCCGCAACGGGCCACGCTCCTGTAACAGGGTCAGCAGCCGCCATTGAGGGCGGGAAAGTTCCTCCCTTTCATCAACGGATTCACTTTGGTCGCGATGCTCTCCGGCCGGGGTCAATTGATACAGGGTATCGGCCATCTGACTCAAGCCCGGGGGCAGCATCAGGGTCAGACAAGCGCTCAAAGGAGAGAGAACGTGCTCGGTCAGATATCGAGCCAACTCGATTTGCGCCGCCGTCACCACCGGCTGAGGATCGAGCAAAGAGGCGACCGGGCGCGTTTGGGGCACGCTGGGGTCTTCTACGGTTTGAAGCACGACGCCCTGGACGGTCTGCTTGCCGAAGGGAACCGTGACCAGCTGGCCGCGGCCGACCTTGCCCTCGAGAGGATCGGGAAGGTGATAATGAAAAACCCCCGAGACGTGGGGGACGTTGACGCTGATTTCGACAAAAGTGGTCATGGAGAGAGGTTGCTGATCGAACGTAGATGGTGACGAAAATTGTATCAGCCACAGATCAAGTGGATAAATACAGATTATCTGCATTTGCCAGCGGCATGCAGAGCAATCCTATTCATCTGTGGCTTCAAAACCGGCAACAGGGAGAACCCCGAATCAAGTGCGAATTACCATGGCGGAACCATAGCCTACCACCCGGGTGTAATCGCCGGTCACATCGCCGGAGGTGGCGTATTCGAGCACCTTGACGGTGTCCGCTCCCAGGTGTTTGCAGGCCCACAGCACGGCTGCCACCGCGCCGCGCCCGCATGCGGCGGTCTTGCCTTCTTCTTCGCCCCGGAGCAAACCGGCCGGGTCGTAGTTCTCCAGACGGCGGAGGAATTCTCCATCCAGCTTGCGGGCTGTTTCTTGGGAATGAAAGTGGGATAAATCGGTGCTGGCGACCAGGAGGGCGTTTTGCCCCTCCAGTGTTTGGGCCAGAGCGCGCCCCAGCGCGGTGATTGTCTCCTGGCTCTGATCCCGCAACATGACGGGCAGGAGGGTGAAATCTGATTCCAGGGCTTGCTGCAAAAAGGGCAGTTGAATCTCCAAGGCGTGCTCGGAATCGTTGCGCACGGGCGTAAGGCCAAAGCCCAAGGCAGATTCCAGGCGCTGGTTGAGATCGTTCACTGCTTGTTGGTCAATGGAGATCGGTCCCAGCGGCGTTTTGTAAGCTTGATGTCCCGAGGTGACCAGCGGGGATAGGTGGGGATGGTGCATTGGGGCGATCACGGCGACCAAATCAGGGTCCCGGCCGCGCACCGCCGCGTAGGCGTACCCCGCCACCGGGCCGGAGTAAACGTGCCCTGCATGGGGTGCGACGATGGCGACGATTTCCCCTTCCCGGGGAGGTAAATCCACGGCCATGTAGTTTTCCAAGCTGGCGCGCAGGCGTTTGGCAATGCCGGGATACCATTGCCCGGCGATGGGGGAAGGGCGGTAGTCCATGTTTTTTTCCATCTTGTATCTCCTGTTCCATGATAAAAAACTTGCCCATCTTTGATTCTAGCATAGCCTGGAGGCAGCGTGGACTCAGAAAACAGATGAATTCATCTGCTGATGCCCGAAACGTGTTGAAAATGGTAAGCGTTCACGGGGGTGTCACCCTGAGGGAGCGTGTTTTGCGACCGAAGGGTCTCCCAAGCCCCATGAGGGGAGATTCTTCACCACCGGAAAAGCGTTGGCGGTTTGCGAAGCACGCCTTGCCCCAAGGGCACGCAAAGCGCGGCGAGAGTGACATGCCTGAACGCTTATAAAATATGTTTAAAAGAATTCATTTGGGTGCAAAGAGGATAACCACAAAAAACGTTAGAATCAGCGTTTTTCTTCATCCCTCTTTTGATCTTCCCGCCAGAGCTGAAACTCGACCACGCGGCGGTAGAGGCGGAACAACGGCGGCCCGATCAGGATGAGGATGGCCGCCCCGACGATGGCAATCTCCTGCCAGCCCACGGTGATGACCGGGCGGCAGGCCAGGGTGGTAAGGAGGAGGGTTGTGAGGGGGATTGATGGGTTTTTCATGTTGTCCTAAAAGGTGACAGCCACTTCCAAAGTGACTGTCACCTGAAAACTAATACTCACTCGCAAAGCGCTCATGCACCCAGTCGACGACTATCTCGGTACCGCTCAGGGATGCGTCGATTATTTCCTGCCGAATTTAATGCGTTTTGTGTCTGTTTCCCAATATAAACGATTGTGAATCCGTAACCTCTAATTATCTATTGCTTTGAAAACGAGGATACTCTGAGCTTATCAAGTAGGTTTCGACTACATCTACGAATTCTGAAGCGTCCGCTAACGTGGTTTCTGCCATTGAACGATCTATGGTTGTTAACTCCCCATAGTCTTGAGTCTGGCGGCGTTCGAAAGCTAAGTGCAGTTTTTTCGATAATTCTTTGGGAAAGACGTGTTCTTTCACAAATTCGCGATCAAAGTAGGCGATGATACCGGTATGTTTCGATGTGCTGAAACCACGAACGACAGCTAAGGCCATTGCAGCATAAAACATCGCATAGTATGCGCGGTTGATAGAGCCGCGCCAAGCATCTTCTCGTAGTAAGATTTCAGCTTCGCGTAAACTGTCATGAGCTTGTTGAATACGATAGCGAGTCAACTCAAGAGTTTGACGATAGTTCACACAGGAACCCCCTCAGATTTCACTGTTTTTATCAACGGATTTGCCCCTACTGGTCCGTCATTGATGTCTTGGGGGGTGACTACGAAAGTTGAGATGACCGTATTGTTTTCGAAGCCCACTTCCCAGGCTGTTTCACTGATACGTTGGCGCAGGGTAGGAGTGATTTTGGGCACTTCGATGTAAACATCCAAATCCGAGTCGGGCGATGAATCTCCTCGGGCGCGCGAACCGTATACAATTAATTTTAATACGGGCGTCGCTTCAATCAAACTTTGTTTTAGTTGTCGAACAATGCGTTTGTCGCTTTGGCTTAGCATGGCAGCTCCATGTTTCTCCGACTATAGGTCCATTATACATCAATTCTATGCTTGACACCGATCGTGATTTCCCCGCTCCCCGACGAAGCGTACATTGGGCGAAAGATCGCTGATCAGTTATTCGCCGCGCACCACCCAGAGGATCACCAAGAAGAGCATCGCGGCGACGATAATGCCCAACACCCAGAAAAAGGATAAGAAATCTCCCAGAGCGCCGACCGGAGGCGTGCCCGGTATGGCGTTGCGCAGCGCGATCTGGCATAGCCAACCGAAGTTTGGAATTGTTTTCATCCAATAGCGCTTTAGGATGTTCGAATTCCAACCGGAGGGTCAGGCTGATATTGATGTGATCAATCGAAACGACATCAGCTACAATAAACAAACTGCCGGATGCCGTATCTTCTGGGAAGCCTGCTGCAATTTACAGCGATTCATCCTGTGTGATGCGGTCAAACTGGTTTAGGATGACTCCGCCAATGAATACGAAAAACAAGGCGATGCCAAGAGCGATGATACGAGTTTGCTTTTTGTTCCTTAAAGTTCAAGAAGCCAGACTTTTCGAAAAGTCTGGCTTCTAGTGTTTAGTTTTGCTTGACAGCGATGGTTACGTCTTCGCCATCGATGGAGTGCGTCTCCACGTAGGCCCCCTCCGGCGGGTCACCGGCGATCAACTCGGTGGTCAGGGTTTCATCTTTGATATAGTCGCTCCACTGCTCGAAAATCTTGGCGAGATCATCGTCGGCCCGGTACCAGGTCGTGATCCGGTCTTCGATGTTGAAGTCGGCCTCTTTGCGCTGGGCCTGCACCCGGCGGACGATCTCACGGGCCAGCCCCTCGGCGCGCAGCTCGGGGGTGATGGTGGTGTCGATCGCCACGGTGAGCAGGTTATCCTCGGCGGTGGAAAGCCCCTCGCCCGCCTCGGTCTTGACCATGATCTCATCGGGAAGGAGAGTGACGCTTTCGCCGTCCACATCCAGGGTGACCGGCTCCTCGGCTGTCACGTTGGCGGCGACATCATCGGGATCGAGTTCATTCAAGGCAGCGCGCACCTTGGGGAAGTCGGCGCCGTACTTGGGGCCAAGCAATTTGTTGACCGGGAAGACCTTGTAGCTGAGCAGGGCATCGGCGTCTTCGACGAATTCGAACTCTTTGACATTCAACTCATCGGCGAGAATGTCGACATACTCGCGCTCCAACTCGGCCCAGCCTTCCTTGACGTGCACCAATACTTTGGACAGCGGCTGGCGCACCTTGATCCCGGCGCTGCTGCGGGCGCTCAGGCCGAGGCTGGCCGCCCGCCGGGCGAGACTCATCTGCTCGATGCGGGCTTCGTCGATCACGTCGGTATCGGCCTGGGGCCAATCGGTATGATGGATGCTCTCATAAGCACTTGCACCGAGCTCTGTCGAAGTGTCATCGAAGACGTTGCGCACCAGATTCTGGTACATCTTCTCGGTGATGAAGGGGATGATCGGCGCCAGGGCGCGGCTCAGTTTGACCAGCACGTGCCACAGCGTGGCGTAAGCGGTGTCTTTGTCGGCATCACGCTCGGATTTCCAGTAGCGGCGGCGGGAACGGCGCACGTACCAATTGCTCAAGTCATCCAGGAAGGATTCAAAATCTTGGGTAGCGGTGTAGGCATCGGAGTTCTCCAGCGCGTCGGTCACGGACAACACCATCTGGTTCAGGCGGGCCAGGATCCAGCGATCAAGCGGGTTGCCGCTCTCAGGCGTGGGACCCTCTGGCGAGCCGGGATCGAAGCTCCCGCCCCCTCCCCCCTCTCCCTGAGGGAGAGGGGAAGGGGGTGAGGGAATCCATCCATCCAAACTGGCATAGGTCGAGAAGAAAGAATAGACATTCCACAGCGGGATGATGAAGCGGCGACGGGTCTCCTCGGCGCGGTGGTAGCCAAACAGCAAGTTGTGCTCGGGCTTGTGGGCGCAGTAGAGCCAGCGCATCACATCGACGCCCATTTTGTCGGCGGCCTCGTTGAATTCGATGGCATTGCCCCAGGATTTGTGCATCTCGCGGCCATCTTCGGCGTAGAGACTGGCGTAGCTGAAATTCTCCAGGAAGGGGGGCGAGTTATCCAAGACAGTGGCCATGGCCAGCAAGCTGTAGAACCAGTTGCGGAATTGGCCGGGGAAGGATTCGCTGATCCAATCGGCGGGATACCATTTCTCCCAGTAGTCGCGATTGGTGCGGTATTGCAGCGTGGAGAAGGGAACGATGCCAGCATCAAGCCAGGGGTTGCCCACATCGGGGATGCGGCTCATCATGCCGCCGCATTGGCCGCACTCGAGCTTGACCGCGTCGATGAACGGTCGGTGCGGCGTGTGGCCTTCAAGCACATCGTAGCCCTCTATGGCGCGCTCCTTGAGTTCAGCGTCATCGCCAACAACGTGATAATGGCCGCAGTCTTCGCAAACCCAGATCGGCAGGGCCAGGCCCCAATAACGTTTCTTGGAGATCATCCAATCGTCCATGTTGCGGAGCCAATCCAACTCGCGGGCATGGCCAAAATCGGGAATCCAGCGGATTTGATCGACCACGTCCATGATCTGGTAGCGCAAGGAGGCGTCTTTCTCTTCCTGGGTGAGCTGCTCGCGCGGCTTGTCGTATTTCTCGCCCATGCTGATGAACCACTCATCCACCAGGCGGAAGACCAACTCGGTCTTGCAGCGCCAGCAGGTGGGGTAGCGGTGGCTGTACGGCTCAACATTGTAGAGGATCCCCTTCTTCTCCAGATCTTCGAAAATGGGTTCGGCGACTTCGGAGACGTGTTTGCCCGTCAGCCAGCCAAAGCCGTCGATGATGTAGCCTTCGTCATCGAGCGGGGCGATCAGGGGGAAGTCGTGCTCTTGACCCAGCTCGAAGTCCTCGGCGCCACAACCCGGGGCGATGTGGACGATGCCGGTGCCCTCTTCCTCGCCGACTTCGTCCCACAAGATGACCTGATGCGCCTCCGCGGCGCTCTGGTCGATTCCTTCGATCAACTCGTTCAAGTGGGTAACACCGCCGACTTGCTGGGCCGCGGGCAGATCGTCGAAGGGGCCGTCATAAGTCCAGCCTTCCATTTCGGCGCCTTTCAATTCATTGAGTACCTCCACGTCGCCCTGAAGCATGTGGACCGTTCCCTTGGAGAGATACAGAATCTGGCCTTTGTTCTTGACCTTGACGTAATCCAGTTCGGGGCCGACTGCTGCGGCCACGTTGGACGTCAGCGTCCAGGGCGTGGTGGTCCAGACCAGGAGGGATTCCTTCTCCCGGCCGCGCAGGGGGAAGCGTACCGCGACCGAGCGGTGGGTCAGCTCCATGTAACCATCGGTGACGATCTCATGCTGGCTGATGCCGGTAGCACAGCGCGGGCACCAGGGCATCACATCGGCGCCGCGGTAGAGCCAATCCCGCTCCCAACAGGTCTTCAGCATCGTCCAGATCATGTAGTTGTTCTCATTGGAGAAGGTGAAATAACTGCCGCCCAGCTCGGGGAGTCCCAGGCGGCCGACGATCTGCTCGACGGAATCGGTCACGGGGCCTTCAGGCCCCTCCACGGTGATCTCTTGGGCCGGATCCTCGAGTAATTTCTCCGCCAACCAGCGCAGGCGGTCGGGATCGTTCCAGTCCATCCAATAGCCCAGGCGAATGGATTGACCAGTCTGCACAGCGGCGTAGCGCAGAACACGCGCTTTGCACTCGCGCACAAACTTGTCCAGACCGTAGGTTTCGATATCCTTCTTGGACTCAAAACCCTTCTCTTTTTCGACCTCCACCTCGACCCACAAACCCTGGCAGTCGAAGCCATTTTGATAACGCAGTTCGTGGCCTCGCATGGTCCAAAAGCGGTTGTAGAGGTCTTTGTAGGTCCGACCCCAGCCGTGGTGGACGCCCATTGGGTTATTAGCCGTGATCGGCCCATCGATAAACGACCAGGGCTTTTGCCCTTTATGCAGGGCACGCTGCTTCTCGAAAGCATCTGTCTCATCCCAAAATTTTAGGATTTCGTGCTCTTGGTCGATAAAGTCTACTTCGTTGGGTACTTGTTTGAATGCCATGGTTTAATCTCCAGTTGGGTTAGTGGATCAGTGGATCAGGTATCAGGTGTCAGGTGTGGTAGGATAGATTCCTGTTTCCTGATTGACTGTCTCCTGCTTAATGAACAAACTCCCGTCCACTCGGGACGGGAGTGTCGCATTTGCAAGCAAAAGCGTTATAACTCACGCGGTACCACCCGGATTCCTGCCTCTCGGCAGGCGCTCCATTCGAGTACTTCCAATTACAAAATTGGTTTATACTCGTGCTTTTGATAACGGCCAGCAACCCCGGCTTCCCTACTTGCAAACACGCTTTCAGGTCGCAGCTCCGGAAGGATTTTCAGCTTGCTCGCCTGCCCCGGCTCACACCATTCCCGGGTTCGCTCCCAGACGGTCACAAACCTACTCGTTTCCATCACAGCTTTTCAGGTTCCAATTATAATCGGGCTTGATTATGCCATAAAAAGAAGAGCGGGTCAAATCAAAAATTGGAGGTAAACGATGAAAACCAACTTGATCTGGATGGACGGCGACCTAATACCCAGCGAGGAATCCAAGATACCCTTCCTGACACCCAGCCTGCACTACGGCGTGAGCGTCTTCGAGGGATTGCGCTGTTACCAGACCGCCCACGGCCCGGCCGTTTTTCGGCTGGAGGCGCACATGCAGCGGTTTCTGGATTCGGCTCATATCCTCGGGATTCGAGAATTCCCCTACAAGCTGGAAGACCTTCGCCGGGCCATCTTCGAGACCATCCGGGCCAACGACTTGGGGGAATGCTACATCCGCCCGTTGATGTATCTGGATGGTCCCCTCGGCTTGAAACTTGATCAGGCCCAGCCGAGGGTTGGAATCGCCGTGTGGCAGTGGGACACCTATCACGGCGCCGAGGCCCTGGAACAGGGCCTGCGCATGACAGTCTCTTCCTTCACCCGCCTGCATCCCAACATCAACATGACCAAGGCGAAAGTGTCGGGCAACTACGTCAACTCAATGTTGGCCAAAACCGACGCCCTGCGGATGGGCTTCGATGAAGTGATCATGCTCGACCCGGACGGCTACGTGGCCGAGAGCAGCGGCATGAATCTCTTCATGGTGCGGGACGAACAGATCTGCACCCCGGCGCGGGCGACCATCTTGGAAGGGATCACCCGTGACGCGGTGGTCACGCTGATCGACGATCTGGGCTACCCCCTGATCGAGGAGCCGATCACTCGCGACCAGCTCTACATCGCCGATGAGATTTTTCTATGCGGCACTGCTGCCGAAGTGGTCGCTGTGCGCGAAATCGACTTTCGTCAAATTGGGGTTGGGCGCATGGGCCCGGTGACAAAATCGGTCCAAGATGCTTTCTTCCGGACTGTGCGCGGCGAAGGGGCGCACTCGGCGGAGTGGCTTGAATACTTGCCCTCACCCTAGCCCTCTCCCAGGGGGAGAGGGAACGCAATCCCTGGTTCTTGCTAACAATCACCTCAGCCTCACTGGCTCCTCTAAAAAACTTTGTTTCGGTCGAGCAAGACTTTGCGGTGATGCTGCACCTGCCGCAAGGCATGTTGGAGTGCAGCCGGGTCGCCGCGTTGGAGCGCGCCTTCCAGGCGGTTGAGCTGCTGCTGGAAGCGGGTTAAAGCGTCCAGGACAGCCTCACGGTTGGAGAGCAGAATCTCGGTCATCATGCGGGGACCGCTGCCGGCAAGACGCGCCGTGCTGCGGAATCCCGGCCCAATTAAGGAGGCCATTTCCGGGGGGGTGCCCAAAGCCAGGGCGGCCGAAATCAAGTAGGGCATGTGACTGGTCGCAGCGACATAGGCGTCGTGCGTTTCGGGGTTGAGCCATAATGGCGCCGCGCCGATCGACTGAACCATCTCCAGGGCAATGGAGCGAGCCTGGGAAGTCGTATTCTTCAGCGGGGTGAGGGCAAAAATGGCGTCTTGATATAAATTTGCTTCCGCGTGAGCGAGCCCGGATGTTTCTTTCCCGGTCATCGGGTGGCCGCCTAAGGTGTCAAAGCGCGGCGGCAAGGTCTCCAAGGCTCGGCAAACGGGCACTTTGGCAGAACCGAGATCAAGCACCACGGCGGGATCGGCTTTCAAGGCGGGCAGACGCGCGATCCAATCCAAGATGGCATTGATCGGCGCGGCCAGGACGATCACGTTGGCCTCGGGCAGGATGTCGTCAGGCTCCGGGCTGGCACGATCGACCACCTGGCGCTCACGGGCCAAGTCGATCGTTTCGGGGTCAGGATCAAGCCCCAAACAAGTTTTGCATTTCCCCCGCAGCGCCAGCGCCAACGAACCTCCCATCAAACCCAATCCAATCATGGCGACGCGGGCTTCGGACAATCCAAAGGGAGGGTTTTCGCTACGCATGGAGCAATTTCGTGCATACGGAACGTCCGACGGCTTCAGCAATCGCCCGTACTTGCGCGACCATCTCGGCAAAACGTTCCGGTTTGAGCGATTGCCCCCCATCGGAGAGGGCCTCTTCCGGCCGGTTGTGGACCTCCACGATCAAACCATCTGCCCCGGCGGCGACAGCCGCGCGCGCTACCGCGCCGACGTATTCCCAATGACCGGTCGCGTGGCTGGGATCGAGAATGACGGGAAGATGGGTCTGGCGCTTGAGGACGGGGATGGCGTTGATGTCGGTGGTGTTGCGGGTGGCCTGGGTGAAGGTACGGATGCCCCGTTCGCACAAGACCACTTTTTGATTGTTGTGCGAGAGAACGTATTCCGCCGCCAGCAGGAATTCGTCCAGGGTGGCGTTCATCCCCCGTTTCAACAAGGCGGGCGCCTGGCTTTCGCCGACAGCATGGAGCAACGACGTGTTCTTCATGTTGCGGGAGCCGATTTGGAGCATGTCAGCATACTGCAAGATCAGGGGGATCTGATCGGGGGACAACACCTCGGTGACGATGGCCAAACCCGTAGCCTCGCGGGCCTCGGCCAAAATTTCCAACCCTTCTTCACCCAATCCCTGGAAAGAATAAGGGGATGTGCGCGGCTTGAATGCTCCGCCGCGCAGCACCGTCGCCCCCGCTTCTCGCACGGCGTGGGCGATCTCGAGCATCTGGGTGCGGCTCTCCACCGAGCACGGCCCGGCGATGATCACAATCGGTGTCTCGCCAAAGCGGACGCCGTTGAGGGGCACGACCGTATCCTGGACTGAGAATTCGCGCGAGGCCAGCTTATAAGGCCGTGAGACTCGCACCACCCGGTCGACGAAGGGCATCAACATGAAAGCGTCCTTGTTGATCTGTTGCACATCTCCGATGATGCCGACAATGGTGCGCTCCTGGCCCTGGGAAACATGGGCTGTAGCGCCATACGCTTCAACTTGTTCCGTCACCGTATCGATCTCCTCTTGGCTTGCATGGGCACGTAAAATGATGATCATAGGAAAAATACTCCTCTTCTTTTTAGGTTAATTTCGGACGAAGGCAATGGGCATCTTTTAAGTAAACGTGGTGAACCTGATCTTGCGACAAATCCGTGTTCCAATGGATTAGAATCCGAACACAGCGGGGCAGACTTCCAGGGACGGGAATCTCGCGAGCACACATCAAGGGCACATGGTGCCATCCCAATTGGCGGGCGGCCTGAGCCGGGTAGGCGCCGGTCAACTCTTCGGTGACGGTAAACAAGACGCTGGCGATGTTGTCGGGTTCCAAATCGGGATTCGCTTCCTGCAAGCTGAGCAACAAATCACGCGTCGCCGCAAGAATCTCTTCAGGGGTATTTTCCTCGGCGACGGTTGCGCCGCGAATACCAACCATTTTCATCTTCCACCTCCAAAAACAAAAAACGCCAGGCCGTTGGCCTGGCGTTTTGGTTCAATAAGCTCGTCCTCGCTCACATTTGCTTAAACACCGCCAACGGCACCCGGGATCGGCTGCCAAAATAGTAAGAATAAAAAAAGAAGCGGTTGTTTTGCATAGGTTTGTCGCCTTTGAATTGCAAGCTGGCGGGATTATAGTGGCAACTGACGTACGGGTCAAGCGTTTTGGGGAACTTTTTCTCCATTTTTATGTTATTTTTTCACACGACCAGAAAACTCGCCTTCGAAAAAGAGGTACATGGAGTATACTTTGAGAACGATGAAGATTCGAGGTACGTCATGAGATTAAAAGATGAGAAAAAACGCTGGGAAGCAGAAACCTTAAACCCGGCTTTAAACCGTTTCCCCGAGCGGAGGAGCGAATCCCAAACCCCATCAGGGCTTCCGTTACCGCGGCTGATGATTCCGCCCGAAGGGGGCCGCGACTATGTGGGAGACTTGGGCTTCCCCGGCGAATACCCGTTTACCCGCGGCGTCTACCCGAGCATGTACCGCGGCCGCCTGTGGACCATGCGCCAATATGCCGGGTACGCCAGCGCCGAAGAATCCAACGCCCGTTACCGCTACCTGCTCGAGCAAGGCCAGACCGGGCTGTCCGTCGCCTTCGACCTGCCCACCCAGATCGGTTACGACGCCGATGACCCCATCGCCGCCGGGGAGGTCGGCAAAGTGGGCGTGTCCATCTCGTCGCTGCGGGACATGGAGACTCTATTTGACGGGATCCCCCTCGAGCGAGTCTCGACCAGCATGACCATCAACGCGCCGGCGGCCATCTTGCTAGCCATGTATATCGCCGTGGCCAAGCGTCAAGGCGCAGAAATCAGCAACTTGCGCGGCACCATTCAGAACGACGTGCTCAAAGAATACATCGCCCGCGGCACATACATCTTCCCGCCCAAACCGTCCATGCGCTTGATCACGGACGTGTTCCAATATTGCCAGACCGAAATCCCCTCCTGGAACACGATCAGCATCTCCGGCTACCACATCCGCGAGGCCGGGTCAACCGCCGTGCAGGAGGTGGCCTTCACCCTGGCGGACGGAATCGCCTACGTGCAGGCGGCCATCGACGCCGGGCTGGATGTGGACCGATTCGCCCGCCAGCTATCCTTTTTCTTCAACGCTCACAACAATTTTCTCGAAGAGATTGCCAAGTTCCGCGCTGCTCGGCGGCTGTGGGCCAAGATCATGCGAGAGCGCTTCGGCGCCGAGAAGCCCCGTTCATGGATGTTACGTTTCCATACCCAAACCGCGGGTTCTACGCTGACAGCGCAACAACCGCAAAATAACGTCGTGCGGGTGGCCTTACAGGCCCTGGCCGCCGTGCTGGGAGGGACGCAATCGCTGCACACCAACAGCATGGATGAAGCTTTAAGCCTACCCACCGAGCAATCGGTTCAGGTGGCGCTGCGCACCCAGCAGATCATCGCCCATGAATCTGGCGTCGCCGACAGCGTCGATCCCCTGGCCGGGTCTTATCTGATCGAGCATCTCACCGACGAGATCGAAGCGCAGGCCAGCGAGTACATCGAGCAGATCGATGACATGGGTGGCGCGCTCGCCGCGATCGAACACGGTTTCATCCAGAGCGAAATTCAAGACGCAGCCTATCGCGCCCAACAGGCGGTCGAAGGAGGGGAGCAAATCGTCGTCGGGGTCAACAAATTCGCCTCCGACGAGGAGCTTGACGTAGAGCGATTGCAAGTTGATCCTGCCATTGAAGCCGCCCAACGGGAGCGACTCAAGACCCAGCGGGCCGAACGCGACGGCGAGCGAGTCAGCGCGTTGCTGATCCAACTCGAATCCGCCGCCCGCGGCAGCGACAATCTGATGCCCCTGTTGATCGAAGCCGTCGAGAATGAGATCACCCTGGGCGAAATCTGCGCCGTCCTGCGCGACGTCTGGGGCGAATACGAACCCAAATCTTGGATATGAACATGAGACAAATCTCCTACTTGCTGACCTCCCTGATCGTTTTCTTCATTCTGGCGCTCTTGCCCGTCATTCCAGTGATCAGCGCCCCGGTTGTGCCCAATCCGGCCGAACGCATGACCTGGGTCTCCCTGTGGCAAATCCTGTTCAATTTCCCGAAGCCTGGCCTTCGAATCCGACTCAAATGGTTCTCTTGGATTGCTATCTTGCTGCTCGTGGGGACCGAGTTTTTCATCCGCCGGGTTATCCTCCGGAATTTCTTCACGGACTCATCACGATCGTCAGCATCCTGACTCTGCCTCATGATCGTCGCGGGTCTCCCGACCCCGACGGTGCGCTGACCGCAGGTCTCCAACCTTTGAAAAGATATCACGGTATCTTCTCAATATTTCGGGCCATCGAATAAATTCGAGGCTGATTCACAAAATCCACCTCCGTGGATTGGATTTCCAACCG
>CAZJBA010000060.1:0-17041 GCA_964544065.1 uncultured Anaerolineales bacterium | reverse complement strand
TTTGTGACCACTATCCCTAATCGTATACTTGGATGTGTTCAATTTCGGCGTCAGGTGAGATAATTTTCACCTTGGCTTCAAGATTGCGGAGATGGCCCCAAACCCTCTCGGCGGGGATGCCCGCGGGCGCATAACAGGTGAACAGAACTCGCTCGGTATCTGACCGGATTTGGGTACGCTGGTCGGGGCCGTAGATGATGCTAGAGAGCACGCCCTGGGCGTCGGCGACGAACATATCTTCGGCTTTGAGCTGCTGCTCCACCCCGTTGATGCGCGTATAGGTCTCCTCCCCTGTGGCGATGTAGATTCCGATCGGCGGCTCCACCGCGGCCAGATCATGCCCGGCGGTGAGCAGATGGTCTTCCAATTCGGCCATGAACATTGCTTCCACCAGCGCGGCCGAACTGGGGATTGATTTGCCCTTGAAGACGATCGACTCAAGCTGTAAGAGCAGATGATAGGTTTTCTTGAAACCCTTGTAATAGTCCCGGTAGGCCTGGAATGTGGTCAACGCTCGCAAGTCGTCCCGGTCCAGATGAGCGTAACGGGAACGCAAAGCCTCTTCGAGGGCGGTTTTTTGCTGCTCCAAAACGGGATGATTCTTGGGATTGGAAACCCCTTTCATGGTCAGAATCCCCATGTGAGCATCGGGATAGCGGTCCTTCCATGTCAGGGAAACGGTTAACATCTTGGCTGTGCTCCTCCTTCCTTAACTGGCTCGGCTTTCACTCAACCGGATATCCCGCCGTAGCCCAGGCGTTGACACCGCCGTTCACGCTGGTGACCTTTTTGAAGCCAGCTTCCAATAAAATGTCGCGCCCAACCTGGCTGCGGTTTCCCGATCGGCAGATCACGACAATCTCCTCATTCTTGGGGAGTTCTTCATAGCGGTCGGGGAGTTGCTCCAGGGGAATCAGGGTTGTCTCGGGGATGTGGAGCGCATCCCATTCTTCTTGGGTGCGCACATCCAGGATCAATGCTCCCTGTTGATAATTTTGATAGGCCTGTTCTACCGAGATATTTGTGGGTAAAGCAGAGGATTGCGTGCTTAGAAAAAGCCCGCCCAAAATGAGAACGACCACCGCGGCAATGCCGATCCAGGTCAGGCGTTGTTTGCGCCGTTTCTGGGCGCGTCGTTTTTGGATGATTTCGCGTTTCATTGGAGCCTCATTCTTTGTGTGTAAGTGTGTACGAATCGATAACGTCTCCGGCGCGGGTGATGAATTCGAATTCGATCCTCGTTTCGGTGGCTTCGACCAGCATGGCGCCGTAATCTTGATTGTATCGAACCTCGCTCGCCGGGTGAATCTCGCCAAAGGCGTAAATCGGCCCGCCGCCCACCCCGTTGATGAAAATGGGAAAGCCGTCGACGATCAATCGTTCGTAGTCGTGATCGTGGCCGCAGAGCAAGGCATCGGCGCCCCAATCCTGAAATGGCCATTGCATCCAATCGATCGAGCCGTGATTTCCCGATGAGTAGGGTGGATGATGGGTGTAAACAATTTGCCAGGGCGATGTCGATTCGCTCAGAGCCGTTTGGAGCCAAGCTGCCTGGGCGGACGATCTGCCAACCCCATCGGGCTCGCGGGAGTCGCTGCTCAGGGCGAAAAAATGGACCGGCTCCCAAACAAAGTCGTAATAACGCTCGTTGCCGGGCAGTTCGAAATAATCGAGATAGGGCTGGGCCTTGTCCGTATCCCAATCGTGGTTGCCCAGGGCGGGGAAGAAGCGGTTGATCTTGGCCCCGTCGCCGTAATCGCCGTGATAGGGAGCGATGTACTCGTGGTAATACTGTCCGACATTGAGGTCGATCGTCTCGGCCGCGCCGCTGGGATAATTATTATCTCCGGTGGTGATGATCAAGTCCGGATGCCAGCTTTTGACCAGATTGGCGACATCTTCGGCTGGTTCTCCGGCCAGGCCGTAATCGCCGATGACGGCAAAGCGCGCCGTGACAGGAAGAGGGGTTTCCGTCACGGTGGGGGAGGGTTGGGCAGTCTCGGTGGGTGTCGGCGCTGATGACGGTGTAACTGTTGGGCTAGGGGGTGCCGTTATGGGACTGAGGGTGGGTGGAACCGGCTGCACGGCAGCAGGTGGTTCCAAAGCCGGTGGCAGGCGGCAACCCGCAAAGAGAATCACCCACAAAAGAGTCAATAAAAAGGTAAATCGTCGTAGCGCGTGCCCAGGTGGCGGCAACGGCATGGGCTCATCCTTGTTAGTTTACTGCTCTTTGAATTCCCCCTCGACAATATCATCCTCCTCGGAATCTGCATCTTTCCATTGGCCGGGAATGGTTCCGCGCAAGGCCTCGCGGTGCTCTTGGACAATGTGCGGCGGGCAAAGCTCGATGAAGAGATAAATGCCGACGCCGATGACCACCGCGTCATCAATGGGATTGAAGGGGATGAGATCAGGGGGGACAACGAAATAGATCAACGAGCCAAATGGCAGCGCCTTCAGCCAGATGCTGATCCGGGGATCGCCCATCAGCTTGAAGACTAATCTGATCTCGTTGCCCAGGTTGCGGAAAAAGCCGCGATCAGTTTTTACAGGTTTGTTGGATCGGTTGTTTGTCATTTGAACCTCCGCCGGTATTATACATCAGGTTGCCAAGCCAAAAACAAGTCGTAAACTCCCACTCGTGCTCACTCCTGAAAATAGATCGCCAAGAGATCGCTCAGGTCTGCCTGGGAATGCTTGGACAGGGTAGTGAAAAAATCCTGCCGTGTGGCAATATCATACCGGTAGGTAGCTGCGTAATCTTTCAGAAAAGCGAAAAAGGCCTCATCGCCAATGGATGTGCGTGTATCGTGCAAGAAAAGCGCCCCGCGCAGATAAACCGCATCGCGGTAAGGCAGGTATCCATCCGTATAGTGCAAAACGCTGTCCACCCAGCCGCTGGGTTGATAATACTGGACCCGTTGCTCTTTCCACCAGGTCAATGCGTCGGGGTAGAGATGCTCGTAGAATAAGCGTTCGCTGTAGGTCGCCAGCGCCTCGTCCAGCCAGGGCTCCAGAGCCTGGTTGTTGCCGACAATACCGTACCACCATTGATGGGCGGTCTCGTGGGCGGCGATGGTGATCAGGAAGCTGCCCATCTCCTCGTCATAGGTGTTGAAAAAGCCGCGGCTGAGAAAATGAAGGCCCTGGTACTCCATGTCGTGGAGGAAATCGGCCTGGACCATCGTCAGGCTGGGCTGCTCGTAGGGGCCGAAGAGCTCCGAATAGAGCTTGAAAGCCTCTACGGTGGCGTCGAAAGCGGCCACCCCCGGCGATTGATACTGCCCGAACACATAGCCCAGCACAGTCGTGTCGCCGACTTGCTGTTCGAAGCGGTGATAGGAGGGGCTGACCGAGAAGACGAAATTGCGCCCATTTTCGAGGTGGTAGCGGTGGGTTTGCTCATCGCCACCATCCGGCGCGCTGGCTGCAATCATGGTGCCATTGGGCGCGTTCTTCAAGGTCAAAGCGATGTCGAAGTCGGCCACAGGGAAGACGAGATGTTCGCCGTAATACCAGGGATTGTGCACCACCCAGCCCTCGCCCGGCTGATAAGGGGGCACGAAGGGATACCAATCGACCAGATTGATCTGGCGGGTAGTGTAGCCAAAGGGCGTCGGGCCGACATCTTCTGATTCAACCAGTTGGGGCAGCCAAATTTCATACTCCAGGGCCAAGGTGCGTTCCTCGCCGGGAGCCACAGGCTGCTCCAGCGGGATGCGTAAACGAATGCCCTCCAACGTGTACGCTTCCACCACCTGACCGTCTCCCCAAGAAATATCCCTCAGGGTGAACACATTGGCATGATGATGGGGCTGCACCACCAGCATCAACTCCGAGATTGGCTCATCAGCCGGGTTGGGGATGGCCACCGATTGCTCCACAACCAGATGGCGATAGGCGTAATCTAATTGTGCCGAAATGACATAATGGGGTTTGGATGGAGGAGTCACCGTGGGAGTCAGGCTCGCGGTGGGAGAGGATGACTGCGTCGGAGAGAGCGTGATCGACGGCGTGACGCTCGGCGCGGGTGTGGAGGTGGCTACCGTTGGTGTGGGCGTAGATTCGGCTTGTCGCGGAGCGCCGCAAGCCGCCAGAACAAGCCCAATGATGATCGCGATCAGGCTTCGGCCAAGGTTTTTCATGGCAAGCATCTTATCATGAAGGGAGCGAAATTTGTAGTCAATCGTTGTGTGGGATTATTTTTGAGTCCCCTGAAAAAAGGTGCTCGGAGGCCCGTCCCGGGGACGGGTGCCAGGAGCTTTTTTCAGGAGAGCCCTTTTTCAATCAAACGAAGTTTTTGACGTATCCGTCCTGGATGCATTATAATCAAGAGCGTTATCATTATTTGCGACTATAACTGAAAAAGGAAAAAACGAACCGATGAAAATTCAATGGTATGGACATGCTTGTTTTCGACTCACCTCGAGAGGGTCCGCAACCGTGGTCACAGACCCTTATGACCACGAAGTGGTCGGGTATGGGCCGCTGAGTGTGAGCGGCGATGTTGTGTCCATCAGCCAAGATACGCCCGCTTATAATAATATATCTGCCGTCAAGCGAAAAAAACGCGTCTTGAAGGGACCTGGCGAGTACGAAATCGGCAGCGTCTTCATCACGGCAATCCGCACAAACGGCGAAAAAAAACGTAAAAAGAACGAATTCTACAACACGCTATATGTTTTTGATTACGATGGTATTGCCATTGCCCACTTAGGAAATATGCACCGCGTTCCGTCGCAATCACAGATCGAGGCCCTGGGTGCAGCGGATATCGCCTTGGTGCCGGTCGGCGGCGGCAAAGGATTGAGCGCCGCAAAAGCTTCTGAAGTAATCAGCTTGTTGGAGCCGGGCATCGTCATCCCGATGCACTATCGCACATCTGACTCAAAATTGAAACTCGACCCCTTAAACAAATTTATGAAGGAAATGGGCTTGAGTGAGGTTGAGTCTGTGGCGGAGCTAACGGTGTCCTCATCTTCCATCCCCACCGAAACTGAGGTCGTCGTGTTGGACTGTCAAACCTAGTCTGCGGAGTAATTTGTGGCTATCAAACTGTTGATGACATGGGATATCGTTCAAGGACGTGAACAAGATTATTTTGAGTTCATGGTACGCGAATTCGTCCCCGCTATACAGCAGATCGGGTTGGAGCCAACCGGAGCCTGGGTAACCGTGTATGGCGACCGACCTCGGATTCAAACTGTGGCCCAAACCAAGACCATCCATGAATTGCGTAATATCCTGCACTCTCATGAATGGGACACCTTGATCGACGAACTGATGGAATATGTCGAAGACCTAGAATTCAAAACCGTCAGAGCTCGGCCTGGATTCCAACTCTGAACCCGGCGGAAGAGCCAGAAAAAAGGCTCTGTTCACGTCCCCCTCGATGACAGCTCCATTTGCAGACAAACTGCTCTCTTGGTATGCCCAAAATGCCCGCGTGTTGCCCTGGCGTGGGCATGCTGATTCTTACGCTGTGTGGGTTTCCGAAGTCATGCTTCAACAAACTCGCGTGACGACCGTGATCCCCTATTTTGAACACTGGATGGCTCGCTTCCCTACCGTGCAAGCCCTGGCAAACGCGTCCCAACAAGAAGTCCTCAATCTCTGGGAGGGATTGGGTTACTACAGCCGCGCCCGCAGGCTTCATCAGGCCGCACAAATCGTGGTCGCCGAATATGGCGGCCAACTTCCCGCCGATGTCGACGAGTTGCACAACTTGCCGGGCATCGGGCGTTACACCGCCGCGGCCATCGCCTCGATCGCCTTCAACCTTGACGAACCCGCCCTGGATGGTAATATCCGCCGGGTACTGGCTCGCGTCTTCAACGTTAGCGCTGTGGCCTCATCCAGCCAGGGCAAACGGATTCTCTGGGCTCTAGCGGAGGAGCATCTTCCTCCCGGCCGCGCCGGAGACTACAACCAGGCCATGATGGATTTGGGCGCCACGATATGCACGCCCAAAGACCCCAATTGCGCCCGTTGTCCCCTGGGCGGCATTTGCCGGGCAAAGGAGTTGGGCCTCCAAGAACAGCGTCCGGTCAAAAAAGCAAAGGCTTCCATCCCCCACCACACCGTCACCGCGGCGGTGATTCATCGGAACGCCCACATCTTGATCGCCCAACGGCCACAAGACGGGCTGCTCGGCGGGATGTGGGAATTCCCCGGTGGCAAGGTCGAGCCGGGCGAAGCGCTGCAAGCCTGCCTCAAACGTGAGTTGTGGGAAGAGATGGGCGTCAACGTCGAAGTTGGCGATTCCGTCGGCATATACCAACACGCTTACACGCATTTTAGGGTCACGTTACACGCTTTTCACTGCACAATGACCCAGGGAGAGCCTCAGCAGCTTGAACACGACGATTTGCGCTGGGTCACGCCCGGAGAGTTCGATGCCTACCCGATGGGCAAACTGGATCGCCAAATTGCCAACGCGTTGACCAATTAACTCCTTGAACGGGAAAATTTCTTACAGATGAGACAAAGTTTTTTCATCAAATCTCAAATTTATTTAACGCAAAGACCCAGAGAGGGCGTAAAAGACACGCCCAGAGAGTCGCGGAGTAAACTTTTAAAAGACTCTGCATCTCTGCGACTCTGCGTTGACTCTTGTTGGTTTCGCTAAAGACGTGCCTAACAGACAAGGTTTCGCTAGGCAATGATCATTGTAGACGCACACCAAGATATAGCCTGGAACATACTCACCTTTGGCCGCGATTACACTCGCTCCGCGGCCGAAACCCGCCGCCGAGAGCGCGGCGGTGTCGCCGTTCAAGAAAATAGCGACACGCTCCTGGGCCGGAACCCGCTTTTGCGGCGGGACGAAGGAACCAGGCCCGCTCACCTCCGAAGGATACGAGCTTCTCGAAGCGATGGCCGACATCGGCTTGACGCTAGACATCAGCCACATGGACGAGCAGGCCGTCTTACCCGCTCTCGACGCGTATCCCGGCCCCATCATCGCCTCCCACGCCAACCCAGCCGCCTTGCTCAAAGGAATCGAAGGAAGCGAGCGCAATCGCTTTCTCCCCGATCGCGTCATTGGGGGCCTCCTCGAACGAGATGGCGTCATTGGCGTCATTCCTTACAATCGCTTCCTGCTGCCCGGCTGGAAAGAGAGCCACGGGCGCGAGCGAGTCCCGCTGGAACGAGTCGTCGCCCAAATTGACTACATCTGCCAAATGGCCGGAGACGCCGATCATGTCGGCATCGGCAGCGATTTCGATGGCGGTTTTGGCTTGCAAAAGACCCCCGCTGGCATTGACACCATCGCCGACTTACACAAAATAACCCCTCTGTTGGCGCAAAAAGGGTATTCACCCGAAAACATCGCCGCTATTCTGGGCAAAAACTGGCTTAGATATTTAAAGAACGACTTACCAAAAGGATAAATTTCGATGCTAAAAAAACCAGGCAATGGACGCCGGCGTTCTTGGATTGCCATAGCCGTTGTATTCATCGGTTTGTTTGTATTTTTGCTCGGCGCAGAACCGGGCTGGTTTCGCCTCGATCGCAGCCCCGTGGTTGGTTTTGTCCAAATTACCGTCTTTCTGCTCGGCTTGGCCATCATCTGCGTGGGTGGATACGTCGGATTTTCGATTCAATGGATGCACGGAGAACGCAGCATCAGCGCCGATATTGGCTTGCGGCTGGTAGCCACAGGCTACATCATAACCGTTGTCTCTGGCATGGCCGACGTGTTCGGCTTTGGCACCCAGCCTTTTCCCAGAATCCCCTTCTTTGGCCCGCTCCAGGCGACCGGCGTTGTCTTTGGGGAAGCGGTCGTCGCCGTCGGTTTCTTGTTGATGATCCCGCCCCGGATTTCACATTCGCAGAATCTCAACCTTGAGCCTGAATCATGAACGACGAGCAAAAAACATTTCTACTCATATCGTTGGGGTGTGCCAAAAACACGGTTGATTCAGATTCGATGGCGCAACTCTTGATCAGCGCCGATTACCGGCCGGTCGATGCCCCCGATCAAGCGGATATTATCTTGGTCAACACCTGTGGTTTCATCGATCCGGCCAAAGAAGAATCCTATCGAGTTCTTCAAGATATTGCTGATCAAAAACAGGAGAAACAGATCTTAATTGCAGCCGGGTGCCTGACCCAACGGTACGGGGAACAAGTCGTGGAACAGGTTCCCGGCGTTGATGCCATCATCGGCACCCGCCGATGGATGGACATCCTCGACCTGATTCAACGCCTCAGGGAACAGCGACCCACCGAGCCCCTCTACCACCTCCCCGACGTGCCCACCGTGGGGCAAGACGACGCCGGGGCCTTGCGTATTAGCACCAGCGGCGCCAGCGCCTATCTCAAAATCGCCGATGGATGCCGCCGCCCCTGCGCCTTTTGTGCCATCCCGCTGATCAAAGGCAGGGCCGTCAGCCGCCCCATGGACGCAATCCTCGCAGACGCTCGCGCTCTCCGGGATATGGAAACCAAAGAAATCATTTTGATCGCCCAAGATACCACCGATTACGGCCACGACCTGGGGATCAAAAACGGGCTTGCCAAGCTGTTGAAGAAGATGACCCAAGCCGTGCCCGAAGTCGACTGGATTCGGGTCATGTATGCCTATCCCGGTTATGTCACCGCTGAATTCATCGAGGTGATGGCGACCGAAAAACAGGTGCTCCCCTACCTCGATATTCCCTTGCAGCACGCCGACCCCGATGTGCTCAAAGCGATGCGCCGCCCCGCCGATATGGATTGGGTCTACCGCACGATCGAAAACGTGCGCGCGGCCATCCCCGACATAGCCCTACGCACGACTTTCATCGTCGGTTATCCTGGCGAGACCGAAGCCGCCTTCCAGACCTTGCTCGACTTCGTCGCAGAGATTCAATTTGATCACCTCGGCGCGTTCGAGTTCTCCTTCGAAGAGGGAACCCCTAGCGAACCGCTCGGCGATCCCATCCCTGCGGAAATCAAGCAAGAACGCTGGGAACGCCTAATGGCCCTGCAACAAGATCTATCCCTGCGACAAAATCAGCGCTTTGTCGGCAAAACCCTGGATGTGCTCATCGAAGGCCAAGGCGACGGCCTCTCCCTGGGACGCAGCTACCGCGACGCCCCCGAGGTCGACGGCATGGTCATCATCGAAGACGACATCCCCCCCGGCGAAATGGTGCCCATCCGCATCAACGGCGCCATGCCCTACGACCTGACCGGCGTCTTCGACGGCAGCCTGTACATCGATTTATGACTTTTCAATATAGCTAAACTTACCCTTTAGATTGATTAGGACTTACGCAGTTCACCGATTCGCTCGCTTCGGTGTTGCGTGCTTCGCATGCGTCCCCGGAGGGGGAAGCTTGTCGAAATCAGCGAACTGTGGCCGAAAATGGTGGTTTCGACAAGCTTGCCGCGCTGTGCGTGCCCGCTGGGCAAGGCATGCTTCGCAAACCAGCGTTTTCGGTGAAAATTACATAAGTCTTGTTCAATTCTGCTATCCCGTTTTTTCCGTGTTCTTCCGTGTACGAAAAAATCTCTGCAAGTTGACTTTTACGTAACCATTGTCTAATCATTGTATTGGAGAATCCATGCTCAACCTCAACAATCCTGAGATTAACTTTGCCCTGGACGCCGTTCGCCAGGCCTCGATCCTGACCAAACAAGTCCAGGCGGAGATGGTCTCGCCAGCCCTTACCAAAAATGACCTCTCCCCCGTCACCGTGGCTGATTTTGCCGCCCAGGCCCTGATCGGCTACTTGCTCAACGACGCCTTTCCCAACGACTCTCTCATCGGCGAGGAAGATTCCGCTGCCTTGCAAACACCTGAGGAAGAAGAGACTCTCAAGAGGGTGACTCGATTCGTCGGACGCTTCACCGACGGCGCCACGCCCGAAACCATATCCCGCTGGATCGACCGCGGCGCGGGCCAACCGAATGACCGTTTCTGGACCGTTGACCCGATCGACGGCACGAAGGGTTTTTTGCGCGGCGACCAGTACGCCATCGCTCTGGCTCTGATCGTCGACGGGCAGCTTCAAGTTGGTGTGTTGGGCTGCCCCAACCTCAGCGACGGCTGCTGCCCCAATGTCGATGGTCCCGGCTCCATCCTGGTCGCCCGTCGCGGAGAAGGCGCCTGGATCACAACCTTGAAAGGTGACCCTAATTATCAACGCTTGCATATCTCCGAGCAAAGCGACCCCGCTCAAGCACGCCTGCTGCGCTCTTTCGAGGCCGGCCACACCAACGTCAGCCAAATCGACTTACTGGCCGACGAAATGAAAATCGAGGCCGATCCCGTCCGCATGGATAGCCAGGCCAAATATGCCGTCTTGGCCGCCGGAGAGGCCGAAGTCTACTTGCGTCTACTCTCGTCCAGCCGCCCCAATTACCTCGAGAAAATCTGGGATCAGGCTGCCGGGGCTTTGATCACCATGGAGGCGGGCGGCCGCGTCACCGATCTGGATGGCAAACCGCTCGACTTCACCGCCGGGCGCACGTTGGCCCACAATCGCGGTGTTTGCGCCACCAACGGACATCTCCACGCGGCTACTTTGGAAGCGCTTCAGGCCATCCAAGCCTGACTCAATGCTTGTAGTCAGGCACGCAGCCGCCGCAGGCGCGCCGTTGGCGTGGCGATCCCCTTTGGGATGGATGGACTACTGCGACTTCTGCACGGCTCTGCAACTGCTCGTAAACGGGTGCTAACCATCGGGCTTGTGACTGGCGCAATTGCCAGTTTTCATTTCTTGTGGCAGTACACCTTGACCGGCGACGCGCTGACAAACCCTTACACACTCTGGTGGGAGTATGACAAAATCGGTTTCGGCCTCCATTACGGCCCCGGCGAGATGGTACATACGCTGAAGCAAAGTTGGTTCAATACGCACCACAGCCTGATCCTCGTGGGGCGAGACCTGTTCGGTTGGGGCCAAATTTCCTGGTTGCTGCCCCTCTTGGGCCTGTGGAAGCTGCGTCGCCGCCGCAAGGTGTGGTTGCTCACCAGCGTGTTTCCATCCCTTGTTCTGGTCTATATGGCCTATTGGGTCTCGGGACCACGTTATTTCTACGAAGGCATCTATAGTTTGACCCTGTTGAGCGCAGCAGGGATCGCATGGTTGGCTAGCTGGTTCTCGTTACCTGAAGAAATTGTCTTAATCAGTCCGCGTCTTCGCCGATGGATTGTGTTTGGCTTGCTTGGCTTGGGGATAGCCCTAAGCGCCGTATTCTATACCCCCGCTCGCCTACAAGCGATCCACGCTCGGTATGGTTTTGAGAGATCTCCCCTGAAATCCTTCCAATCTGCTGCCTACGTGTCGAAAACGCCCGCCTTGATCATCGTCCACGCCGATAATTGGAAACAATATGGTGTCTTCTTGCACTTGCAAGATCCGCTTCTGACCTCTCCCTTCATCTTTTATTATGCCTCCTCGTCAAACGTCCCCGTGTCAGACTTGGCTTCTCATTTCCCGGATCGCAACATCTATCATTACGATCCCGATACTCCCACGCAATTAATGAGCGATTGGCCTGAGCGCTAAGAAATTACCACATCACCTTGACTCTTTTGAAAAGATTATGTACGATCTGGACAGTTTACTCGTAAATACTCACGGAAGGATACAGCATGTCAGAACTTAGTTATGTAACCACAGAAACATTTCAGGCGGATGTCCTCGATTCATCTGTACCGGTCTTGTTAGATTTTACCGCTGCCTGGTGCGGGCCCTGTAAGATGCTCGCTCCCGTCATGGAGGAGTTAGCCGACGAATGGGATGAAAAGGTTCAGCTCTATAAAGTGGATGTCGATAAGAGTCAGGATTTGGCCATGAAGTATCAGGTCATGAGTGTGCCCACTGTGATGCTCTTTGTCGATGGGGAGGAAAAAGAACGTCTGGTCGGTTTTCGTCCCAAGAAAAAGATCATCAAGAAAGTTGAGCCCTTCATCGAATAAGTCGGATTAATTTTCTTCTATTCACCCCCAAAACCAAGAGACCCCGTCGCTGAGGCGACAGGGTCTTTTTTCTATTGTGAAGAGGTTGCTTATAACCCGGCCGCGTCTTGCAGCAGGTCGGCTTTGTCGGTGCGCTCCCAGGTCAGGTCCAGATCGTCGCGGCCAAAGTGGCCGTAAACGGCCACTTTTTGGAAGATCGGGCGACGCAGGTCCAGGTCGCGGATGATCGCACCGGGGCGCAGGTCGAAATGCTCGTCGATCAAGTTGGCGATCTTTTCATCCTCGATTTTGCCGGTCCCGAAGGTTTCCACGTTGATGCTGAGGGGGCGAGCTACGCCGATGGCATAGGCAACCTGAATCTCGCAGCGATCGGCCAGACCGGCGGCGACTACGTTCTTGGCGGCCCAGCGGCTGGCATAGGCGCCGGATCGGTCTACCTTGGTGGCGTCTTTCCCCGAGAAGGCGCCTCCACCGTGCCGGCCCATGCCCCCATAGGTGTCGACGATGATCTTGCGCCCTGTCACGCCGGCGTCACCCTGAGGGCCACCAATCACGAATCGACCGGTCGGGTTGATGTAGATTTTCAAATCGTCATCGACCATGCCTTCTGGCAAGGTGGGCATGATCACATCTTCGATCACGGCTGCACGGATTTCTTCCTGAGAGAGATCGGGGGCGTGTTGGGTGCTGACCAGCACGGTGTCAATGCGCACGGGTTTGCCCTGGTTATATTCAACTGTGACTTGCCCTTTGCCATCTGGCCGCAACCAGGGGAGCAGGTCATTTTTGCGCACCTCGGCCAGTCGGCGGGTCAACTTGTGGGCCAGATAAATGGGCATCGGCATCAGGACAGGGGTTTCGTTGCAAGCATATCCAAACATCATGCCCTGATCGCCAGCCCCAATCGCGTCGATCTCTGCTTCGGTCATTTTACCTTTTTTGGCTTCCAGGGCCTCATCGACGCCCATGGCAATATCGCCGGACTGCTCGGCCAGCGCCACCAGCACGCCGCAAGTTTCACCGTCGAAACCGTATTTGGCTCGGGTGTAGCCAATGTCGGTGATGACCTTGCGGGCCAGGTTGTCGTAATTGATTTGCGCTTTGGTTGTGATTTCTCCCATCAGCATGACGTACCCTGTTTTGGTGGCAACCTCGCAGGCGACGCGGGAGTACGGGTCCTGTTCCAGGCAGGCGTCCAAAACAGCATCGCTGATTTGGTCGCAAATCTTGTCCGGGTGACCTTCGGTAACCGACTCGGATGTAAATACTAATTTTGGTGATTTCATGAACGTGAGTGTCATTTAAGCCTCCATGAGAAAAGAAATTGCCCCCTCTAGCATGAGGGGGCAATACGTGTTTGAATAGCTCCCTCTCATCTTCCAGATTTTCCTCCTGCCGGAATTAGCACCTGGTCCAGTTTTCAGGGTTCAGTTTCCAATGTTCAGTGATCGATACGACTGTTGCTCAGATTACTGCTAACTGCTCACTGAAACTGACTGGTTGCTGAGGTTTCACAGGGCCGGTCCCTCCACCTCTCTGGATAAGAGTTACTAGGGGGTTATTAAATTGTCAGGCCGAATCGTACCATGACGGGTTTTGACTGTCAAATTTGCGCGTTCATTCATCTAAAAAGTTACCAAACGGGTATCATTCCCTCAAAGGAAAATGCGAGGCCCGGGGACGGGGTCGCTATGAGACCGATCGGCCGCCAAAGGAAAACTCTTTATTTCGCTACCATATACGCCAATACAACCGTGCCAGGGCCAGCGTGGGTGCCAATCACGGGGCTTAATTCCGACAACATGGTGTTCTCAGCGTGGAAGCGCGCTTGCGCTCGCTCCAGCAGATCTACAGCATCCGCTTCGGCGCTGGCATGGGAGACGCCCAGGTAGGCAAGCTCTTTCCCCTGGGCCTTTTCCTCAACCAAGTCCAAAAGACGGTTGATCGCTTTGCGTTTGGTGCGCACCTGTTCAACGGCTTCGACGCTGCCATCTTCTAATTCCAAAACCGGCTTGATATCCAAGAGCGTTCCCAAGAATCGTTTTCCGCCGCCAATGCGGCCACCGCGGTGCAAAAATTCCAGGGTGTCCACTGCGAAGACAAGCCCGCTGCGGGTGCGGGCATCCTCGGCCACGGCCTTACACTGGGCCAAATCGGCGCCATTCTCGATCGCATCGGCGACTTCGCGCAGATGAAAGCCCATCTCCACAATCGAACAGAGTGAATCCACATTTTCAACGTTGACATTGGGAAGCATTTTCTTGGCTTGTCCGGCCGAGGCCATCGTCCCGGAAAGCTTGCTGGAGATATAAATCCCCAAAATATGATAGCCTTCTGCGTGCAAATCTTCGAATACCTGCTTGAACTCGGCGGCGGAGGGTTGCGATGTCGTCGGCATCACCTCAGCATCGGGCAGACGAGCATAGAATTCACTCGGGGAAATATCAACGCCATCTTGGAACGTTTCATCTCCCCAGATCAACTTTAAGGGGACAACTTCAATTCTGTGACGCTCGCTTACTTCCGGGGGCACATAGGCAGAGCTATCGGTTACAAGAGCAATTTTGGGCATGGTATTTTCTCCTCTGATGTTATATCGAAATGGGGGGATTATACCATCCAATCAGGATAACTCCTTCGCCATTTTCCCTGGGAAACCAGGATTGCAGGAAATAAATGTCAGTATTCCTGGTTTTCTGATCGCCCAATTCAAATATTTGCTCTTCAAGACCCCAAAAAATAAGCATCATGCTATACTTGTCCCATCCATACAATCTCACTCAAAAGCGAACCTTTCATGAAACACGTTGCCCGCTCCTCTATCATCGTTGGCGTCTTTTTCGGACTTGAAAAAATATTGGGATTCATCCGCCAAGTGCTCATCGCCCGCATTTTTGGGCTTTCCCCTGCCCTTGATGTTTTCAACGCCGCCAACAACCTGCCAGACCTGCTTTTTGCTCTCATTTCCGGTGGAGCGCTGGCAATGGCCCTGATTCCGGTGCTTTCCGAGCACCTGGAGCAACAGGGACGCCAGGCCGCCTGGGACTTGTTCTCCCGCATCGGCAACTTGCTCTTCCTGGTCTCGGCCGGATTCTCGATCATCATCGCCCTGCTCGCCCCCCAGATTGTCAGCGCCGGATGGGGAATCGCCCCCGGCTTCGACAGCGAGCAACAAGCCCTGGTGACCGAGTTGATGCGCCTCAACCTGATCGCTACCTTGCTCTTCTCGATGAGTGGCTTGGTCATCGCCGGATTACAGGCCAACCAGCATTTTCTGCTCCCCGCCCTGGCCCCCAGCATGTACGACATCGGCATGTTGTTCGGCGTGTTGGTTCTGGTTCCGGAGCAAGGCTACACCCTGGCCGGCATTACCCTGCCCGCCCTCGGACTGGGGATTCACGGCCTGGTCTACGGCACCATCATCGGCGCAGTGCTTTTCTTGCTCGTGCAAGTTCCCGGGCTGATTCATTTCAAATTCCGCTGGACGCCGCGCATCAACCTGCGCCATCCCGGCGTGCAGCAAGTCATCCGCCTGATGCTGCCGCGTATCGGCACCGTTTTCTTCATCCACCTGATTTTCATCTTTCAAGACAATTTCGCCTCCCGTCTGACCGCCGGTTCCGTCACCGCGCTGGTCTACGGCTGGCTGTTCATGCAAGTGCCGGAGTCATTGATCGGCACCGCCATCGGCACGGCCCTCTTGCCGACCATCTCCGAGCACATCTCCGCGGGCGAGTGGGAATCCTTCCAAGACGCGATCAACCGGACTGTGCGCACTATTCTGGCCCTGACCCTGCCCTGTGCAGTCTTGCTTATCGTCGGCATCGGCCCCCTGATCGGCATCCTCGGCTTCGACGCCGCCGGGAACGAACTGGTCATCTGGACGGTGCGGGCCTACATGCTCGGTCTCGTCGGCCACTCCCTGCTCGAGGTGGCCGCGCGGGCCTTCTACGCCCAAAAAAAAGCGCTGATCCCTCTGATCACCTCCGGCTTCACCGCGGGCATTTTCATCCTTCTCGGCTGGATCCTCTCCCGCCTTCTGGGCGCACCCGGCATCGGCTTGGCGAACACAATTGCCTTCACCCTCAATGCCCTGCTGCTCTTCTGGCTGATCGAGCGCCGGATTCCCACCTGGCTGCAACTCGGCAAACCCCTCCACCGCATCGGCCTGGCTTCACTGGGCAGCGGCGTCGTCGTCTACGCCTTGCTCAACTTGCTCCCTATCGCCGCACTCGGCACCATCATGAGCATAGCCGTGACCATGGGACTCCTCGGCCTTGGCGCTCTGCTGGTGCTACCCTTCATCTGGAAAGATGTCAAAATGTTAGCCACGATCTAGCCAAACGAAAAGACAAGGATTTCGACTATGGATCAAGAAAAATACAAACAATTTCTGATCGAATATCTCCAAGAAGCCAGCCAAGAAAGCGATGGCTCCGTCTCCGGGATCGCCAATTATCTTGAGAAACAAAAGAAACCGGGCTTCCTTGCCTCCAGCGCCAAAAAAGAAGCCTTCTACCGGACCCAAAAAGTGTTGGTCGAAATGCGCGACCGTCCCTTCTGGCTGGTGCTCAAGGCATTGGGATTAAGTGAAGAGGACCTTGAACAAGAATCCTGACGGGGAGAAACAATGTCACCCTCTAAGTTGATTCAGACCATGGAGCGTTCTACCGCCTTGCCTGGACGTGAGCCATGGCGATGACCCCGCGCCAACGCGTATGAACGATGTCCCTCCCGAAAACGTGCTCGCCATGGCCGATGCGGTGGAAGAGTTCGGCCATTATCCACTCAAGTAGACCTCGTTTCCCAACCGACAATCTCCGTCTTTCACTTGTTGGTCAAGGCGCAGTTGCCATTGATCGACTCACTTGGTAAAATTGTACAAAACGTATAATTTGTACAAATTCACCTTTTTCGGAGGACAAGATGACCGAAGTAATTTCTTCTTCGCAACTACGTTCAGAAATCAAACGGGTCCTTAATGAGGTCGGTTACGGTCAAAGTCAATACATCATCGAGCGGTTTGGGGAACCCACAGCAGCTTTGATCAGCATCGATGACCTCCGCTTGCTTCAGGCGGCTAAAAAGAAACAGGGCAAGGCCTCCTTACAACAAACCATTGAC
>CAZJBA010000059.1:4157-17221 GCA_964544065.1 uncultured Anaerolineales bacterium | reverse complement strand
GGTTCACCGTATCGTGTGATGATGATACGCTCACCCTGCATTACTTTTTTGATCAAGTTGGAAAATTGGGTTTTGGCTTGATACGCTCCGATTCTAGGCATGGGGCCCTCCTTTGTTAAGTAGACTAGATACAGACTAGTTTAGCACGATTGTAGCCTAACGTCAATTGCTGTTTGTTGTATGTGTGCGCGCAGATGTTGTCAGCGGATGTCGCGTCCATCTCCATGGACGCTCGGCTCGCTCTGCGTGCCAAAGGCAGCCCAAGAGTGTGATTTTCCCGAAGGGATGCCTGCGGCAAATCACCCACTGTTGGGCGGCTAAAGACGCACGTTTGGGCTATGCAGAGCAAGCCTACACTGACGTTGAAATCTTGTAATGACAACTCTTGCGCGCCCACTTTGAAAGTGGTGTGTAGCTAGAAGAACATTCATCCTTTATAATTACAATTGTGTTCATGATGTTGAGGCAAAGGGTGATTATATGCGCTTTATTCATGCTGCTGATATCCATCTTGGTTATCAACAATACGGCTTTAAGCAACGTTTCAACGGCCTCAAGAAACCGATTGCGCCTCATCATGATTTCTTGTATGTTGCCAGCCTCTTTGGAGCCGATATCGTCTTCTCGCGCCCCCCCCTGAAATGCGCATCGATCCTGAAATCGAGAAGCAGGTGAAGGCGAATGTCGTCTCCATGCCCAAAAAGGGATGATGGCAGCGATTATTCCGTAAAGTAGATTTCTTGGAGTGGCAAGCTTTCCTGTATAGGATGGGAACAGCTTGCCGCTCCAAACCTGAACTTGTTTTTTGAGAGGTAAACATGGAAAAATTTGACGTCGCCGTTGTTGGGGCAGGACCTGCTGGATCTACGGCTGCCTACTTGTTGGCCAGGGCCGGCTTGCAAGTCGTGGTCATCGAGCGTGGTCAGACGCCAGGTGACAAGAACGTTTCGGGCGGCCTGTTCTTCTCCCAAATCTTGAATGAAGTCTTTCCTGACTTTTGGGAAGAAGCCCCCGTGGAACGGGAAATCCGGGGGCATGGCTTGATGTTTTTAGGAGAGGGAGCTTCCACCACGTTGGATTTCCGCGATGATGAGGCCGTCACGCCGCCCTACAATGCTTTTAGCGTCTTGCGGGCAAAATTCGACCCCTGGATGGCCAAGAAAGCGGAAGAAGCCGGCGCGATGGTGGTTAGCGGGTACACGGTGGATGAGCTGCTTGTCGAGGATGGCCGCGTCACCGGCGTGAGAGCTGGCGAAGATGAGCTCCCCGTCGATGTGGTCGTTGTAGCGGAAGGAACGCGTGCCCAGTTGTTGAAACAAGCTGGTCTCCGAGAAGATTTTGCCGCCAAAGATGTTTCCTTGGGTGTCAAAGAAGTCATCCAACTCTCCGAAGAAGCGATCGACCAACGGTTTCAATGCCGGCCCGGCGAGGGGATGGCTTATACCACGGTTGGCAGCACCAATGGCGTTGGTGGGGGCGGTTTTATCTATACCAATAAGGATACCCTCTCTCTCGGTGTGGTTGTCAAAATCAATTCCTTGAGTGCAAGTGGTAAGCAGCCCCATGAGATTTTGGATCAATTCAAATCTCATCCTTCCATTGCCCGGATGATCGAGGGGGGAGAAGCCGTGGAATATTCCGCTCAAACGGTTCACCGCGGTGGATTGCAGTTGATCTCCCAACTGTATGGCGATGGCTATGTGGTCGTGGGCAGCGCTGCTCGCTTGATTCTCAACAACGTAATGACGCTCCGGGGGATGGATTTGGCCGTTTCTTCGGCAGCCGCTGCCGCTCAAGCCGTTATCGCGGCAAGTGAAACCGGAGATTACTCGGCAGATGCTCTTGGGAGGTATGAACAGCTTTTCCAGGAGACGTCCATCTACCAAGACATGAAGACCTTCAAGGCTACCTATCCGCTTTTGGAGATTGACCGTCTCTTCAAGACCTATCCGGACTTGATTTGCAACCTTATGAGCGATATGTTCTCGGTTAGACCGGAGCTGGGGATGAAGGTGTATCCTTCTCTGCGCCAGAACATGCAAGGAAACGTTACCCCCATGCAGCTTTTGAAAGACATCTATCGAATTGGCAGAGGGCTAGTTGTATGAGTACACCAAAGATGAATCTTGATGCCCGTTTAGGGTTGGATAAATACGTTTTTGATGAGAACAATAGCCATATTGAGATCGATCAGTCTCGCTGTCTGATTTGTGAAAAAAAGCCCTGTTTAACGGTATGTCCTGCGGAAGTATATAGATTGCTCGATGATCAGGTCACAGAGCGCTATGAAAACTGCCTTGAGTGTGGCACCTGTCAAATTGCTTGTGACGATATAGGTGAAGGGGGGATCACTTGGCAGCCCCCGGTGGATGGATTTGGCATTGTTTATCGATATGGCTAGAAGGCAAGGGATGAAAAAATCGTGAAAATAGTGGCTTGTATCAAATAATCACTGGATGTTTCGGAAATCAAGGTCGATTCTGAGACGGAAGAGTTGAAATTAGCTGGTGCGCCTAGAGCGATAGGCAACCTCGATCAAAATGTGCTCGAGGCTGCTGTCACGCTTCAAGAGAGCTTTGGTGGCGAAGTTCATGGCCTTCCGTATGGACCAGCCGAAGCAAAAGATGCGTTTCGTGATGCAATGGTGATGGGCCTGGATGATGTCACCTTGATTCAGGCACCCGCTGCTCAGCAACACAACCCTGGCGTGGACGCCCGGCTCTCCGATCGTGTAGAGAAAGCGGACGTACTGGCCCACTTTGACTTCCTTGCCCACACTCTGGAGCTGCACTACTGCCCGCACCGGGGGAGAAGGTACCGTGTACTGCTCCAGCTCCCTGCTCAGCTTCTGGGTGACCAGGAGCTGCTCCAAGGGCACCCGCCCAGAACGCAATTCATCCAATCGATCCTGCCACAATTTCACTACCGTGGGCAAATAGGCTTTGATCCCGCGCATCTTGATCCTGCCATTGCTTCGACCGGGCTCAGCACAGGCTTGTAAAACCCCAAAAAAGCGGTTGGCCAGCCAACATACAACATGAAAAACCGAAGAACTTCTTGACACTTTGTTAAAAATTTGTTAATATCTACTTACTTACTTATTGTAAGTAAGTAGGCCGAGACCAATAAACCCAACACCTTGGAAAAAAGCCTATGCTCCCACGAACGATTAACGCCAACCAAATGCGGTTGATCAACCGCTCCGCCATCCTCGAGTACATCAGGCTTAATTCTCCCACATCTCGAACAGCGATTGCCAGAAAGCTGGATTTAAGTATGCCGACGGTCATGCGCATTGTTGATGATCTATTCGCAGAAAATCTTCTCGTCGAGGCTGGCCAGAGTGAACAGGGTATGGGGCGGAGACGCTCTCTCATTTCGTATAATAAAAACGCCTACACGGTGATTGGTATTGATCTGGGCGGCACCAAACTCTATGGCGCTTTGTCTAATATTGGCGGAGAAATCATTCACGAAGTCACCTTAAAGCATCACGAGACAACGGGTGAAGAGAGTCTCCAACTCGTCATTGATATGATTGACGAATTGCTCGGATATGCTCCGGATAAGCAGTCGATTCGAGGGATTGCTGTTGGAGCACCGGGCGTCACTAAAAACAAGGAAGGTATTGTCGAGTGGGCTCCAAGCCTTAATTGGCGCGATTTTCCCCTTCACCAACGCCTGGAAGCTCATTTCAAGTTGCCCACATTTGTCGACAACGATGTCAACCTTGCCGTTTTAGGGGAGCATTGGTTTGGATCTGGGCGCAATGTTCAGAACATGATCTTGATTAGCATCGGAACGGGGGTTGGCGCCGGGCTGATTATTGATGGTTCCCTTTACCGGGGATTTTCCAAGGCATCTGGGGAAGTAGGCTATATCGTGCCTGACATTCATGCGCTGGGAAAGCATTACGATAAATTTGGGGCCCTCGAAGATATTATCTCTGGGACGGCAATTGGTCAAAGAGCTGCTGCGGTGAAAAAGACTCCAGGCGAATCAGATTTAATCAGCGCTGAAGTTGTTTTTGACGCCGCCCGACAGGGAGAACTCTGGGCCGACAAAATCATACAAGACACCATCTCCCATCTGGCCCTAGGCATAGCTAATATAAACACGCTGCTAGACCTGGAATTGATTGTCTTGTCCGGTGGCGTTGCCCAACAATCTGACATCTTGATAGAAGGCATTTACGATCGCATTGACGGGGTCATCCCCCGCATGCCGCGCATCGAGGTATCCAAGCTTGGTCGAAGGGCGACCGTTATGGGCGCGATCGTATTAGTAGTTCACGCAACCGACAATTATTACGTGGTTCGCAAACTTTCATAGCAGTATGATTACCGGGTCGACTGATGTCACAGCTAAAAGAATCTTATCTTTATAAAGAGATTCACCAACAACCGGATGTGATCGTTCGCTTGATCGACGAAAGCAGCCAAGCTGTTTATCGGTTGTGCGATGCTGTCCAACAAAGGGGCATTCAACAGATAGTCATTGTTGCGCGTGGCTCAAGCGACAATGCCGGGCGGTACGCAAAATATCTTTTCGGCGCTAACAATCAGATGGTTGTCAGTTTAGCAACGCCGAGCCTGTTTACCGTTTATCGCAGACCGCCTAACTTGGAGAACACCCTCGTCATTGGAGTCAGCCAAAGCGGCCAAAGCCCCGACATCATCCAGGTTCTCGAGGAAGCTCGTCGCCAGAATGCCCTCACCGCCGCCATCTGCAACGATCCCAATTCCACGCTGGCGCAAACGGCTAGATATATATTGGATATCCATGCTGGTGTTGAGCATTCTATCGCGGCCACAAAATCTTATACGGCTCAACTGGCGATGATCGCTTTGCTCAGCGTCGCCCTTTCGGGAGATGGGGAAGCGCTGGAGAGTATGTACTTGCTTCCGGAAGCGATGAGAGCAGCGCTTGAAACAGATTCATCCGCCCAAATCACAGCCGGGAAACTCAACCAAGTAAAACATAGCGCCGTGATCGGTCGCGGATATAACTATGCGACCGCTTTTGAAGTCGCCCTGAAACTCAAAGAATTGACCTACACGATCGCCGAACCATACTCAAGCGCCGATTTTATGCACGGCCCTCTCGCTCTTGTCGAGCCGGGATTCCCGCTGATCATCATCGCCCCCTCCGGTCAACTGAAGCAAGAATTTCTGACCTTCTTGAACAACACGGTCGATCTTGGCGCCAGGATTGTCGCCATTAGTGATCAAACGGATATCTTAAACAAGGTGGAGCACCCGATACAATTTCCAGTTTCGGTTCCCGAATGGCTCTCGCCGCTTGTCACGGTCATCCCCGGACAATTGTTTAGCATGCACCTGGCTCATATTCGTGGCATCGATCTCGACAATCCCAGAGCGATTCGAAAAGTGACAAAGACTGTCTAACGAAATAGGATCTGATTGTAATCTGATGTTCTAACCAATCTGCCAGGAGGTTGCTCTTGGAAAAAAGCAAGGAGATACCATCTCACCGCCAAGTAAGCTAGTATCTCCTAAAGCGACAAAGCGTTTAGCATGGCTCTTGTAGTTCAGATATCATGCTGCGCCTTTGCCTACCCAGGATTATAAACGACGAAGTCAACATTGGCAAAGAGCTTTCCGAGAGGCCTCCAACAACAAAGGAGGTGATGCTCGTAAGACGATAAAAAACACTGGCCAAACATTAGGGTGTGGCTTGTCTCTAGCAAGTCAGGCCAACCAAATCAACTTTTAAAAAGTATCGATAAAGAGGAGAATCTCATGAATCGCAAATTGTTCGTCCTAATATTGGTTTCGATCGCTGCGTTGCTGCTGGCAAGCTGCCAACCGGAAACGATCATCGAGACCGTGGTGGTGGAGAAAGAAGGAGAAACCATCATTGAGACAGTTGAGGTCGAAAAGGAAGTCATCGTTACACAAGAGGTTGAAGCGGAAGATGATGTCACCGAGCTCCATGTTTTCCACTTCAAAGTCAACCTGCAAACCGAATGGCAAAATTTCACCGATGAATACTCGGCCTTGAATCCCAATGTCACCTTTGTCAACGAGATCATCGGCGGCGGCTCTCAGTGGATGCCGATTTTGAAAGCCAAGTTCGCCGCCGGACATGGCCCCGACATTTTCATCGTCGAAGGTCCCGCTCAGGCAGAAGTGTTTGCCGACTTCTTGACCGACCTCAGCGGTGAGCCCTGGGTCGAGCGAGCCGTTCCCTTTGCGCGCGAAGGATTACGGATCGACGGCAAAATCATGGGTATGCCGCTTAACTTAGAAGGCTACGGATACATTTACAACAAAGCGATCTTCGAAGAAGCCGGTGTCACCGAGCGACCGCGCACCTTGGAAGAATTACAAGCTGCCGCGGAACAGATCGAAGCAGCAGGCTACACAGCTTTTGGCACAGGTTATGGCGAATGGTGGGTCAACGGATTGCACCTGATGAATATCCCCTTTGCCCGCCAGGAAGACCCACAAGCCTTTATGGACGCCATGTGGGCTGGTGAACAAACCATGGCTGGCACGCCTGAGTTCGTCGCCTTGCAGCAACTGATTGACTTGAATGTGGCCAATGGCGAAGATAACCCCCTGACGACAGACAACCGCAAACAGGTTGAGATGTTCGTCAATGAAGAAGTGGCCATGATTCAACAGGGCAACTGGAAGGAAAAAGACATCCTTGAAGCGGATCCCGATATGGAAATTGGGCTGCTGCCCATGCCCCTGAGCAATGACCCCGAAGCCGCGGACAAGATCGCCGTTGGTGTGCCCTTCTATTTCGTGGTCAACGCTGATTCTTCACCCAAGGAGCAAGAAGAAGCACTCGAATTCTTGAACTTCCTGGTCAGCTCCGATCTGGGCAAACAATATCTCGTCGAGAAATTCAAGATGATCCCCGCCTATGGCGATATTGAGCCCACCGGGCTTGGCGGCATCAGCCAAGATATCCTGACATACTCCGCCGAGGATAAAGCCATCCCCTGGATGTTTGGCCAATTCCCCGATGGTTCCCCCAACGAGATGTCCGATGCGATCCAAAGCTACGTTGCCGGGCAGCAAGATTGGCCTGCAACCCTCGAGATGATGGATGAAATCTGGGCTCGTCTGACGGAGTAATCCAATCAACTCTATGGTATGAATAGGGCACAGTCCATGGGGGGTAACCTCCATGGACTGTATTTTCTACGTCTTCCAATGGGAGACAGACATTGTTCGATGATCGTCTTCCTCTTGAAAGGAGACCCATGAATCTCAAAAAATTGCGCAATCTACGCAAAGACTTGATCTTTGTTGGGCCTGCCTTTGCAGTCTTCTTTATCATTGTGGTCACATCGTTTATCCTTGGCATTTATTACTCTTTTACCGAGTGGAATGGTGTCGGTAAAGTTGCCACGTGGGTGGGGCTAGAAAACTATTTTTATATCTTCCAACGGGACCCGGGTGTAGCCGGATCGGCATGGTACACCATCCGCTTCACCCTTACGTGTACGGTTCTTTCTAATTTACTCGGTTTATCCCTGGCATTGGCACTGACCCAATCCCTGCGGGGGACCAGCCTGTACCGGGCTATCTTCTTCTTACCCAACGTGATTGGCGGCATTATCCTGGGGTTTATCTGGCGATTCATCTTTGGAACCGCCTTCGGCTCCCTCGCCGACATCACCAATCTGGGCTTCTTCCAACTCCCCTGGTTAGGAACACCGGCGACCGGCTTCTGGGCAACGGTGATCGTGTTCGTTTGGAAAACGGCCGGATACCTGATGGTCATCTACATCGCTGCGATCGTCACCATTGACGAAACTTTAATTGAAGCTGCCACCATCGATGGCGCTTCTTGGTTGCAGAGGACATTCAGGATTACGCTCCCCCTGATCACCCCGGCGTTCACCGTCTGTTTGTTCTTGATGCTGTCCTGGTCGTCCAAGCTGTTTGATGTCATCTTCTCGTTGACAAAAGGCGGCCCCTTTGGCAGTACCGAGGCGTTTGCACTCAATATTTATCGGGAAGCCTTCGACTATAACAACTATGGGCTTGCCTCTGCCAAGGCGGTGCTCTTTTTCCTGGTGGTTGGCGCGATCACGGTTTCTCAAGTCAAAGCCACCAAGCGTATGGAGATTGAACAATGATAGAAAAAATCCGCGACCTGAACGTTGTTTTTATCATCGTTGGCGTCCTCATTGCGCTACTTGCCGTCGTCTTTCTCTCGCCCTTTTACTTGGTATTTATCAACTCGTTGAAAGATTATGGCGAAATCTTGAAAAATGCATCTTCGTTTCCCAAGCCCTTGGTCTTTGAGAACTACATTGTAGCCTGGAACACGGTCCAGTTTCCTCGGGCGCTGCTCAACTCCTTGATTATCACCGTATTGAGCATCTCGGGGCTGATCTTGCTGGGCGCCATGGCTGCCTGGCGATTGGCTCGGGCCCCGCATCGCATCAACCAGTTTATCTTTACCTTGTTTGTTGCCGCTATGGTGGTCCCCTTTCAATCGGTGATGATTCCCCTGATGAAAGTCTCCAGCATGCTTCATCTTCTCAATTCTCGCATTGGCTTGATCATCATCTACCTGGGCTTTGGGATGCCGTTCACCGTTTTTCTTTTTCATGGATTTGTGAAAGCGTCTGTGCCCAGAGAGATTGAAGAAGCGGCCGCTATTGATGGCTGCAACTCGTTCCAGACCTTTTTCCGGGTTGTGCTGCCCATCCTGCGACCGATGCTTGCTACCGTTGTTATTTTGCATGCCTTTTGGATCTGGAACGATTTCTTGCTGCCCTTGTTGATCATCTTTGATCCGGCCAAACGGACCATTCCCCTGGCCGTGTTCAGCTTCTTGGGCAAATACACCGACCGCTGGAATCTCGCTCTAGCAACGCTGAACATGGGCATGCTTCCGATCATCGTCTTTTTCTTGCTGCTTCAAAAACACATCATCCGCGGTGTGGCTGCCGGCTCCTTAAAGGGGTAAAATCACTGAGCAAAATCAAGAAACCTCTTTGACACCTGGAGAAACGCTATGAAATCTCGTTACCGCTGGTATGTCGCCGCCGTCATGTTCGCTTTTCTTCTGCTCCACCAGGCCGATAAACTGCTCATCGGCCCCTTGACCACAGCCATCATGGAGGACTTCAACATCAACGAAGCCCAGATGGGCGCGGTCTCCAGCCTGGCCATCATCGTCGCCTCTTTGCTCTACCCGCTGTGGGGCTTTTTATACGACCGTTACGCCCGCGACAAACTGCTCGCCTTGGCCTCTTTCATCTGGGGGAGCACCACCTGGCTGAACGCCCTGGCGCCCACCTACGGTGCCTTCATGATCACCCGCTCCAGCACCGGCATCGACGATTCCAGCTATCCGGGCCTGTTCAGTCTGCTCTCCGATTATTTCGGCCCCCGGCTGCGCGGCAAGGTCTACGGCCTGATGCAAATGTCAGGCCCGCTCGGCTTCATGCTCGGCACGGTGCTGGCGACTCAATTGGGCAAGCTGTGGGGCTGGCGGAATGTCTTCTTCCTGACCGGCGGCCTCGGTATCGTCCTGGCCTTCGTGATCTATTTCACCGTTCAAGAAGTAACCCGCGGCAGCGCCGAGCCCGAGTTTCAAGATGTCGACGGCGCCGATCGCTATCGCATCGACTGGCCGACCGTCCGCGGGCTTTTGCGCAACCGCACCCTGCTCCTGCTCATGGCCCAGGGCTTTTTTGGCGTCTTTCCCTGGAATGTGCTCATCTTCTGGTTCTTCCGCTTCTTGGAGACGGAACGCGGCTACACCTCCGGGCAGGCGATGATGACCATGTTGGTGGCCATCGTGACCCTCTCAGCCGGATATTTTGTCGGCGGCTGGCTGGGCGATGCCTTCTTCGAACGGGACCGGCGGGGACGTCCCCTGGTCGCGGCGGGCGGTGTGATCCTGGGGGCGATTTTCTTGTTCGCCACCATCAGCATGCCCGTCGACAACCGGGTTGGCTTTGCCATCTTGCTGGGGTTCACCGGCATCACCATGTCGATCGCCTCCCCCAACGTGATCGCCACCGTCCACGACACCACCGTGCCGGAAGCGCGCAGCACGGCTCGCTCGGTGCATAAACTCGCCGAAGACGGCGGCGCTGCCCTGGCGCCCTTTTTGGCCGGGGTCATCGCCATGCGCTCCTCGTTGCGCACCGCCATTCTGGTAATTTGCATCAGCGCCTGGATCGTCTGCGCGATTTTGTTCCTGGTCACCGCCCTGGTCGTGCCCGAAGACATCGAGAGGCTTCGCCAGACGATGGCGCGACGCTCCAAGGAGATCGAAGGCCATGGGGCATAACGATACGATCGGCGTTGGCATCATCGGGTTGGGGGTGCGCGGTTTATACAGCATCGCCCGCCTGATGGCCGAAGATTACCCCCACACCGGCTTCGAAATCACTGCCCTGTGTGACCGCAACCCCCAGCGCATCCGGGAAACTCTCCCTGTGCTTCAAGAGCGGTACCAGGCCCACCAGGTCGAAATCGATCCGGCCTGCTACACGGATGGGTTGGATTTAATCGCCGATCCGGACGTCGATCTGGTTATCATCACTTCGATCACCGACACCCACCGGGCCTTCGCCATTCCGGCGCTGGAATCGGGCAAGCGGGTCTACTGCGACAAGCCCCTGGCCCATAACGTCGGTGATGCGGTCGCGATTGTCGAAGCCGAGGCGCGCACCGAGAACCCCCTGATCATGGGCTTCACCCGCCGCTACGAAACCGCCTGGCGCAAGGCCTATCGACTGCTCCAGGAGGGCGCCATCGGCGATCTGATCATGCTGCAAGTGCGCGACATCATCCCCTATCATCGTTACCTTACCGCCTGGTGGCGCCGCCGGGCCTGGTCGGGCGGGGCGCTCAACGACAAGGGCTGCCACCTTTTCGATGTCTTCAACTGGTTTAGCGGCAGCCGGGCGGTCACGGTGCACGGCTTTGGCGGACGCTCGGTGATTCAGCCCGACCCTGACGCGCCTCGGCGCTGCTCGGAATGCGATCGAGACTGCCCCTACCGCCGCCGTTCAGGGCAGACGTCGGTGCCGGTCAAACGTGATCTGATGCCTCATTTCGGCCCCTCCTGGCTGCAAGAGGACGAAGAGAAATTCATGGACGATGTTTGTGTCTACGCGCCGGGCTCCGATCTCTACCACAACGGCAGTATCCACTTCCTGTACCAGAACGGGGTCATCGCCAATTTTTTCTACACGATTTTCGGACCCGAAGCGGACGATCAGGAAACCTTGGAGCTGGTTGGTTCCAAAGGGCGCCTGATTCTGACCCGGCACACCGGCGAGCTTGACCTTGTCACCGATCACGGCGAGACTCACGATGTTTACGATTGCCGCGACGAGCATTTCGACGATTCCCATTTTGGGGCTGACCTTGCTCTGGTCAGGGAATTGCGCCGCTTCTGTGACGGCGCGCCTCCAACCGTATCCGCCCAGGCAGGGTTAGAAGCAACTCGCATGGTGATGGCGTCCTTCCGCTCCATGGACGCGGGCGGCCGCACCGTAGCGATGTCGGAGATTCCCGATGCAAATCTATAACGATCTCCATCCCTATTTTGGCGATCTGCACAGCCACTGTGCGGTGGGGTACGGGCATGGCGGCCTCGCCGATGCCTTTCAAAATGCGCAGTTGCAATTGGATTTCGCTGCTGTTACCGTCCATGCGCACTGGCCGGACATCCCCGCGGGGGAGCAACGTCTTGCCGATCTGGTCGACTATCATCAGGAGGGGTTTCAGAAATCTCGCCAGGGCTGGGATCAACTTCGCGACATGGTCGCGGCCAACCATCAACCGGGAGGGTTCATCCCCTTTCTAGGGTTCGAGTGGCATTCCAATCAGTACGGCGATCACAACGTTTATTTCAAAGATCCTCAGGGCGCCATCATCCCGGCGGGCTCGCTGAGCGAAATGCGCCAGGCGCTGCGCCATTGGCAGGAGCAGGGCGTCGATGCGCTGGCCATCCCCCACCACATCGGCTACAAACGGGGCTATCGGGGCATCAACTGGGAAGCCTTTGATCCGACGTTCAGCCCCGTCGTGGAGATCATCTCGATGCACGGCTGCTCGGAAAGCCCCGACGCGCCCTATCCTTATTTGCACACCATGGGGCCGCGAGATTGGGGTAGCACCTACCAGTATGGCCTGGCGCAGGGGCACTTGGTGGGGGCGATTGGCTCGACCGATCATCACAGCGCCCACCCGGGCAGCTACGGGCACGGACGCATGGCCGTGTGGAGCCAAGCCTTGAGCCGAGATGCCCTTTGGGAAGCGATCAGGGCCCGCCGCACCTACGCCTTGACCGGCGACAAGATCGAAGTTGCCTTTTCCGTCAACGATGGTCTCATCGGCGCGGTGCTGCCGCCTGCTTCGGAGCGCCATATCCGCTGCCGGGTGCGGGGAGGCGGCGCGATCGACTATGTCGAGGTGCTGCACAACAACCGCACCATTCATCGGGCCAGCAACTACGCCAAGCTGCTCGGCGAGGGGATTGACCCATTCTCGGCACCGCTCAAGGTCTATCTCGAACTCGGCTGGGGCCAAAAGGGGGAGAATGTCGATTGGCAAGCCGAGTTGCAGGTCGTCGGTGGCGAACTACTCGATGTCGAGCCGCGCTTTCGCGGCCACGAGGTCGTCGCGCCGCAGGCCGGTGAAGAAGAGTCCTACGCGTTTAGCGATTGGGAGCGCGGCGGCGAGAATGAGGTCGCTTTTTCGACGCGCACCTGGGGGAACCCGACCACCACCACGGCGGCGACGCAGGGGATTGCCCTCGAAATATCTGCCGACGCCGAGACGGCCATTCGGGGGCAAATCAACGGGCAAGACGTCGACGTCCCGCTGGCCGACCTGATTCAGGGGCCAAAATCGATCTATCTGGGCGGCTTCTTGACCCCGGCGATTTGTTTTCATCGGGCCATCCCCCAGGCAGAATACACGGCGGCGCTTGATTTCGTCCACCAACCGGCCAGGACGAGTAGTCGCGATTGTTACACCGTCCGCGTTCGGCAGCACAACGGCCAATGGGCCTGGAGCAGCCCCATCTGGGTTCAGGCATCGGCG
>CAZJBA010000059.1:0-4057 GCA_964544065.1 uncultured Anaerolineales bacterium | reverse complement strand
GCAGCACAACGGCCAATGGGCCTGGAGCAGCCCCATCTGGGTTCAGGCATCGGCGGCCTAGTTTCATCGCCCCGCTCTTGAGATTCCCTATAACGTAAGCAACGGCAACCCCACCTGCGCCCTCAACGCCCCCGGCGCAGGGTTTTTGTTTGACGCCCCGATCGAGATCAAGGCTGCTCAAGTGGGACGCCTGGCAAGATGAACGGCGCCCCCAGGCTGGTTTGCGAATGGGTAAAAAGTCCCACTTGCTACGCAGTTTATAAAGCCGTTATGATATACTAATTGTCAGAACGTGAAACAATAATGTTATCAGATGAAATGGGCTAAACAGGAGTTTTCGTGAATAACGACCAGCACAATAAAATCACAAGCTTCATTTGGGGGATTGCCGATGATGTCCTTCGCGATATTTACGTTCGAGGCAAGTACCGTGACGTTATCCTTCCAATGACAGTCATCCGGCGTTTAGATGCTGTCCTGGAACCAACCAAACAGGATGTTTTGGAAACCAAAGAAATGCTAGATAAAGCGGGGATCACCAACCAGGAAGGGCCATTGTGCAAGGCTTCAGGTCAGGCTTTTTTCAACATCTCCCCTTTTACCCTCCGAGATTTACGCGCCCGCGCCCAACAGCAACAATTGAAAGCCGATTTCGAAGCCTATCTGAACGGATTTTCGGATAATGTTCAGGAAATCTTGAGCAAATTCAAGTTTCACAATCAGATTCCTACTTTGGTAGAAAACGATATTCTAGGCAGCTTGATTGAAAAGTTTTTAGACCCGAAGATCAATCTCAGCCCTGAACCAGTTTTAGACAATGACGGCAGTGTCCATTTACCCGGCCTTGATAATCACGGCATGGGTACAGTATTCGAAGAATTGATCCGGCGCTTTAATGAAGAGAATAACGAAGAAGCCGGAGAACACTTCACCCCGCGTGATGTCGTCACGCTGATGGCTGAACTGATCCTTCAACCGGTTGTAGATCCACTCCAATCGAGCACCTATCTGGTTTATGATGGCGCTTGTGGAACGGGGGGCATGCTGACCGTAGCAGAAAAGCGGTTGCAGGAATTGGCCGAAGAAAATGGTAAAGATGTATCCATCTATCTATTCGGCCAAGAGATCAACCCGGAAACCTATGCAATTGCCAAAGCCGACCTGTTGTTAAAGGGGGAAGGTGAGGAAGCGGAAAATATAGTTCATGGATCAACCTTGTCCCGAGACGCCTTCCCTGCCAAACGGTTTGACTTTATGCTTTCCAATCCGCCTTATGGGAAGAGTTGGAAGACCGACAGAAAACTGTTAGGGGGCAAGAAAGACTTCAGCGATCCGCGTTTTATCATTCAACACGGTGATGACCCCGAATACTCGCTGATGACACGCGTCAATGATGGCCAAATGCTCTTCTTGGCCAACAAGGTTCACAAGATGAAAGATGATACCCGGTTAGGCAGCCGCATAGCTGAGGTGCATAACGGCTCTTCGCTATTCACCGGCGACGCTGGGCAGGGCATGTCCAATATCCGCCGCTGGATCATCGAAAACGATTGGCTCGAAGCGATCATTGCTTTGCCGATGAATATTTTTTATAACACCGGTATTGCCACTTACATCTGGGTGATATCCAATCGTAAAACCGAGCAGCGTAAGGGAAAGGTGCAGCTCATCGACGCCACCGAATGGTATCAACCTTTGCGCAAAAACCTGGGACAACGCAACTGTGAACTCTCTGAGGCTGATATTGCCCGCGTGATGAAGGCTTATCTAAACTTTGAAAAAAGCGAGCAATCCAAGATTTTCCCCAACGAGGAATTTGGCTACTGGAAAGTGACCGTCGAGCGCCCCCTTCGTTTGGGTGTCAAATTAGATCAGGAATCTCGAGATCTCTTTCGCCAGGAATGCCGAGAAAAAGATTTGCCACTAGCTGATCTGCTAGATGCTTTTGCTCGAGAATTAGAAGCTGACTATCTGCTCGATTTCAACGCCTTTTTACGTCAAGTCAAAAACAGGGCTGATTTTACCGTCTATAAACTCCACCAGGATTTGATCATTGATACGCTCACGGAAGTCGACCCCGAAGCCGCTCCGGTGATCAAGAAAACGCTCAAGTATGGCACCCAAGCCGACCCACTGCGGGGACAATACGAAGTTGAGATCGAGGGCAAAAAGCGTATTGTCGAATATGAGGCCGAAACCGACTTACGTGATTCAGAAGAAATCCCTCTCTTGGAGGAAGGCGGCATGGACGCTTTCTTCCAGCGGGAAGTGCTGCCCTACGTACCCGATGCCTGGATGGATGCCCAGAGCATCGACATTGGATACGAAATCTCCTTCAATCGCTATTTTTACAAACCACAACCCCTGCGCTCGCTGGATGAAATTCGGGCCGATTTGTTGGCGGTGGAGGAAAAAGCAGAAGGGCTGTTAGGAGAAATTTTAGGAGCCACTTCGTGAAAAACTCCCTGCCTTCCTACACTGATTACAAAGAAACTGATGTTCCATGGTTAAGAAAAGTGCCTTCAAATTGGGAAATTGTACCGGGGCGCGCTTGTTACCGAGAAAAGAAGGTGTCTAATGAAGGATTGCAGGAAAAGACTGTTTTATCTCTAAGCTACGGAAAAATTGTTATCAAACCTCCCGAGAAATTACATGGTCTTGTACCTGAGTCTTTTGAAACATATCAAATTATTAGCCCAGGCGATATTATTTGTCGGCCAACAGATCTGCAAAACGACAGAACAAGTTTGCGCTTTGGGCTAAATCATCACCGCGGCATCATAACTTCGGCTTATATGTGCTTGACTACAAAGCAAGATATAAGTCGCAATTATGGTCACCTTTTGCTGCACGCTTACGATTTAAAAAAAGTTTTCTATGGTTTAGGTTCGGGTTTACGCCAAAATTTAAGCTGGGAAGATTTTAAATATCTTCCCTGTCTTTTACCTTCCGAACCAGAACAACGCGCCATCGCCCGTTACCTGGATTGGGCAGATGAGCGCATTCAACGCCTGATCGAAGCCCGAGAGAAGCAAATCGAATACCTGGAAGAGTACAAACAAGCCATCATCCAGCAAGCCGTCACCGGGCAAATTGACGTCCGTACGGGGGAGCCTTATCCCGACTATAAAGATTCTGGCGTGGAGTGGTTGGGTCAAGTGCCGAAGCATTGGAAAGTCAGACGTCTAAAGTATCTAGCAAGTATTGAAACGGGTGAGCGGGATACTGCAAATCGCATAGACGATGGTAAATATCCATTTTTCGTGCGTTCACAAATAATAGAGAGGATCAACACTTATTCGTTTGATGGTGAAGCAGTATTAACGGCTGGTGATGGTGCGGGCGTCGCAAAAGTTTTCCATTATATAAACGGTAAATTTGACTACCATCAAAGAGTTTACAAGTTTAGTGATTTTCAAGAAATTATGGGGAGATATTTTTTCTATTATGTGAGAGAGTTTTTGGGCGACGAGGTTTTGAAATTATCAGCAAAATCTACGGTTGAATCTCTACGCTTACCAATGCTACAAAATTTCCCCGTTGTAATACCGAATCCTAGTGAACAGAAAGCCATAGTCAATTACATTGGTAAACAAGCTGAACGAATCGATCTATTTGCCGTTACTATCAAACAGGAGATTGAATTTTTACGTGAATACCGCACCCGCCTGATCGCCGATGTTGTCACCGGCAAGGTGGATGTGCGCCAAACAGCAGCGAACCTTCCTGATATTGAGCCCCGAATTGATGATTAAATCCTTGCTACTATAGAAACTGACATTGAGGGAGACAACCATGCCAACCAGTGATACCAGTGAAGCCGGATTAGAACGCCAAATTGTCGCCGACATGACCGGGTTGCCGGTCGCCCAAATTAGAATCCACCCCAGGCAAACCGGCGAATGGAGCGCGCCCTATCTTGGTGCTGGCTACGTCCAGGGCGATCCCCGTGATTACAACCAAGAGTATGGCCTTGACTTGGCGAAGCTGGTCGACTTTCTGCTTGTTACCCAGCCAGAAATTGTTGAGCAATTTCAACTTCAATCCGATACAAACG
>CAZJBA010000058.1:0-17383 GCA_964544065.1 uncultured Anaerolineales bacterium | reverse complement strand
ATAGAACGCAGATCGCCGAAGGCGTGCCGCTGGCAACGCGAATATAGCTGATTTTTGCGGATCGCTCTGCGTGCCGTTGGCAAAAATTTAAAATCCGTGGAAATCTGCCTAATCCGTGTTGCCATGGGCACGCACAGCGATCCGTGTTCCATTTCGGGTTCTTTTACTCAGACCCTGAACGGTTACAAATTGCTTTCTGGGATGACACGGGCGGAGAAGGCCCGGTTGCTGCAATGGATCGCCCGTGATCTGGGGAAAGCTTATCCCGGAATCGAAAGCACACCCGGTGTGTGTGGGCGAAGTCAACCGATGTTCAAGCTGCGGTTGGTGGGTGGTGGTTAGATAGTAAGTGACGCTTAAAAAGCAGGTAGACTAAAATGCTCTAGGCGCCGTCCTCGGCGGCGGGGACGCCGCCTAGAGCATTTTGGAAGGCAACCCTCACTTACTTTTGTGACCACCATCCGGTTGGTGTAAATGAGCGCACATGCAGGATCTCTTGCGGCTTCATCAGACGAATATCATCCCATCTCAGTGTCAGCAGGGCAACTGTTCCCCCATCAGCGGCCACAAACTCCACTTCAAAGGCTTTATCATCCTGGTAACAATGCACAACGGCGCCAATATCCCCTTCTTTTAGACCATATTCACTAATATCGTTTCTCAAAACAACAGTATCTAGTTCTCGAATCATGGATCACTCCTTATACCGGATAGGCGGTGACAAACCGAGGGGCCGCTTGACCCGTCTCGATGATCCAAACTGTTCGCAGGTAAATCTCTTCACCGCCTGGCGTTTCCAAGATCCCATCAATCACATATTTAACGCCATAAGCCGATGTTTTTTCATCAACAATCTCATTCGACTGCGCAATTTCGAGTAAGTTTCGTTCGAAAGTGCCAACATTTTCTTCATCGAAGCCAATTGCCCGAAAGTAGCGCGCTTTCGACCCTCCAACCGCATGGGTCAGTGAAAGTAAATAATCAGTGAGCTTTTCGACAGGAACAATTGCACGTTCACAGTTTGGCAGTTTCATCGAAAATATTATATCAGCATATCCCTGACCTGCCCATCACTCAAACCGCAACAAGAACATCCCCCAATACCCCTTCGGAGCATAACCTTAATTTTCTGACTACATGAACTATCCCTAAAAAACAGAAAAAATCCGTGTAAATTAATCCGTGGTTTAAAAGAGGCCTTTCCCTAACTTGTCAATATGCTCTGTCCAAATCTGTCAAAGTGGTTATAATTCAAAGTACGAAAGTACCGTGGAAGCAAGCGTCGACTTCAAAGAGAGGATGAAAAATGTCCAACGTTTCTATTGTTACCGATAGCGTTGCCAGCCTGCCCGCCGAGATTTTTGAAAAATTGGACATCCGCTGGGTGCCCTATTTCATCCATCGCGGCAAAGAGGTGTTGCGCGATCTGGTCACCATCAAACGGAAGGCCTTCTATGATTGGCTCGCCACAGCCGAGCAAGTACCTAAAACGGCTAATCCCAGCCCGGGTGACTACGCCGAGGTTTACACACGATTGGCGTCAGAGGGCGTACGAGAGATTGTCAGCATTCATATCACCTCCAAAGGGAGTGGCGCTTATCAGGCTGCCCTGGCTGCTAAAGAGGTGGTCTTGGAGCGATTCCCCGACCTCACGATTGAAGTGATTGATTCGCTGAATGTATCCCTGTGTCAGGGCTGGATGGTCATCGAGGCTGCCCGCGCTGCGCTGGAGGGACTCTCTCTGAATACGATTGTAGCCCGAGTCCGTGACATGATTCCCGTCACCCAGATGATGCAGACTGCCGATACCCTCAAATATTTGGCCATGGGCGGGCGGATTGGCAAAGCGGGCTATTTGATTGGCAGTTTGCTCAAGATCAAGCCGATCATCAGCATGCAGGACGGCGAAATCGTCGCCTTGGGGATCGGTCGCACGCGCCAGCGAGTTTATGAACTGATGGTGGATAAATTGGAAAAAACGGTTGGATACAGAGGGAAAATCAAAATCGCTTACACCCACGCCGCGGCCCGCCCAGAGATCGAAAAACTCAAAGCTTTGGTGGAAGAGCGCTTGCAGCCGGTTGAATCGCTTGTGGCCGAACTTTCTCCTGCTTTGGGTGTCCATACCGGCCCGGGCACGGTCGGGTTTTGCTATTACCCGCTGATGGATTAGCCGCTCCTTCGCTGATCGAAGATCAACATAAAGCGACTTCTCAAAAAAATGGGGAGCATGTAGCCGAGATGTTCGCGCAGCATCCCCGTAGGGGGAAATCCAATTATTGCTGGATTTCCTCCTTGTGCTGCCTGACCAACTCGCGGCGCAGCACCTTTCCAACGGTGGTTTTGGGCAACTCGTCGCGGAATTCGATCTCGGTGGGAATTTTATAGGCAGCCAAATTTTCTTTGCAAAACTCGCGCAGTTCTTCTGCGGTGGCGGTTTCGCCGGGCTGGAGCACCACCCAGGCCTTGACCGTTTCGCCCCGTTTGGGGTCGGGGATACCGGCGACGCCGGCCTCAAACACCTTGGGATGCTCCATCAATTCTTCTTCGACCTCGCGCGGCCAGACCTGGAATCCGCCCGGCTTGATCACCTCTTTCTTGCGGTCGATGATGTAGAAGTAGCCATCCTCGTCCATGCGGGCAATGTCGCCGGTGTAGAGCCAGCCCTCTCGCAGGGCGTTCTTCGTCTCGGTCGGCATGTTGTAATAGCCCTTGAAAACTTGCGGCCCCTTGACCACCAGTTCGCCGATCTCGCCTGTGGGTAAGACGGTGACCTCATCGTCGAGGCTGACAATGCGGGCATCGACATCGGGCAGGGGCATGCCGATAGAGCCGGTTTTGTTGACCCCGTTCATCGGGTTGCAGTGCGTGGCCGTGGGCGCTTCCGAAAGCCCGTAACCCTCGAAGACGACACCGCCGGTGAGTGCTTCGAATTTCTCTTTGGTCTCTCGCATCAACGGCGCCGAACCGGAAATGCAGGCCTTGATGGAGCTAAGATCGAATGTACCCGCTTGCACATCGGGATAATTATTGATCGCGTTGTAGAGGGTCGGCACGCCGGGGAAAATGGAGGCCTTGTATTTTTCCAGGTTTTCGAGGGTGTCTTGAATGTCGCGGGCGTCGGGTACCATCACCAGGGCAGCGCCGCAGCGCAGGCCAAAGTTCATCCCGCAGACCATCCCATAGACGTGATAGAGCGGGATAGCCATCAGCACGGTCTCTTCGCCGTCAACCGCGTCGGGAATCCAGTTGCGGGTTTGGAGTGTGTTGGCAACCAGGTTGCGGTGCAAGGCAATTGCCGCTTTGGGGGTGCCGGTGGTGCCGCCGCTGTACTGGAAGATGGCCACATCATCGGGACCCACCTCAACGTTAGGTCGCTCCTCGGCCTCATGTGCGGCGATCAAGTCTTTCATCCACACATCCCCCTCGGCCAACGTGACTCGGAATCCGGCCTTTTTCTCTTTCAAAAGTTTAAACAAGAGCGCCGTCACAGGGGGAAGCGCTTCAGCGATGTTGGTAACGACGACTTGGCGTATGCTCGTGCGATCCTGAACCTCTTTGATCTTGTCGTAGAAGTTGCTCATCACGATCATGACTTCCATGCCTGAGTCGTTGGCCTGGTGCTCGATTTCTCTTGCTGTGTACATCGGGTTGGTGGCAACAATGATAGCGCCAAGTTTGAGCACGGCGTAATACGCCATCACAAATTGGGGCGTGTTGGGGATGAAAACACCGACTCGGTCTCCCTTTTTTACGCCTAGCTCGGATAATCCGGCGGCTAATCGGTCGGTGATCTCGTTCATCTCTCGGTAGGAGATTTTGGCGCCCTTGAAAATCGTGCAGTGGGCCTCAGGATATTTTTGGGCGTTTTCTTCTAAAAAATGAAATAGAGGTACGTTTGGATAGTCAATCGTCTTTGGAACCCCCTCATCATAAAGTTCTAACCAGGGTCGGTCTTTCATTTTCAGCTCCTTTGGCAAATAGGGAATGGACTACCTTTAGTATAGACACACCTGAGTCAAAAGTCAATTAGGTGTCGATCGATTTTCAGGGCTGATAGATCCGATCAATGAAAAAAGCCGTGTCATTCTAAGCGACACGGCTTGATAAGTTGGAAAACGAACTTGGAAGTTAGCGAGTCAGGGAGGAGCGAATCTCACTCGAAGCTGGCTACCGCTGATGTGGCCTGTCGGTAGGCTTGGCCGGTCAGATGTCCGTTGATGGCGGCGGCATACGCCCCGGTGAAGAGCACGCCGATGGCGCAGGCGATCACACCCAGGGAGGCTACCAATCCCGCTACCATGCCACCGAGCAGCACGATGATATAAGCGCCGAGGTTGTCCCGCACCAATCCGACCACCTCTCCAAACTGGAAGGCGGCTTTGAGCTCATCGGTGGCAGCTACATTGCCGATGGCGGCGGGAAGAACCAACCCGGCGGCAATGGCATAGAGGAAAGTCAGACAACTCAAACAGATTGTGCTTATGGTTAAAACAGTCATCAGGGTTTCGTCTGCGCTTTCCTGGCCTGCAAATAGAACTCCTTGACTGCAAGCCTGCATTAGGATGACCGGCAGCATATACACGAATCCAACCACGACGATTTTAAATCCATTGGCCAGCGTACCACCAAAGTCAGAAAAATCAGGTAGCGGTTCAACTTCGCCGCGAATGACTCGCCGGGTGACTTCGAAACCCCATCCGGCCAACAACAACGGGCCTACAACTGGGATCAAGGAAACCAGCGCCGCGATGGCCACTTTCTTGATCCAATCCTGGTCATCAAAGACGAACGAAAAAGCTTTTCCAAAATCCATCACAATTTCTCCTTTTTGGGTTGAGTGATTGAACCAACGGATCCTCTCAATATTTTGGGGAAAACGAACGCTGTTCCTGCGTAAGGATTTGCTATCCGCTCGTTTTGCCCGCAGGAACGGCGTTCGTCCCCGCTTTTTTGAGAAGATACAAAACCAACGTCAAAAATAATCCAAGAGGGTATTTCCCTAATCATATCATGTATTCTTGCTTAGGGACAGTTATTTGGTGACTTCTGGGGATGGTTCAAAAATATGTAGACACTTTTCTTGCTTTGCATGCCCTCGGCCAAAACACATCAGCGCTGGTCGAGTGTCGCCGGAAGCGTGCACAGCGATCGCCTGTAGTTTGGCGAAAATGTATACTTTGATATGCCTTCGGCTACTCAGTACGGCGTCGAGACCAAGCGGCTTCAGCGAGAGAATACACAAAGTCGTTCGGTGAGGACATCTTCACTATCTCTACAACCATCGCTAATTATCCAAAAGTTTAGTTTGACAATGTCATATTTTCGCATAGACCACAGCGGAGCCGCCGATTGAGTAGCGCAGCGTATCGAAATCTAGGCGGAGCGGCTCTGATCAGCCCCGTTCTTGGTTTCGATACGGCAAAAAACGCCTACTCAACCGGCGAACTACCTTCACTTTGCTAGAACAAACGTTTAATGTGACATTGTCAAATTAGGAAAATTTTCTGTATCAGTAACAAATGATCGAATGATGGCTTCGATGTCATCGGCGGCTTCTGGCCCGGCATCGACCCAGTGGATGTCGGGGTCATCGGGCGAGAACCAGTTGGCCTGATGGCGCACAAACTTGCGCGTCTTGCGCTTCATGATCTTGATTACCTGTTCCAGGCTGATTTGGTCTTGCAAGTATTGAATCACCTGCCGGTAGCCGATCGCCGACAGGGGCGGCAGTTCTGGCGAGTAACCTTGGTCGAGCAGAGATTGGGCTTCTTCCACCAGGCCTGATTCCAGCATGGCCTGGATGCGGGCGTCTACCCGTGTGTAGATTTCCTGGCGGGGGCGGCGTAGCCCGATTTGCAAGATGGCGTATGGAGGTGGCTTACGCCCTTTTTGTTTAGAGAAGCGCTGCCCGGAGGTCAGGATCACCTCCAGGGCTCGGACGGTGCGCCGCAGATTGGGCGGATCGATTTTGGCCGCGGCCTGGGGATCAAGCACTTGCAGTCGGGCATGCAGCCCTTCCGGGCCGATTTGCTCTGCCCAGGCTTCGAGCCGGTCGCGCAGCCGCGGGTCGGGGTGGACCTCGGGTACTTGCCAGCCCTCCACCATGGCGCGGATGTATTGGCCCGTGCCCCCCACCAGCATGGGCAAGTTGCCACGGGCGTGAATCTCGTCAATGATCTCACGGGCCGCGCGCAGGTAGTTGGCCAGGCTCCAAATTTGGTCGGGATCGGCGACGTCGATGAGATGATGGGGCACGCGCTGGCGTTCTTCCTGGGTTGGCTTGGCCGTGCCAATGTCCATGCCGCGGTAAAACAGGCGCGAATCCGCCGAGATGATCTCAGCATCCAGGCGTTCGGCCAGGATGATCGAGGTTTCCGTTTTGCCCACCGCGGTGGGGCCGACGATGATGATAAGCGGGAGGTCAGGTGATGGCATTTTCGAAGTGTTTGAGTTCGGGCAGGTTTTCGTTTTTGGGGCGTTGAATGGCGATGACATCGATGCGCCAATCGCATTCATAGTCAGGATGAGCTTGCAAGTAGGCCTGGGAGGCTCGCAGGAGATGTTCTTGTTTTTGAGCCGTGATGGCCTCCTCGGGGTAGCCAAAGGTTGTCGAACTGCGCGTCTTGACTTCAACGAATACGAGGGTATTCTCCTGGCGGGTGACCAGGTCGATCTCTCCGTAGCGGGTGCGATAGTTGCGGGCGAGGAGGGCATAGCCGCGCGCCTTGAGATAATCGGCGGCAAAGTTTTCTCCCCATCGTCCCAGGGCTTGGCGTTGGTTCATATCTATAGTCTAGCACAGATTGGGGGAGTCAGGGATCAGGGATTGGGAATCAGGGGTCAGCGGGTAGGGCGGGGGTGCAATTTGATTCTGATTCCTAAACGGGGTACAATCTTTTTGTGACCAAGACCGGATATCTTCCCAAACTCGATCGTATCAGTATTTTGGCGGCCACGATTTTGCTGGCTAATCTGGCGGCGCGCTTTATTAGCTTCCCGGCCCAAGAGGTAGCCTTTGGCTTTCTGGGCGCTTACCTGGCTTTTTCTTTCAATATCAATGTCGTTATCGCCATCTTTGTGGTTGGATTGACCGGCACAGGTGTCGATTGGCTCTTGCGGGAACATCCTGCCTCGGAGAGGGGTAGAACGTTCCAGCATTGGCTGCTGCCCACCTTGACGGCCTGGACCGTTGGTGTTGCCTTGGCGCAATTACCCCTGGGCCCCCTGTGGTGGCCTGGAGTCGTGTTGGGCAGCAGCTTCTTGATCGTGGTGGTGATTGCCGAATATATCACCGTCGATCCGGACGATGCTCGTCACGTGTTCGCCTCGATGGGGTTAACCGCGGTCGCTTTTGGATTGTTTCTGGTTTTGGCGGTAGTTATCCGCTTGGAAGAGATCCGTTTGTTTTTGATGGTTCCGGCTGTGACCGTTGCCATCGGCTTGATCAGCTTGCGCGTTTTGCATTTGCGCTTGCACGGTCACTGGGCCTTAGCGCCAACAGTCGTCATTATGTTGGTGGCCGGGCAAATTGCGGCCGCACTGCATTACCTGCCCCTCTCTCCTACTGCCTTTGCTTTGGCCTTGGTGGGGATTGCCTATGCGATCACCAATTTGGCCGGTAGCATTCTCGAGGGGAAGCCCTGGCACCAATTGTTGATCGAGCCTCTCTTCGTTTTCATCCTTACCTGGGGGGTTGCGCTTGGGATTCGGTAACCGTTATCAATGAAGTAACGATAAGCCTGCCTGGGTGTTTCTTCTTACAACCGAGCAAGGTTGTTGGGGATGTCTTACTTATCTCTACAACCATTTATGGAACGTTGTCGTATCTTCTCAATATTCGGGGTTCAGAAGTTGAACTTTTCGGAAGCCTGAGTAAAATGAACAGGTAGCGCCGAAAAAGTTCCACGCCGGAGGCCGTCTCCCCCGCTTTTTGAGAAGATACACTTTGTCAAACTAATTTTATTGAGGGACCAATAGAGAGAGGAGCGATCTATCATGCAAGTTTGGATTTCCTTCGGCGTGCTTCTTTTGGCTTATTTGATCGGTTCGATTCCGATGGGGTATATTTTGGTGGGACTAACGACCGGCCAAGATATCCGCACGATCCAGAGCGGACGGACGGGAGGGACCAACGCTATGCGTGCAGCCGGTTTGGGTATTGGCATCATCACCAGTTTTGCCGACATCGCCAAGGGAATGGCCGGGGTTTGGTTAGCGCACCGGTTTGTACCGGATAACGCCTGGATGGAAATACTGGCTCCTTTTTTTGTCGTCGTGGGCCATAATTATTCCCTTTATCTGATTCGAAGAGGGGAGCACGGCCTGGAAATTAGCGGCGGTGCGGGCGGCACGCCCAGTGTGGGCGGCATGATTGGGCTCTGGCCGCCGCTTTTCTTGATCCTCGTTCCATTGGGGGCTTTGATCTTGTTTGGGGTCGGATACGCTTCGGTCGCGACGATGAGCATCCCCTTGATCGCCGCGCTCATTTTTGGCTATCGCACCATTGCGGGGTTGGGAACCACGACTTGGCACCATGGGGTCTATTGCTTCATGGTGGAAGGACTCATCTTGTGGGCGCTGCGCCTCAATATCCGGCGCCTCATCAAGGGGACCGAGCGTGTCGTCGGTTGGCGCGCCCGACGCCAGGGAGCAAGCCACAACCAAGATTGATTCTCCCCTACCATTCATCTTCTATGCTGGCTGGGAGCTCACCATAGAGTTGTTCGTAGACAGCCTCCAAATTAAGCTGATGTAATCCCTCAGCTAATCCCCCAATCAGAATGCGGCTTTTTCCACAAGATTCGACGCTGGTGGCATTAAGAATTTCCCTGGGGAATTCGCGCCGGGCGGCGCGATGGACGATTTTTCGAATATTCGACAGGTAGGAGAGATGGTCGTCGATGATGGTGTCGACTTCACCTCGCAGCACGACGTCGCCATGCCCTTGGATGATATTTTCCAGACCCATGGAACGAATATTTCTTAAGGTAGCTACCATGGTGTCAATGTCACCGTCGACCACGTATGGCAGCGACATGAAAACATCACCCGCGAAGAGAGTTTTTTCCCCTTCGATCAGAACACCAACGCCATCGGCGCTGTGGCCCGGCAACGGTATCAGCCTCAAAACGTCATTGTCAACCTTGAGGGTTAATTCCCCTTCTTCGAAGGTGATGTGAGGCAGGGCAATTTTGGTCTGATGAAAGATAGCATTTTTCTTGTGGGCCTGTTCCAGGGAGGGGATGCCGCGTTCTTCCAGTAGTTGACGACAGCGTTTGTGCGAAACGATCAGGGCTCCGGGAAAAAAACAATTGCCCCAACTGTGATCGGCATGATAGTGCGTGTTGATGACGTACCGGACAGGTACTTGAAGTTCCTGTTCGATGAAGTCTCGAATCGCTAACGTTTCTTCGGGGTAGGATAGGGTGTCAATGGCAACAGCCCATTCCGAACCGGCTACGACACCGGCCGTCACCTTGGCGTACATTTCGCTTTGGAAGAAATAGACGTTGCTAGAGACTTTTTCACGTTGAATCATAGACTAGGAGCCCTCGTAGATAGAATTGTGGGTATCATCTCAATATTTCGGGAGCCATCAACAAAGCGGGGACGAACGCTGTTCCTGTAGGCAAAACGAGCGGATAGCGAATCCAGATGAAGGAATAGCGTTCGTTTCCCCCAAGACGTTGAGAAGATATAATTGTGGGATGTAAAAAGGATAGCACAAATGAAGGGTCAAAGTCAAGAATTGTGCAAGATTTCATTGCTTTGACATAAAAGCTCTCTTGCTTTACAATCGATCAATTGTGGTACTAAATTATTATTTCGATACTCGAGGAAGGCATCCAAGGCATGAAAGAATATCAGACCGAGAAGATTAGAAATATTGCGCTCGTTTCGCACAGCGGAGCGGGAAAAAGTATGTTGGCTGAAGCTTTGTTACACGTGACCGGAGCTACCACCCGTCTGGGCAGCATCCAAGATGGCTCCACCGTTTCGGACTATGATGAGGAAGAAATCCGGCGCGGTATTTCTCTTTCTACATCTTTGATTCCGGTACAGTATAAAGATTACAAATTCAATTTCTTAGATACACCGGGATATACAGATTTTGTCGGCGAAGTCATTTCGGCTTTGCGGGTTGCCGATGGCTCCTTGATTTTGGTCGACGCTGTCGCCGGCGCCGAGGTGGGTACGGAGATTGGTTGGTCCTACAGCGATGAGTTCGATCTGCCTCGATTTGTGGTCATCAACAAAATGGATCGCGATAATGCCAACTTCCGCAAGGCTCTTGCTTCTGTGCAGGAAATCTTCGATGCCCGTCTGCTGCCTGTCCAATTGCCCTGGGGCGAGAAGGCCGATTTCAAAGGCGTCCTGGATTTGCTTTCGATCAAAGCTTACCCTGGAAGCGGTGAGGAGGCTCAAGAGATTCCCGCTGAATACGCCGATGCCGTTGAAGAAGCTCGCATGGAAGTGGTTGAATCCGCCGCGGAAGGCGACGATGAGCTCTTGATGAAATATCTCGATGGGGAGGATTTGTCCGCAGATGAGATTTTGAACGGGCTCCGAAGCGCTGTAGAAGCGGGAGAAGCCGTACCAGTTTTTGTCACTTCTGTGACAGAGGAAAAAGGGCTTTATCCTTTGCTGGATGCGATCCTCGCGTTGATGCCTGCACCCGATGAGCGACCCCCGGTCGAGGCCGAAGGCGCTACCGGTGTTGAAACATTATCCGCTTCCGATGCCGGCCCATTGGCCGCTTACGTTTGGAAGACAACGGCCGATCCCTTTGTGGGCAAGATCACCTATTTCCGGGTCTATTCTGGTGCCATGAAGTCAGATAGCCGCGTTTGGAACCAGAATGCCGATGAAGAGGAGAGACTGGGCGGTCTGTCTGTCTTGCGAGGCAAGGAGCAACTCCCTGTTGACGTGCTCCACGCCGGTGATATCGGCATTGTGCCGAAATTGAGTGAAACCTCCACGGGCCACACCCTTTCGGATAAAGACCATCACCTCACGTTGCCTGTGCCCGAGTACCCCAACGCGCTTTACCGGGTCGCGGTTCACCCCGAGTCCCAGGCCGATTCGGCAAAGGTCAGCCCCACCCTGACGCGCCTCTGCGAGGAGGACATGACCCTCTCATGGCTGCAAGATCAAACCACCCGCCAAACCATTTTGCAGGGGATGGGAGGCCAGCACATCGATGTGGCCATTCGCAAGGCTGAAAGCCGTTTTAAGACTAATCTCGAAATCGAAGTCCCCAAGGTCCCCTACCAAGAGACGATTCGCAAAACCGGCTCGGCCCAATATCGCCACAAGAAGCAATCCGGCGGCGCGGGGCAATTTGCTGAAGTACACATGCGCGTAGAGCCGCTGCGCGAGGATGATTTTGAGTTTGTCAATGAAGTCTTCGGTGGTGCTATTTCCCAAAACTACATGCCCGCGATCGAAAAAGGTGTCCGCAACGTGATGCTGGACGGCGTCATCGCCGGGTATCCGGTTCACAATGTCAGAGTCGCTATTTTCGATGGCAAAGAGCACCCGGTTGATTCCAAGCCGGTTGCCTTTGAGATTGCGGCTCGCGAGGTTTTCAAACGCGCGGTCATGGACGCGGCTCCGGTGTTGTTAGAGCCGATCATGGATGTCGAAATCATCGTGCCTGAGAGCAACATGGGCGACATCCTTGGCGACATGAACACTCGCCGCGCCCGCGTCCAGGGCATGGATACCCAACGGGGTCGATCTGTCGTCACTGCCAAAGTTCCTCTGGCCGAGATGCAGCGCTACACCACCGATTTGCGCTCGATGACCGGCGGCCGCGGCATTTTCTCGATGGAATTCGATCACTACGAGACCGTACCCAATCACATCGCCGAAGGCGTCATCGCTGAGGCCAGAAAAGAGCAAGAAGAGGAGTGATCAACGTACGTGTAGAAAAACAGCTTGCTTAGGATTCCGTCACGGAACGCCTCAGTAAGAGCTGTCTTCTTTACCGGAACGGTTCAGATAGCTACCTCAGGAAGCTTGCTCAAGCGCTTGTGGGTATCGATCTGAACCGTTTTTCTATTTTCCAAAGGAGTCAATCATGAAAAAAGTTTCCCTTGCTCAAATACTCGTCTTGGTGGCCGTCATCGCTGTGATCATCGTCAATGGGCTTGCCAATGCCTTGCCCTTCAATGATATGACCACCGGGGACATCTCCGATCTTTTCGATGTCTATTTCGTCCCTGCCGGCTATGTTTTCTCGATTTGGGGCTTGATTTACATCGGTCTGATTCTCTTTGCCGTTTACCAGGTCTTGCCCGCCCAACGTGACAATGTCCGCCTGAAGCGGATCCGAGGCTACTTCTTGCTCAGTTGCGCAGCGAACATGATCTGGCTTTTCTTGTGGCATTACCTGTTCTTCTTCTGGACGCTAGTTGCTATGTTGACTCTGCTGTTCTCGTTGATTATGATTTATTTACGACTGGAGATTGGCCGTGCCTCTGTTTCCGCTGCCGAAAAATGGCTCGTCCACCTGACCTTCAGTGTCTACCTGGGCTGGGTCACCGTGGCGACGATCGCCAACGTCACCTCGCTGCTGGATACCCTCAACTGGGGCGGCTGGGGCATCTCGGAAGTGGCCTGGACGGTGATCATGCTGGCTGCCGGGGTCGTCATCTCCGCTTTGATGAGCTTCACCCGTCGAGATGTCGCCTACCAACTGGTCATCTTGTGGGCCTACATTGGCATCGCCGTTAGGCATGCCCAAACCCCCACCGTGGCAATCGCGGCCTGGGTGGCGGCTGGTCTCGTTGTTGTCGCCTTGATCGCAGGCTTGTTGGTTGGGGTACCCCGCCGCGCCGCTGCTTGACCGCAGATCGAGGCAGTTTCTGCCTGTCCTGAAACGTAGTGCAACTAGGCCTTGCTAATTGTGCGATCCCCGGCAAGGTGAGGAGGGCGTTTATGAAGCCAGAACGTATGCTCCTGTTCTTTTTGGTATTGCTTGGCGCGTCCCTGGCCTGCCAACGGTTTGGGTTGGCTTCTCCACCTCAACCAACGTACACTCCCCACCCCACTTCTACGGTTTTCCCAACACCCATCCCAAGCGAATTCACCGTAGCATTTCATATGTTTTCTGACCTCTTATATGAGTCAGCGTTTTTTAAAAGCGTGTCGGTCGATGAAGAGACGGGTGAAGTCGTTTTGGCCTGCCTGGAAGGTGATTGTCGGGTTGAAAATGATGGTGGTTCCGTGGACTTGGTCGCCGGTCAAAAAGCGATCGTCACCAATCTGACTCAACCGCCGCAGAAAGATCGGATGAGCGAGGAAGAGATCGAACGCTGGTTGCAGCAAAACCCGGAAACGACGGTGGTGGTCCCCGCTTTGACCCGGACGGCGGAGGCCCTGGGAATCGAGGAGCCTATCCCAACGATGACGCCGACGGAAACGGCGACATCGACGGTTACGGCTACGGCAACTTCCACGCCGACGCCCACGCCAACATCAACGCCGACCCTCGTTCCCACTCAGGAAGATGCGCTCCTCGGTCCCGATCTGGAGGATTTCCCCCCAGGCGTCAATCCCCTGACAGGTTTGCCGGTCAGTGATCCGGCCAATCTGAATTTGCCGGCTGTGTTGATCTCGATCACCAACTTTCCCGTCTCGGCTCGTCCCCAGGCTGGGCTCTCCTTTGCCCCCTACGTCTTTGAATTGTTCATCAGCGAGGGGATGACCCGTTTCCTAACCCTCTTTTATGGCGATTTTCCCCGCCCGGAGTTTCCTGTCAGCGGCGATTGCGCCATTCGGACAGAGCCTTTTGAACAAGAAGAGGGGAAAGTCATCCTGGGCAATTCTGTCTGGTTGGACGGCGACGAGAACGGCGTTCAGGACATCGACGAATTGCCTGTCTCCGGGGTGTGTGTCAATCTCTACGACGCCGAGACGGACGAGCTGATCGCCAGTACCAGCACGGACTCGAATGGTTACTACGGCTTCAATGTCGAGCCTGAGCGCTCTTATTATCTCAAATTCCCTCAGCCGACGGGCAAGACGTTCACGGCTCAAGATGTCGGCGCCGACGACTATGCCGACAGCGATGTCGACCCCGATACGGGCACAACACCAGCGATAACCCTGGCGAACCATGATTTCTCCTGGGATGTTGGGCTGGTCGGGGGCGCAGAAGAGGAAGACGGCGGCGGAGTTGGCGACGGTGATGGGGAAGAGGGTGGTGAAGGCAACGAGCAGGGCGGTGAAGAAGGCGGAGACGATGATCAGGGAGGTGAAGAGGGCGGCGATGGTGAAGGTGGCGAAGACCATGGTGGTCAAGAAGAGCAGGGCAGCGAGGTCGAAACCGAACAGGATCAGGGAGAGACCACAACGGGGACCGGCAGTGTCGAGTGGCTCGAGAATCCGGGCCTGTGGATCGGCAACTGGATTGGTGACATCGTCGTTGGGCCGGTTCGATCTGGCCGCTTGCCCTACCGCTGGATCCGTGACTGGTATTATCAGGCTTGTCTGATCTATGCGGGCAAGTCAGAATATGTCGATATTCCCGGATGTGCTTCCGTCTTCGGCAGTGACAAGACCGACATCAACAGCGCTTTCATGTCGGTAGAACGTTTGCGAGAAATCGCCAAGCAGAGCAAGACCATCGATACCGAGATCAATTACTCTGGCAATACTTACCTGAATACGAATGCATTTAATGGCGTCTTTCTGAACGGTACTGGTCTGGATGGCTCGGGAGTTGACGGCACGGGGGGTGAGGATGATGGCCAGGGGGGCGGCTTGTTCCCCGCCGGTTCTACCAAACCGGATGGCAGCCCTTATCCCTATGTGCCCGGCACCGATGCCCAAAAGATCAACGTGTTCTATAATTTCTACAATCAGGCCTTGTGGCGCTTCGAGCCTCTTTCGGGCGGTTATTTGCGCTACACCGACTGGGCCGATGGCTCCAAAGAGTTTTATCCAGCCACCGACCGGCTCAACGGTCGCCAGTTGATCTTCCACAATATCATCGTTCTGTTCGCCGATCACCACGCCATTTCACCGACGATCATCGATGTCGATCTGTCCTACACCGAAGGGCGCGCCATCCTGTTCCGTGACGGCAGGGCTTATAAGATCGTCTGGAGAACGTTTGGGGAAGAATACGCCAAGGAGACCGGCCTATCGCGGCCGATCAAATTCATCGACAGCGAAGGTAACCTTGTTCCCCTCCATCCCGGGCAGACCTGGGTGCACATTGTCTCCAACATCAGCCAGGCATGGGAGAAAGAGCCGGGCTTTTGGAAAGTGCGTTTTTACGCCCCGCCGGGGACGAAGTAGCACCTGTTGACAAAAAGCGAAAACCGGGCGAACGTTGATCAGCGTTCGCCCGGTTTTTTCCTTACATATATTCCCGGAACTGAAGCCCGTGCCGTTTGCGCGCCCTCAACCAGGCCTTGCGCAGCACTTCATAAACCTTTTCGGGATGGCCGATGTTGCGTAATGAGATCACCGGTTCGGACGCATCCTGCCCCTGGATGGTGATGTCGCCGATCCCAAAGACGCGTTCAAAGAAACCCTGCTTATAGTCAATGTCTTGAACGCGAATCAACTCGAAATTTTCAACGTGCCTGGAGAGCAAACCGGACACAATCTTGATCCGTTCCGAGGTGATCACATAGGATTCTTTCAAAGACAGAAGCGGTCGCCCCTCCCAATAGACCCGCTCTTCTTCACCGCTATCGACCGGGGAGAGCCTGGTGGCGTCAGCAGCTTCATCCAGGCCGTTGGCCACGGCGGCGGCAATGTCATCTACCAGGGTTTGTTGATCTTGATCCGACAGGGTGGAGAGATCGACTCCGCTGCGGGCGATGCCCTGCCACACACGGGCGACGATTTGCGAACGAAATGTTTGATTGGACATGCTCGGCCTCCAGTGCTTCAAATTTGTGACTGCTTCTATTTTACCCCAAGGTGCGCTCTTGTTTGAACTTTCGCCCGAATACATCCAGCGAGTGAAGGATACATTTGGGAGGGAAGGCCAGGTCTGGCTGTCTCAATTTCCGCCAACCCTCCAAACCTACATGGCGAGAGAGTTATCTTGAGGCTGGGTGTCCCCAATGATAGTCTCTCTTCCGAGATTGAGGCCCTGCGCTGTTATGATGGCCGCGGCGCCGTGGCTTGCTCAGAGCTGGTCCCGATTAGCCGCGCTTGGCCACGATGCTGCGTATGGGTACGCCCACATCGCGGGCGATCACCGGGCATTTGGTCTGCAACAGGAAGAAGATGCGGTCGCCCTTCTCGCTGAGGGTTTCGTAATTGGCCTGTCCCTTGGCGATGATCACCTCGGCCTGGCGGAAGCGCTCCTGGAAATCGGGCGAACAAGTCGACAAGATCGTGCCAGGCATGTCCGAGCCGTTGGAGATGATCTCGGCGACGTGATCGACTCCCGCATCCACGGCATCCTGGTAGGTGGCGTCGTTGATGATTGCTTGTCCCTTGACAGCGTAGTACACGGGTACGTCGATTTGCTCGATTAAGAGCTGATCGAACACAGTTTCACCGGCGTTGTCGGCCAGAAAGAGAACCCATTCTGCTTGGCTGCAAGCCTGTTCCAGTTCCTGAACGTCATCATGGGCAAAATCCTGATCCAGCACCCGTTCGACCGTTTGCCATAGATCGTCGGGTCGTTCCACGATGGCAAAATCGATAATATTCCCGGCAATGCTCAGGCGCACAGCCGTCTCGACGGGGTTTTCCGACGTCTCTAGGAGTTGCTTCATCGCCGGGTAGAGCGCCAAAGCCTCACGGGTGCTCTCCTCTTTGGCTGCTAGGTAGGGATCATCGTCGCCCGCGTGCTCGCGAACCAGCCGGTGGATCAAGCCCCCGATCTCCGGCGGTGTGCTGGCCGGGTTGATATCGATCAAGGCTTTCAACACCTTTTTGACGATCTCTTCCTGGCGCGCTTCCTCCAACCCGACCATATGGGTGGCCTCCAGCGCCTGGCGCACAAAACAAGCATAGCAATCTAAATAGGTTTTCATAACATCTCTATGATGATTGGTAAATCGATTGAAGTTGAGAAATTATAGCAGACAATTGTCTTCGCCATTTTCCACCGGTCAAGAAGTTTTCTCGTTGAATCCGTTTTGTTACGTGTCCTCTAAAAACCCTAATATCTGCAACTAAAACGCGCCTCGCTCGTATATGGTAATGAGCAGGCGTAAGCGTTCAGCCATGTCACCCTGAGGGAGCGTGTTTTGCGACCGAAGGGTCTCCCAGGCTTCAAAGGTGGAGATTTTTCGCCGCTGTAAAAACATCAGCGGCTCAGAATGACACCCCCTGAACGCTTACGAGCATCGTTATAATTGACCGCGAATGACGCGAATCAGGCGGATTTTCGCAGATCGCT
>CAZJBA010000057.1:0-17469 GCA_964544065.1 uncultured Anaerolineales bacterium | reverse complement strand
AGATGCTTGCGGCCTATTACCAATCTCGCCAATGGAATCCCCAGACCGGCTATCCCACAATGGACAAGTTACGCGCTTTGGATTTGGCCTGGACTCTGGAAGACCTGCCCGATCCGATCAACGAAAACACGGAGTAAATCATGAAAAAGAACAAAAACAAAATTGCTGAAGTCGCCATCGTCGGCGCCGGGCCGATTGGGATCGAACTGGCCGTTGCTCTCAAGCGTGCCGGTATTGACATGCTGCATTTCGACGCCAAGCAGATCGGCCACACGCTGACCTGGTGGCCGCGCCAAACCTATTTCTTCAGCACCACCGAGCGCATCGCTTTGGCGGGGACCCCCATCCCCACGACGGATCAAGACCGGGTCACGGGAGAGGAGTATCTGGCCTATCTGCGCGGCATTGTTGAGCAGATGGATTTAGATATTCGCACCTTTGAGCCGGTGACTGAAATTCAACCTGTGGAATCGGGGTTTGAGCTGATCACGCAACCCCAGCAAGGGGAGCAACATTACCGGGCCCGGCGCGTGGTTCTGGCCATCGGCGATATGCATGCTCCTAACCTGCTGAACATTCCCGGCGAAGATTTGCCTCACGTCAGTCATTATTTCGAACGGCCTCATACCTACTTTCGCAAGCGATTGTTGATCGTCGGCGGGCGCAACTCCGCCGTTGAAGCGGCTTTGCGGTGTTGGCGCGCCGGCGCAGATGTGACCCTCAGCTACCGCCGCGCTGACTTTGATCCTGCCTGTGTCAAACAATATCTCCTACCCGACATTCACAATCAGATCGAGGCTGACACGATCGGATTCTATCCCCAGACCGTGCCGGTCGAGATCACGCCGGAGCACGTGGTCCTGGAACGCACCGATGCTTCGATTGTTGACCATGCCGCTGATTTCGTCCTGCTTCTGACCGGCTTCGTCGGCGATATGAGCTTGTTCGAGCGCGCCGGGGTGGAATTGATCCCACCTGAGCGCGCTCCCAGACATGATGCCAAGACGATGGAAACCAACGTCGCCGGATTATATGTGGCGGGAACGGCAGCAGGCGGCGAGCGAAAAAGGAGCTATTCCTATTTCATCGAGAATTGCCACGTCCACGTTGGCCGCATCGTCAAGCACATCACCGGGGAGTGGCCGCAGAAGTTGGGCACGATTCCGGCACGCCACTACGAGTTGATGCTGGAAGACTTTCAATCCAACTAATCTCACAATGGTTGCATCTGATCAACAACGGTTACTCGATCAAGCCAGTTTGCTCGTCCATCGTTTGGAGCGACTCTCGGCCGATTCGATTTGGGCCCACCGGGCCAGCGGCGTTCGCGCCTCCTTGGATAAGATTCTAGCCTCAGAAGGGGAGATCAATCCGGATCGCATCGATGCGCTGGTCGAAAGGGGGTTTGATTTGTTGCACAAAGCCACCCGGGAATTGCGTTCAGAGTAGTCTACATATTTCTGAACCATCCCAAAAGTATGAGAAAAACCGGGTTTCTCGATGCCATTGTTTAGATTGTCAAAGGGTATCTTCTCAATATTTTGGGGCACAGATTATGTAGCCGGGGTTTCCACGCCGCGCTTTGCGGGCCTGCGGCCAGGCGCACACCGTGGCCCCGTGGAAACGAGATTTGGAAATCTCGGCTACCTACCCCGATTTTTTTGAGAAGATATGGCAAAGGTCCAACTTGAGGAGATTGTCCATGAGACCAAAACTGCGCTATTGTTTGTTATTTGTTTTTTTGACTCTTCTTTCCTGTCGACTCTCCGCGCCCACAGCGACTCCCACGGAGGGAACTCCAACCGGGGAGCAGGTGGAAACCATTTCCTCCCCGGATGAGCTTAAACCCTTCAAAGATGGCTTCTTTGAAATAGCCTATCCCGATTGGCCCGAAGATACGGAGGCACCATCTGAGAGTGCCTTGGGCGTCAGCCAGGGTGGATTTGGTCTATGGGTCAACCGTTATGAAACCGTACCTCGCTCATTGGAGGGCGAAATCCGCAAACACCTGGATGTGCAAGCCTCCGCGCAAATCGTGGAGGAAGATCAATGGGAAGGCCATCCGCTTGTTGAGTACACCGTCGAGCAAGATGGCTTGACCTTGCAATTTCGCTCGGTTTTGTTCTACTGCCAGGCCAAAACGTATGCGGTGGTTTTCATGGGAATCGAGGGGGAGTTCCACCAACGGGAGCAGCTTTTCGGGCGCGTGTTGGACTCGGCGCGATGCGCGGATCCCGTTCAGGTCTCCAATCTGTCCACCGGTAAATTGGGTATGACTGTCAATCCCCCCGATGATGATCCCGTGGAAGGTACTTATCCGGCCTTGCGCCTGGCCAAGGAGAGCGGCGTGCAGGTCATCCACACGCATTTGCAATGGGGCGAGATCGAGACGGCGCCAAGAGAGTACGATTGGGCCTGGAACGATCACGTGATGGGCCTGCGGGCGGGCGAAGGGTTTGAGATTTCGCTGGTGGTCAACCTGATCCACACCGCCGTGCGTGGCCCTATTCCCGATGATCTTGCCGATCTCTCCTTTGACGATCCCGTTTTTATCGAACGTTTCAATGATTTCATCCTGGCGGCCCTGGAGCGTTACCCGGTTCAATATTTGAGCGTGGGCAACGAGGTCAACGACTATTTTGTCGATCATGGCGATGAGATTGAGGCTTACCGGATCTTTTTCCTGCGCGTTAAGGAGGCTGTCCAGGCCGAGCACCCTGACGTAAAGATGGCGATGACATTTGCCTACCACAACGCTGAAACCATGGGTGCGCTGGATATCGTCGATAAGCTCAATGTGGGCGATTTTCTCCCTTTTACGTTGTACATCTACAGCCCGGGCTTCATCTTTGACCAGGATCCGGGCGAGCTGGCTGGATATCTTGATCGCATGTTGAGCCTGGCCGGGGACACGCCGGTGGCGTTGGTCGAGTTGGGGTGGAACACCTCGGAGCGGATTGGCGGTTCTCAGGCGGATCAGGCTGAATTTGTGCGCCAGGCGTTTGACCAGCTTTCGCAACATCGTGAGCGGATTGAATTTATGTCCTGGTTCTTGCTCCACGACGGCGCCCGGGAGAATTGCCGTCAGGCCGCACTCAGTTTTATTCCTCACCGCCCTGACTTGGCCGAAGATGAAGAATTTATGACCCCGTTTGTCGATTTTCTGTGTCATTTGGGCTTGCGGGAGAACGATGGTACTCCGAAGTTGGGCTGGGAAGTTTACCGGGAGGAGGCGAATCAGTATTTGACGGAGTATAGTCAGTGAGGCGGGGAATCAGGGTTTAGGAATCGGGAATCAGGAATCAGTGGAGCGGGGAATCAAGGAAGCTGGTAAACTGGGAAGTGGTAAATTGGGGGATACGTTTCCCAACTGACCAAGATACCAACGTACCCATATACCCATTACCAGCGTACCAATATGCCAATCCATCCCCCGACTTTTACGCAAATTTTATGCTTTCATGTTGACAGATCTACTTTCAGCATGTACAATCCTGCCCAATATTTATACAAAGTCCCCAACGTGAAGGGGATGAAGAAAAAACTATGAACATTTTCACACACTTTATCGTCCTGATTGGCCTTTTGGTTCTAGTCCTCCTCCTGGGGATTGAGAACTCCTTACGCATGTGGGCAGTCAGGATTGTGCGAAGCAGATAAGCGAGACACATTCTGAACACGAAAGCCAAAGGCTGCCCACACGGGCGGCCTTTTTTGTTGGATGGTGCTTCCTTGCCGCTCGAATGTTAACAAGATTGGTGGTGGTTGGATAGTAAGTGACGCTTAAAAAGCAGGTAGACTAAAATGCTCTCGGCGGCGTCCCCGCCGCCGAGGACGGCGGCTAGAGCATTTGGGAAGGCAACCATCACTTATTTGTTACCACCATCACAAGATTTAACCGAACCTTAAGCGAAATTCATTGACACACACCTTTGCGTTGATAGAATTCTGTCCATTGTTTGCACAAACGTTGTTAATACGAAAAACTCACAAATGAATTTTAGCGCTTTGTTTTTTATCATCTTGATTAGCCTGCTGGTTCTTGTCCTCCTTCTTGGGATTGAGAACACTTTACGCATGTGGGCAGTCAGGACCGTGAGAAGCAGATAAGCCGAACACATTCTGAACACACAAACAAGAGGCTGCCCGCCTGGGCAGCCTTTTTTGATTAAGACCCAGGAGATACACTCATGCGATCTGACAAAATCAAGAAAGGGTACGAACGAGCCCCTCATCGATCTTTGTTGAAGGCGACCGGCGTCGTCAGCGACGAGGATTTTAAGAAGCCTTTCATCGCCATCGTCAATTCCTATGTTGATATTGTTCCCGGCCATGTCCATTTGCAGGAATTTGGCCGCCGCGTCAAGGAGGCTGTGCGAGCGGCCGGCGGTGTGCCATTCGAATTCAACACCATCGGCGTGGATGACGGCATCGCCATGGGCCACGCCGGGATGAAATTCAGCCTGCCCTCGCGGGAATTGATCGCCGACAGCGTCGAGACCATGATCCAGGCGCATCAATTCGATGGCATGGTCTGTATCCCCAATTGCGACAAAATTGTCCCTGGCATGGCCATGGCTGCCCTGCGCGTGGACATCCCCGCCATTTTCGTCTCTGGTGGACCCATGGCCGCGGGCCAGATGCCCGACGGCGAAGTCGTTGACTTGATCTCGGTCTTCGAGGGAGTCGGTGCCTACAAAGCCGGTACCATCGATGCGGACCGGCTGAAAGAATTAGAGGATCATGGTTGTCCCACCTGTGGATCCTGTTCCGGTTTGTTCACCGCCAACTCGATGAACTGTTTGATGGAGGTTCTGGGGTTGGCGTTGCCGTTTAATGGCACCGCTTTGGCGCTTAGTGAGGAACGGGGCGCGCTGGCTCAACGAGCCGCGGAACAGATTCTCACCTTGATCGAGACGGATTTGACCCCCAGAGATATCGTTTCTCCCCAGGCCATCGATGATGCCTTTGCCCTGGATATGGCCATGGGCGGCAGCACCAATACGGTTTTGCACACCCTGGCGCTGGCTCATGAGGCGGGCATCGACTATGACCTTGAACGGATCAACGCCGTCGCCGAGAAGGTGCCTCATCTTTGCAAGGTCAGCCCCTCGGGCCCCTGGCACATGGAAGATGTCCACCGGGCCGGGGGAGTCCCTGCCATTTTGAACGAAATCGCTCGCCATGGGCGCGCCTCCGGCGAAGCAGGAAACACAATTGAGTTGGATCGTCCCACCGTGGCGGGGACTTCGCTGGGAGAATCGATCGCCGGAATCAGCATCCAAGACGAGGATGTGATTCGAGGCCTTGAGAATCCTCATTCCCCGCAGGGAGGTTTGTCCATCTTGTTCGGGAATCTGGCCCCACAGGGCTCGGTGATCAAAACCGGAGGGGTAGCCCCTTCCATGCGTGATCATGTTGGTCCTGCCCGCATCTACGAGAATCAAGAAACTGCCATGCAAGGCATTTTAGACGGCGAAGTCCAACCAGGGGAGGTCGTCGTGATTCGTTATGAAGGGCCTCGGGGCGGTCCTGGCATGCAAGAGATGCTCTCACCCACCTCCGCCATCATGGGTATGGGGTTGGGCGAGCAAGTCGCTCTGATCACCGATGGGCGTTTTTCGGGGGGGACGCGCGGCGCTTGTGTCGGGCATGTCAGCCCGGAAGCCGCTGCCCGGGGGCCGATCGCCGCTTTGCAGAATGGTGATGTAATCGAAATTGACCTCGACGCTCGCGCCCTGCATGTGCGCTTGTCAGAAGAAGAGATTCAAGCGCGGTTGGAGGCTTTGCCCCCGTTTGAGCCGCGTACAGAAAGCTCCTGGTTGCGACGTTACGCCCGCATGGTGACGAGCGCCAATCGAGGCGCGGTGTTAGTGTGAATGTGTGTGGATTAGGAATCAGGTATCAGGGATCAGGTGTCAGGTATCAGGAATTGGGTATCAGGTAACTGTTTCCCGCTCCCTGATCCCCTGACCTATCAAAGGAGAAGAAGAATGCGAAAAACTGGAGCAGAAATTTTATGGGAATGTTTGATCCGAGAGGGGGTTGACACGGTATTCGGATACCCGGGTGGTGCGATTATGCCCGTCTATGATGCCATGTTGGAGTATCCGGTTCATCATGTCCTCGCCCGCCATGAGCAGGGTGCGGCTCACATGGCGGATGGCTACGCCCGCGCCTCCGGCCAAGTTGGGGTTGCGATGGCGACCTCAGGCCCCGGAGCCACCAATTTGGTCACCGGCATCGCGACAGCGATGATGGACTCATCGCCGATTGTGTGCGTCACGGGGCAGGTTCCCGCCCACTTGATCGGTGGAGATGCTTTTCAGGAGGTGGATGTCACCGGCGTGACCTTGCCGATCACCAAGCACAACTATTTGGTCACCAGCGCTGACGAAGTCGCTCAGGTTGTGCGCGAAGCGTTCCATATCGCCCGCAGCGGACGTCCCGGTCCCGTCTTGATCGATTTTTGCAAGAACGCCCAATTCGAAGAGACGGAATTTGAGTACCCTGAGGAGATTTCACTCCCCGGCTACAAACCGCCTCAGCATGCTCCTGAGAAAGATTTGAAGGAAGCGGTCAAGTTAGTGGAGCAGGCCGAACGGCCCGTCATCTTGGCCGGGCACGGGGTGCTCATGTCTGGTGCCATGGAAGAACTGGAGATGTTTGCCACCAAGACGCAGACCCCTGTGGCCATGACGTTGCTTGGATTGGGCGCGTTGCCCGCCTCCCACCCGCTCAGTCTGGGCATGATGGGCATGCATGGCGAAGCCTATTGCAATCACGCCATCCAGGAATCGGATTTGCTGCTGGCCTTCGGGATGCGCTTCGATGATCGCGTCACCGGCAAATTGCGCACCTACGCGCCGCGAGCGCGCAAGATACACATCGAGATCGATCCCTCCGAGGTGCACAAAAACGTCGATGTCGATGTGCCTTTGATGGGAGATCTAGAAACCGTGCTCACCGATTTGATCCCCATGGTGGAGGAGAATGATCATGAGGCCTGGAAGGCGCGCATTGCTTCTTGGAAACAGGAAACGGAAGAGCGCAGTATTATGTCCTGGTCGGATGACGGCAAATTGCACGCCGCCCATGCTGTCCGGGCGCTGTGGAGCGCCACCAGTGGCGATTCGATTTTGGCTACTGGTGTCGGCCAGCATCAGATGTGGGCGGCCCAATATTACCCCTTCGATCAGCCTTATCGTTTGATTACGTCTGGCGGCGCGGGCACGATGGGCTTTGGCTTGCCCGCCGCGATTGGCGGTTGGTTTGCCCACCAAGATAAACAAGTCTGGCTGATCGATGGTGATGGTAGCTTCCAGATGACCCAGGCAGAACTGACCACCGCCGTACAAGAGGGGGCGAATGTCAAAATCGCGATCATGAACAATAGCTTCCTGGGCATGGTGCGCCAATGGCAAGAATTATTCATGGAGAAACGTTACGCCGCCACGTCCTTGACGGGTCCCGATTTTGTCAAGGTGGCTGAGGCCCACGGCGTTCCGGCCAAACGGGTCACAACCCCCGATGAAGTTTTCCCGGCAATCGAGTACGCTCAAGAGATTACCGGGCCTGTCGTGCTCGAATTCGTCGTTGAAAAAGAAGAAAATGTATACCCCCTGGTTCCTTCCGGCGCAGATTTGGACAAGATGATCCGCCGACCTGTCCGCCAGGAACCGGTGAAGTAGTCGAGAAAAGGAGACAAACATGCAACAGCAGACCTTATTCGCCCTGATGGAAAATCGTCCCGGCGTCCTCAACCGGATTGCCTCGTTATTCCGTCGCCGTAATTTCAATATCGAATCGCTCAATGTTGGCCATACCGATCGATCGGACATCTCTCGCATGACCATCGTCATGGATGGCGAGGAGGTAGACGCTCGCACCGTCGAGGCCAATCTCTACAAGCTCGTCAACGTCATCGATGTGCAAGATGTGACCAACCAACCTGCGGTGACGCGTGATCTCGTCTTGATCAAGGTCAAAGCAACCCCGGAGCAACGCGGTGAGATCGCTAATTTGGCATCAATCTTCCGAGCCAACATCGTCGATGTCGCCCCCGATTCCGTGATTGTCGAAATCACCGGCACCGAGGACAAGATCGAAAGCCTGGTTGAACTGTTACGCCCGATCGGGATTTTGGAATTGGTCCGCACCGGCCAGGTGGCAATGATGCGCGGTTCTCACGTCGGTGTTCGCCACACGCCCGGTGCCAATGGCAATAAACCAGCCACAGTGGCTGTTCAATCAAGTGTTAGCTAATCGATTCAAAAAACATTGGAGATAGTTTCATGGCAACGATTTATTACGACAAAGATGCAAATCCCGATCTGATCCGGGACAAGAAAGTCGCTGTGATCGGCTACGGATCGCAGGGACATGCCCACAGTTTGAACCTGCATGATAACGGAGTCGATGTTCGAGTTGGATTGCGAGAGGGTAGCCGTTCATGGGAGAAAGCCGAAGCCCAAGGCCTGGGCGTCAGCACCATCGCCGAGGCGACAGCCTGGGCCGATACGATCATGATCCTGGTCCCGGACACGGCGCAACCGGCCATCTATGAACAGCATATCGAACCGCACTTGAGCGCGGGCAAGACTTTGATGTTTGCCCATGGCTTCAACATCCGCTATGGCACGATCTCGCCGCCTGAGGATGTCGATGTCAGCATGGTCGCTCCCAAGGCGCCCGGACACCGCGTCCGCGAGATTTTCGTCGAGGGGGGTGGAACCCCATCCCTTCTGGCCGTCGATCAAGATGCCAGCGGACAGGCCAAAGAAAACGCCCTGGCCTACGCCTGGGGTATCGGCGGCACCCGCGCCGGGGTCTTGGAAACCACCTTCGATGAAGAGACCGAGACCGATCTCTTTGGCGAGCAAGCCGTGCTGTGTGGGGGCGTCACGGCCTTGGTCAAGGCTGGGTTCGAGACTCTCACCGAGGCAGGATACCAGCCCGAGTTGGCTTATTTTGAGTGCCTGCACGAGCTTAAGTTGATCGTCGACTTGATGTATCGCGGCGGCTTGAACTACATGCGTTATTCCGTATCCGACACCGCCGAACATGGCGATTACCATGCCGGACCCAAGCTGATCACCGAGGAAACCCGCGCCACCATGAAGCAACTCCTCAACGAAATTCAGGATGGTACCTACGCCCAGGGGTGGATCGAAGAAAACGAACAGGGGCGGCCCTGGTTCAACCAGCAGCGCCGCGATGAGCAGGAACAACCCATCGAACAGGTGGGCGCAAAGTTACGCGCGATGATGGCGTTCATCGATCCGGTTTCGATCAAAGCGGGTGAATGATGATCGCCTGGAAATCCTGGATTGAGTCGATTAGCACATTACTGGATAACTCATGAAGAAAAATTACGTTCGTATATTTGATACCACTCTGCGTGACGGAGAACAGTCTCCGGGCGCGACGTTGACCTCCAATGAAAAGTTGGAGATCGCTCGCGGTTTGGCTCGTTTGGGGGTTGATGTCATCGAAGCTGGCTTTCCGGCCGCCTCTCCGGATGATTTCCTCGGTGTTCAACGAATCGCGCAGGATATTGGGAATGCCCCCGACGGGGAGACGGCGCCGGTCATTTGCGGTCTCGCTCGTGCCACCAAAAAGGACATCGATGCCGCTTGGGAAGCGATTCGACCGGCGGCGAAAGCGCGCATTCACACCTTTTTGGCAACATCGCCGATTCACATGGAGCATAAATTGCGCATGGAACCCGATGAGGTCGTCGAGCGCGTCGCTGAAATGGTTGCCTACGCCCGCTCCCTGTGTGGCGATGTGGAATTCTCGCCCGAAGATGCCGGCCGCAGTGAGCCGGAATTTCTTTACCGCGTTCTGGAAGCAGCGATCCAAGCCGGAGCGACCACGCTGAACATCCCCGATACGGTTGGCTACACCACGCCGGATGAGTTCCATGATCTGATCGCGGGCATCATCAAACATACGCCCGGAATTGAAGATGTGGTCGTTTCCGTGCATTGCCACAACGATCTTGGCTTGGCGACGGCCAACACCTTGGCCGGAATCTCGGCGGGGGCGCGCCAGGCGGAAGTCACGGTCAACGGCCTGGGGGAACGCGCCGGGAACACCTCCCTCGAAGAGGCAGTCATGACGTTGCACACCCGTCGGCCCGTGTATGGCTTGGAGACGGGCGTCGACACCACCCAGATCACGCGCGTCAGCCGGATGGTTTCCAATTACACCGGTATGCCCGTTCAGCCGAACAAGGCCATCGTCGGGGCGAATGCCTTTGCTCACGAAGCGGGCATTCATCAGGATGGCATGTTGAAGCACAACAGCACCTACGAGATCATGCTCCCCTCCACGGTGGGGCTGACTCGCTCCCGCCTGGTGTTGGGCAAACATTCCGGACGTCATGCCCTCAAGACGCGCCTATCCGAGTTGGGTTTCGACCTGGATCAGGATGAGTTGAATGAGGCCTTCAAGCGCTTCAAAAAATTGGCCGACAAGAAGAAAACCATCGCCGATGCGGATCTCGAAGTGATGGTCGAAGATCAGATCTATCAGGCCAAACAAATTTACAGCCTGGATGGTTTGCAAGTGGCCTGCGGCACGATGGGCTTGCCCACCGCGACCGTGCGTTTGTGCGGCCCGGAGGAAAATTTGCATATCCAGGCTGCCATCGGCACCGGGCCCGTGGACGCGGTCTACAAAGCCATCGATGAAATCGTCCGGGTGCCCAACACACTGCTGGAGTTCAGCATCAACGCCGTCACCGAGGGGATCGACGCCATCGGCGAGGTGACCGTCCGTCTCAAGCCGGAAAATGGTTCCATTCCCCGGCGCACCTCGCCCCAAAGTGGGCGAAGACATGCCCGTTCGTTTGGCGGCTACGGCGCCGATACCGACATCATCGTCGCCAGTGCCAAGGCCTATCTATCAGGTCTAAACAAGTTAATCGTTGCTCGAGAACACCTCGACCAGGCTGACGTTGCTATCGAAATCGAGCAGCCCAGCGCGATATCCGTAGGTTGAAGATGAATCAGAAGTACCAGAGGAACCAAAGGAGCCAAAGGTTTCCTCTGACACCTCTGATACCTTTGGTTCCTCTAAAATTCAAAAGGAGAAGAAACATGTCCGCAAAATCAAACAAGAGTACCTTCGAAACATTCCCCGAACCCCGCACGATCCCGGAGAAATGGAATACGGCTGGCATGGTGTCCGCCAAGAAGCTCACCGCGCCGGTGGAGGCTTATGACCCCGATCGGATGGAGACCTTCCCACGGCCGCGCACCATCCCCGATAAATGGGACGTTTCCGGGATGACCAAGTGAGTCAAAGAATCTCCGCTTACTACCTACAATGAACTCATCACCGCGAACGTTATTCGAAAAAATATGGGATGCTCATGTTGTCATCCAGGAGCCCGATTCCCCGGCGATCTTGTACATCGACCTGCACCTGATTCATGAGGTCACCTCGCCGCAAGCCTTCAACGGGCTGCGCCAACGCGGCTTGAAGGTCCGGCGTCCCGACCGCACCGTCGCGACGATGGACCATGCCACGCCGACCAGTGAGCTTTCGCTGGCAGCCGTCGATGAGATGAGCGCCCGGCAATTGCGCCAGATGGAGAAGAATTGCCGCGATTTTGGCATTGACCTTTACGATCTGGAACATCCTCAGCGCGGCATCGTCCACGTGTTGGGGCCGGAGCAAGGCGTGACTCAGCCGGGGATGACCATTGTTTGCGGCGATAGCCACACGTCCACGCACGGGGCTTTTGGCGCCCTGGCCTTTGGCATCGGCACCAGCGAAGTGGAGCACGTCCTGGCGACGCAAAGCCTGTTGCAGTACAAGCCCAAGACGATGCAGGTCCATTTTGACGGCCAACTTCGCCAGGGTGTCACCGCCAAAGACATGATCCTGGCGCTGATCGCGGAGATTGGAGTCGGCGGCGGCACCGGACACGTGATCGAATTCACCGGGCCGGCCGTGCACGCCCTAGACATGGAAGCGCGCATGACCTTGTGCAACATGTCTATCGAAGCGGGTGCCCGCGCTGGGATGATCGCGCCCGATGAGACCACCTTTGCCTATTTGGAAGGCCGTCCATCTGCTCCCCAGGGGGAGGCCTGGGGAGCGGCACTGGCGCGCTGGCGCGACTTGCCCTCCGACCCGGGCGCCAGCTACGATAAAACCGTCAGGCTGGATGCCTCCACGTTGGAGCCGATGATCACCTACGGCACCAACCCGGCCATGGGCGGCCCCATTCAACAGACCATCCCTGATCCCGCCGAAGAAGGGGACCCGGCCCGGCGTGCCGCGCTGAAAAAAGCCCTCGCTTACATGGATTTGGAACCGGGCCAGCCGTTGCAGGGCCATCCCGTCGATGTCGTCTTTTTAGGAAGTTGCACCAATGGGCGCATCAATGATCTGCGCGCCGCGGCCGATCTGCTGCGGGGGCGCAAACTCGCCGAAGGTGTGCGTATGTTGGTCGTGCCCGGTTCGGAAAATGTGCGCCGCCAGGCTGAAGCCGAGGGCCTCGATCAAATCTTCAAAGAGGCGGGCGCAGAATGGCGTTTCGCTGGTTGTAGTATGTGCATCGCCATGAACGGCGATCAACTTTCGCCGGGGCAATACGCCGTCAGCACCAGCAACCGCAACTTCGAAGGCCGCCAGGGCGCAGGAGGCCGAACCTTCTTGGCCAGCACGCTCACCGCTGCCGCGGCCGCCGTCACCGGCCGAGTCACCGATCCACGAACCTTGCTCGAGGGAGCCCACTGATGCAACCCTTCACCACACTTCACTCGCTCGTCATCCCCTTGCCGCGCAACGACGTCGATACCGACCAGATCATCCCCGCTCGTTATCTTAAAGTGACCGACAAGGCCGGATTGGCCGATGGCCTGTTTGCCGGTTGGCGCTACTTGGGCGATGGCAGCCCCAACCCGGATTTCCCCCTCAACCGGCCGCGTTATCAGGACGCTCAGATTCTTTTAGCTGGAGATAATTTTGGCTGCGGCTCGTCGCGGGAACATGCTCCCTGGGCCCTGGCCGGATGGGGAATCCGCGCCATCATCGCCACATCCTTCGCCGATATTTTTCGCAACAACGCCCTGAAGAACGGTCTGCTCCCTGTGACCGTGGAGCAGGAGACTCACACAAGGCTGTTTTCCGCTCTGGAAACGGAACCAGGCTTGGAGGTAAAGATCGATCTTCCCGCTCAAAAACTGATTCTCCCCGACGGGTATGAAACATCCTTCCCCATCGATCCCTTCAGCAAGAAATGTCTGCTCGAGGGAATCGATCAACTGGGCTATTTGCTCAACCATCAGGCTGACATCGCCGCCTATGAAACCTCTACCGCAGGTGGGAAATGAGAAACGTGATCGCTAAAAACATCAAAAGGAAGGTGAACTGGGCGGCTGTGTTTGTCGCCCAGGGCATTGGAATCCGGTTGGCTTGCTAACGTACCCGGTTTGATATCGACAAGTCGCTAATCAGGAGATTCCTATGTCCCAAAAAACGTTCCTTTATGATACCACGCTGCGAGATGGCACCCAAAGCGAAGGCATTTCGCTCTCGGTCAACGACAAATTGAAGATTGCCCGACGCCTGGATGAGTTTGGCTTTGATACCATCGAGGGGGGATGGCCGGGCTCGAATCCCAAGGATGCTGAATTCTTTGAGCGCGTCCGAGAGATGGATTTTGAACATGCCAAAATTGCCGCTTTTGGCGCTACGCGCCGAAAAAACACCCGCCCGGAGGAGGACGCCAACCTGCAAGCGTTGCTAGAAGCCGAGACGCCGGTGGTCACCTTGGTGGGCAAAAGTTGGGATTTGCACGTCCATGATGTCCTGGAAGCCCCGCTGGAAGAGAACTTGGCCATGATCGCGGAGAGTGTGTCTTATTTGAAAGCGCGGGATAAAGAAGTCATCTACGATGCCGAACACTTCTACGATGGTTACAAGGCCAACCAGGACTATGCCTTGGCGACGTTGGAAGCCGCGGTGGAGGGTGGCGCGGATGTACTCGTGCTTTGCGATACAAACGGCGGCTCCCTGCCCTGGGAGATCGGAGAGATCACCACGACCGTTGGAGGACGATTCGATACAGCCTTGGGCGTTCACGCTCATGATGACGGCGGTAACGCCGTGGCCAATTCGCTCGCGGCCGTGAGAGTCGGCGCGGTGCACGTGCAGGGTACGGTCAACGGGTACGGCGAGCGCGTCGGCAACGCCAATTTGTGCACCATCATCCCCAATTTGCAACTCAAAATGGGGCGCGATTGTGTCCCCTCCGAGAAGCTGGACAAGCTGTCCGATCTCTCGCATTACGTCGCCGAAGTGGCCAACCAGCCGCCCAACCCCTATCTGCCCTTTGTGGGCAAAAAGGCTTTCGCGCATAAAGGCGGCATTCACGTGGCTGCGGTGCTCAAGAACGAAGATTCCTACCAGCACATTGATCCCGCTTTGGTGGGCAATCAACGCCGCACGCTGGTCTCGGAACTCTCCGGGCGTGGCAATGTGATCGACAAAGCGGAGGAATTCGGCCTGGACGTGGACCGCCAGCAGGCTCGGGAGGTGGTGGCCCAGATCAAGGACTTGGAGGCGCAGGGATTCACCTTCGAGAGCGCAGAAGCGTCGGTCAATTTGATGGTTCGCCGCTTGAAGCAGGATTATCAGCCGCCCTTTGAGTTGATTGATTTCATGGTCCTGGTGGAGCACCGCCAAGGGCGTGGGTTGCTGGCCGAAGCGACGGTCAAAGTGCGCGTTGGTGAACGAGTTCTGCACACCGCGGCGGAGGGTAATGGTCCCGTCAATGCCTTGGATGCGGCGCTGCGAAAAGCGCTCGTGGACGTGTATCCCCGCCTGGCAGAAATCCGCCTGGACGATTACAAAGTGCGCATTTTGGACAGCGAAAGCGGCACGGCCGCCAATGTACGCGTGCTGATCGACACCAAGAACGGCAAGGCTCGCTGGAGCACCGTCGGCGCCAGTACCAATATCATCGAAGCCAGTTGGCGCGCCCTGGCCGACAGTATGGAATATGCTCTGCTTAATGGAAGGTAGCAGGTGTCATGTGGGTGTCAGTCGAAACGCATTCGCATCCCGCCATTTGAAATTCCTAACTCGCACCTCACGACTCTCGACTCTCGACTCACGACTCATAACTTGAAAGGACATTCATGCAAGCAAACATTGTTTTACTTCCGGGCGACGGAATCGGGACCGAAGTCGTCGCCGCGGCGCAAGCGGTTTTGGAAGCCGTAGCAGGAAAATATGATCACACCTTTACAATGGAAGCTCAACTTGTCGGCGGAGCCGCCATTGATGCCGAGGCCAATCCGCTCCCTGAAGAAACCTTGGGGGCTTGTCTCCAGGCGGACGCGATTTTATTGGGCGCTGTCGGCGGCCCCAAGTGGGATGATCCCACCGCCCCGATTCGCCCGGAACAGGGTCTGCTGGGGCTGCGCAAGGGCTTGAGCCTGTTCGCCAATTTGCGCCCGGTTAAACCCCAGGAGGATCTTCTCTCAGCCTCCCCCCTGCGCCCTGAGTTGCTCGAAGGAGTCGATCTGCTGGTCGTGCGCGAGCTGACCGGCGGGATTTATTTTGGCACGCCGCGAGAGCGGCGTCAGCTCAACGGCGAGGAGCAAGCGGTTGACACCATGTCCTACACCGAGAGCGAGATCCGCCGCATTGCTCATCTAGCTTTTCAGTTGGCCGTTGAACGTCAAGGGAAACTCACCTCCGTCGATAAGGCCAATGTGCTCGAAACCTCCCGGCTGTGGCGTCAGACCGTCACCCAGGTCGCCGCCGACTACCCCCAGGTCACCTTTGAAACCCTGCTGGTTGACGCTGCTACCATGCACCTGATCACCCGCCCGGCCACCTTCGACGTCGTCTTGACCACCAACATGTTTGGTGATATTCTCACCGATGAGGCCTCCGTGCTGACAGGCTCGATGGGCAATTTGCCCTCGGCTTCCCTGGGAGAAATCCACAACCGGCATGATAAACCCCGCGGCATGTACGAGCCGATTCACGGTTCGGCGCCGGATATTGCCGGGAAAGGGATCGCCAACCCGATTGGGACGATTCTCTCCGCGGCGATGTTGTTGCGCCACTCCCTGGGGCTGGAGGGTGAAGCCCAGGGGATAGAGGCTGCCGTTGATGCCACCCTGAAGGCGGGCCACCGCACCGTCGACTTAGCCGCTCCCGGTGAAGAAGCCCTCAATACAGCCGAGATGACCGAAGAAATTATTCAACATCTTGATTTGTAACTGCTTTGCCATTCTTGGAATAGAACGCGAATGACGCGAATCAGGCAGATTTTCGCGGATAAAAAGACAAAAAACAATCCGTGTAAATCCGTAAAATCCGCGTCATCCGTGTTCCAAAAAATAGGAGAAACCTAATGAAATCTGACCATATTTGGATCGATGGGGAATTGGTCCCCTTCGAAGATGCCAACGTGCACATGCTCACCTCTTCGCTGCACTATGGTTACGGTGCCTTTGAAGGCATCCGCGCTTACAACACCCCCAAGGGCGCAGCCGTCTTCCGGCTGCAAGAGCACATGGAACGCTTTGTCGATTCCGGTCTGGTTCTGGGCGTGGGTGATTTTCCCTATTCGGTGGAAGCCTTATGCCAGGCCACGCATGAAACCATCCGGGCCAACGGCTTTGAGGGCTGCTACATCCGCCCGCTGTTGTATTTTGAAGGTTCTCTGGCCCTGAACATGGATGCGACCACCCCGCATGTTAGCATCGCCACCTGGGAGTGGGGCGCTTATCTGGGCGAAGAAGGCCTGGAGAAGGGTGTTCACATGATGGTGTCTTCTTTCACCCGCCACCACATCAACGTGGCCATGACCAAGGCTAAGATCACGGGCAATTACGCCAATTCCGTCCTGGCCAAAACCCTGGCTGTGCGTTCCGGCTACGATGAAGCTATCATGCTGGATCCGGAGGGATATGTGGCCGAATGCAGCGGCGAGAATCTCTTCCTGGTGCGTGACGGAGTCATCTACACCCCGCCGCGGGCGACCATCCTGGAGGGCATCACCCGCGACTCGGTCATCACCCTGGCGGGCGACCTGGGCTACTCTGTGGTGGAAGAACCGATTTCGCGCGATCAACTTTACATCGCCGATGAGGTCTTCGTCTGCGGCACGGCTGCCGAGGTCACGCCCGTCAGCGCCATTGACCACCGCCAGATCGGCACCGGTCGCCGCGGCCCCGTGGCGGAAGCATTGCAGGAACTCTTCTTCCAAACTGCCAAGGGGGAGGGGGAACGGTCGGAGGAGTGGCTTGATTATGTCGGGGGTTAGGGAGCAGGGAATCAGGAATTAGGAATCAGGAGAATGGAAAATTGGTATATTGGTAGCTTGGTAACCAATATACCAATATACCAACAAATGAACCAACCCAACCCCACCGCAGACAATTTAAGATAAAGGAGAGGGTTGAGGAGGTGCATTGGGCAAAAATGAAA
>CAZJBA010000056.1:0-17488 GCA_964544065.1 uncultured Anaerolineales bacterium | reverse complement strand
CGATGGATACAGTCCAAACAATTGCTTCATTTGACCCCATAAAAATTATCGCCGACCCCCTCCGATTGAAGATCTTGCGTTTGCTGATGGCCGAGGCGGCTACCCTTTCGCAATTGGGCCGCACGCTGAAGATTCATCCGGCCAAAGTCCGTTACCACCTCAAACAACTGGAAGAGCTCGGATTGGTCGAGCTTGTTTCTACCCGTGAGGTCGGTGGTTTTGTGGAAAAGTATTACCGGGCCACCTCGCGGGCCTTGCTGGTTAATCTGGCGATCACGCCGCAAAGCAAACATGGCGACATCGTCATTGCCCTGGGCAGCCATGACCTCGCTTTGGAGTTGTTGGCCGAAACCCTATCTCAAGAAGAGAACACGCCGGACATGTTCGCTCTGCCCCTGGGAAGTTTAGACGGACTCATCGCTTTGCGGCAGGGGACCGGACAAATGGCCGGGTGCCATTTGTTGGATCCTCCCAGTGGTGAGTACAATCTCCCTTATGTGCGCCATCTTTTCCCCGGTCGCGAGATGCGCGTGATTACCTTGGTGCGGCGTCAACAAGGGCTGTTAGTCGCTCGAGGAAACCCTCTCCAGATTCAGGGATTGGACGACTTGGTCCGTGACGATCTTCGTTTTGTCAACCGCAAACGCGGCTCGGGGACGCGCTTGTGGCTGGATCAACAAGTAAGGGAACGGGATATTCCAATCTCAGAAATATCCGGCTACGATTGGACCGTCAACACCCATGTGCAGGTGGCCGAGGCCGTCGCCAAAGGCCAGGCTGATCTTGGATTAGCGGTTTTGGCAGCGGCGCAGCGATTCGAGCACGGGTTTCTGCCCTTGTTCGAAGAGCGTTATGACCTGGTCATTCCTGAAGAACATTATCAAAGCCCTCTGCTGGTTCCGGCTCTTGAATGCATTCATACCGCCAAATTTCGACGCGCTGTGGAAACATTAGGTGGTTATAATACCGGCGAGGCGGGGCAGGAGGTGATTGTTTCGTAGAAGCCATCAACTATCAAAAAGCAAAGGAGTTTTAAATGGAGCGAAATTTAAACATGTTGGCCGTTTTTGTAGCTCTATTGGGGGTGCTGGTATCCGCCTGTACGTCTTTCCAAGTGGAGGAGCAAGCAGGCCTCAGCGGAGAATTGACCATCTTCCACGCCGGGAGTCTGACCGTGCCCGTGGATGAGCTCACCAAAGCCTTCCAGGAGCATCACCCGGACGTAACCTTCCAAACCGAGGCTGCCGGCAGCCGCACCACCGCCCGCAAGGTCAGCGAACTGAACCGGCAGGCGGAGTTGGTCATGTCGGCCGATTACACCGTCATTGACAATCTGCTCATTCCCGATTTCGCTACATGGAACATCCGCTTCGCCCGCAACACCATGGGCATCGCCTACACAGATGATTCTCTGTACGCCGACGAGATCACCAGCGACAACTGGCACGAAATTCTCAACCGCCCGGATGTGATTTACGGGCATTCCAATCCCGACGCCGATCCCTGTGGCTATCGTACCTTGCTGGTTTGGCAATTGGCGGAAAAACACTACGGCGTCCCAGGTTTATACGAAAAACTGGATGCAAGCTGCCCTCCGGAGAACGTGCGCCCTAAAGAAACCGATCTCCTGGCACTCTTGGAATCGGGAAACATGGATTACATTTTCCTCTACCGTTCGGTGTCTGTACAGCACGGTCTCAACTTCGTTGAACTGCCCGCAGAAATCAACCTCAGCATGGTGGAACACGCCGACTTCTACAGCCAGGCCGAGGTGGAACTGAGTGGCTCTGAACCGGGCGAGACCATCACGATGCAAGGTAAACCGATTGTCTACGGAGTGACGATTCCCAAAGATGCCCCCAATCCTAGGTTGGCAATCGAATTTGTAAAATTCCTGTTGGGTGCCGAAGGACAGTCAATCATGGAGGCACAAGGCCAACCTCCCATCGTTCCCCCCGTCAGCGCCCAATACGACGCACTTCCAAAAGAATTGCAAGAACTGGTAAGTGAGTAAACATCAAAAACTAGCAGACTCCGGCGTTTTGTTTTCCAAGGGAAATCTCATGTCCGCTCTCTTTTCTAACAAACTGCGCCTTATTTTTACCTTTTTGGGCGTATTGCTACTTTTCTTCATCGCCTGGCCAATCTTCCGTACCATGACAGTTTCCAGCCCCACGATTCTATGGGAAACACTGTTGGACGCCGAGGTCAGGAAGGCCATTGGTCTTACTTTTACCAGTTCGGGATTTGCCACAGCGATAGCCCTTTTCTTGGGCGTGCCATTGGCCTATATTTTGGCGCGCACCACTTTCCCCGGCAAGCGTCTGGTGGAAGGACTGATTGACCTACCCATCGTGATCCCTCACTCGGCGGCTGGTATTGCTTTATTGATGGTTTTTGGGCGCCGTACCTTGTTGGGAAAGGCGTTTGGGTTATTGGGGGTGAAGTTTGTCTCCGCCGCGCCGGGGATCGTCATTGCCATGCTCTTCGTCAGTCTTCCTTTTCTGGTGGATTCCGCTCGGGAGGGCTTCGAGGCGGTCGACCCCCGCCTGGAGCGGATAGCCCGCACCCTGGGCGCCTCCCCCTGGGAGGCATTTTGGCGCGTTTCCCTTCCCCTGGCTTGGCGGGGTATCCTCAGCGGGATGATCCTGATGTGGGCCCGCGGTCTGAGTGAGTTTGGGGCTGTGGTCATCTTGGCTTATCATCCCATGATCGCCCCGGTGTTGCTCTACGAGCGCTTTGAATCCTTTGGGTTGAAATATGCTCGACCGGTCGCGGCGCTCATCATCCTGATTTGCCTGTTGGTTTTCATTGCCTTGCGCATCGTGAGCGAGCGGGAGCAGGAATGGTGAATCAAGCTGCTCATCTCCAACTCCGGAATCTGGAAGTCAAACTGGAAGAATTTCATTTGCGAGACATCAACCTCCGGATTGCCAGGGAGGAATATTTCGTCATCCTTGGCCCTACTGGCGCGGGAAAAACCGTGCTCCTGGAAACCATCGCCGGCTTGCTCTCTCCCCGCCGGGGACAGGTGTTCCTGGACAAAAAGGACATCACCGTTCTGCCCCCTGAACAACGTGGGATCGGTTTCGTCTACCAGGACTACGCCCTCTTTCCCCACTTGAGCGTAGCTGAGAACATCGCTTTTGGGCCTCGCACAGACTTCGGAAGTCTCCGAGACTTCCGAAGTCTGTTGAGAGGCGGTAGCAAAAAGCACAAAGACCGCATTCAGCGTCAAGTTGAGGAGATGAGCCGGTTGCTGTCTATCGACCATCTGCTTCACCGTGACCCCAAAACGCTCAGCGGTGGCGAGCAGCAGCGGGTGGCCCTGGCTCGGGCTTTGGTGGTCAGCCCTCAAGTTTTGCTCCTCGATGAACCCCTGAGCGCCCTGGACCCAGGAACGCGCGAGGACTTGCAGCGTGAATTAGGCCGCGTCCACAGGGCATTGGGCACCACCAGCCTCCACGTTACCCACGACTTCGAAGAGGCGGTCGCCTTGGCGGACCGCATCGCGGTGATGCAAGCAGGGCGAATCGTCCAGGTGGGCCTGCCGGAAGATATCTTCCGGCGCCCGGCCTCCCCCTTTGTGGCCCGCTTTGTCGGCGCCCGCAACGTTTTCTCGGGTCAGGTTGAGGCTGCGGCCCAAAATGGGCACAAGACATTCCGGCTCAATAGTTTGCAGTTTGCAGTAGTCACCACCCTGGCCGGGCCAGCCCACGCCTCCCTGCGCCCGGAGGACATCATTCTTTCTCTGGAACCTCTGCGTTCCAGCGCGCGGAACTGTTTCCGTGGCGTGGTTGAAGAGATCACCAACCGGACCACGTTTCTGCACGTGAAGGTACGAGTCGCCTCTTCGGAATCATCCCTGTCGCCCCCTGTTTTTGTTTGCATGATCACCCGCCGTTCGTTGAAGGAGATGGCTTTACGGAAGGGGAGCCATGTTTACATCGCCTTCAAGGCCTCGGCGGTGCATGTTTTTTGATTTAGGGGTTCGATTGAAATTGCCCATTGGGGCTGTCGCCGGATGTCGATTTTCTCCCCAATTGCTCATCCAGCCGTCTCAACTTCTGGCTGACTTCGCGCCACTGCACCTCGGAGATGCCCAGCTTCTGACGGATCTTGTCCCGTTCCATGTCGGAGCGCCAATCCATGAGCGCGCAGGTCCAGCGGCACATCCGGAACGAGAGATGCTTGTCCAGCCCGGCATCGTCGCTGAGGTCTTCGAGCAGATACTCCAGCCGCCGCGGCGACCAGGGGAAGACGCGATCGCTGAGGTCGTATTGGTGGGCGTAATCCTGGTAGGCTTCGACCCACGCCTCCGTCAACTCGATCTTGCGTTCCTTGTAACGGTAGTCAGGATCATCATACCGGACGAACAGGATTGGTTTTGGCGCGTCAAGATGGAGATGGTTGGGGCTCAGGTCGAGGCATTCGCCTTTTTTGATGCCCGTGTCCAGGAGCAGCTTGACGAGGGCATAGTAGCGCCGGTCGGGGTCAGGGCCGCTTCCATAGGCCTTGGCAATCTCCAGGACGGCGTCCATTTCGTCGGGAGTCAGCACCTCGGGGAGGGGGCTGCGCACGGATTGCTGGACCACTTTTTCGGCGGGATCGACCAGCAAGACGCCGGAATCGTGCAGCCAGCCGAAGAATGCTTTTAGCGATGTGATTCTGCGCGCCAGCGTTTTGGGGCTGCATGGTGCTTTGCGCTCGTTTTCCATCCAGTCGAGAAAATTGTTCAAGTCATTGGTGGTGATGCTGCCCAGGGTGCGGTCGGGCGGCAGATAGGCCGCCAGGATATTCAAGTCGCCGATGAAGGCTTTGACCGTGTGAGGCGAGCTATCTTGATCTTCGAGGTAAATCTTCCAGCCTTTTAGCGCCGGTGCCAGGGTGGTCTGAGCGGTGATATGAGCGGACTCTTGCTCGGACATAATCATCTCCTTTTTTCGCATAGCCAGTTCTGACTGCGTATAGTTTAGCCTGGCATAGATGAAATGTCAATAGCTCTAGCGGTATAAGCATTCTCTCAAAAAAGCGGGGCAAAGTAGAGTAAATTCGATTGCCTCGACTTAAGCTATAATTCTATTGAAAGTTGAGGCCCTATGGCACCCGACCACCTTTTTCGAGAAGCAGTAAAAGCTTATCAAAACGGATTTCGAGACAAAGCGCTTGATCTCCTCTTGCGTTATGTCCAGGCCAACACTCGCAATGAGAGAAACTGGCTCCTGCTCTTCATTTTCGAGATTACCCCGACGTTGGACATTTTATTGAACGGTGTGGATTACAACCTAGGTCATTGGGCACATCTTGGTGGCTTCTTTGGAGCGCTGTCGATTGTCCTCTTTTTGCGTCCAGAGGATTTTCGTCGGTATATCAACCATCTGCCCATGTGACCGTGAGACGAAACCTTTTTGGGAGAGATTATGAAAACCAACCGTTATCGCCGGGTAAACCGCAATCTTGTCCTGATTATCGTCGGAGCTAATTTTTGCGGAGCGGCCTTGACATCCCTTTATTTTGCCCTGCTTACCATTGATGTGGAGATTCGATCTGGCCTGGTGTGGGGGATTTCGGGCGTTGTGCCTCTGCTCATGATGATGCTGTCGTACCCCTCCCGGTGGAAGTATGACATCCTCCGGGCGTTAGAATATTTCCGGGCCGCGGGGATTAGCTACGACCCCCGGATGCAGCCCGCCCTGGACGTGCTGATCAAGAAGCAGCGCAAAGATGGGCGCTGGCCGGTGCAGGCCAAGCATCCCGGCAAAACCCATTTCGATATGGAGCAGACCGGCAAACCCAGCCGTTGGAACACCTTGCGGGCCTCGAGGGTCTTGAAACATTTTCAGCTTGACTATTTTGGTCAAGGATCTTGATGGTGAATAGGAAGAAGACATGATCCGAGCGGAATGTTGTTATCAGACCGGGCGTGCGGGATATATCACCACCGAAGAGATTCTAGATCGAAAGGCGACCTACGATTTCATCCCTTATCGCTCCGGAACGCATATGGCCCTCGGTTTTGCGCTGCAAAAAGAGGATCGCGTTCGGATCACCTTGGCGTATGATCAGGTGAAAATCCCCATGTGGGTCACTTCCATGGGCGCTCACAGCATCACCCTCGAACCTGCCTCGGTGGAGTGAAGATGATGACAAAACCTGCTTATCTCGACTTGCTTCAATCCGGCGAATTGAAAACCCGCGTCAGCCAGGCATACCGGCGTCTCGAGGATTGCGACGTGTGCGCCCAAACCTGTCATGTCGATCGGCGCGCCGGGGAGTTGGGCGTCTGTCGGACGGGGGAACGGCCCACGGTGTGCAGCTACGGGCCTCACCTGGGCGAGGAAGACCCCTTGCGGGGGCGCCGTGGCTCGGGGACGATCTTTTTCGGTCGCTGTAACTTGCAATGCCAATATTGCCAGAATGCCGACATCAGCCAGGGCGACTCCGGCTACGAGGTCGATGACCAAGATCTGGCCGAGATGATGCTGGAATTGCAGAAGCGCGGCTGCCACAACATCAACTTTGTCTCCCCCAGCCACGTCGTGCCCCAGATCATGGCCGCCGTGCTCATCGCCGCCCAGGCCGGACTGAGCTTGCCCCTGGTCTACAACACTGGCGGCTACGACTCCGTCTCCATGCTCGAGATGCTCGACGGTATCATCGACATCTACATGCCCGATATGAAATACGCCGACGCCGAGATCGGCCAGCGCTACTCCAAAGTGCCCGATTACCCCCAGGTCAATCAGGCCGCCGTCAAGGAGATGCACCGCCAGGTCGGCGATTTGCAGCTCGACGAGGGCGGCATCGCCACCCGCGGCTTGCTCGTCCGCCACCTGATTTTGCCGGATAACTTGGCCGGGACCGATGAGACCATCCGCTTCCTGGCCGAGGAAATCTCCAAAGACACCTACCTCAACCTGATGGACCAATACCGCCCCGCCTACAAAGCCGCCCAATACCCCCAGCTCAACCGCCCGATCACCTCAGCAGAATACAAAGCCGCCGTCCGCATGGCCCACCAGGCCGGCCTCGATCGCCTCGACGGACGCCGCTCCTTCCTGGGCTGGTGACCATGGCCAACAAGCGGGAACGCCTGGCTCGATTGCTCGCCTTTGGCCTGCTCGCCCTGCTCGCCGCGCTCCTGGCCGTGGATTTGAGCTTGGCTTGGGTCTACGTCTCGGCGTTGACGCAACCTGGTTGCCCTTCTGTGGACTATCTGGAGGGAATCCCTCCGCCCGAGCAGCATTGGCTCCAGCTTGAAGGTGGCCGCACCCTGCGAGTCTGGTACTACCCCGCGGAGGGTGGAGCAGCAATTCTAACGATGGGTGGGTTGGGAGGCGCGTTGGGACCGAATCTCCCCCCGGTGGCGCCACTGATCCGGGCTGGCTACGGTGTCTTGCAGATCGATACGCTGGCCTGCGCCGACCCGCCTGCCCGCGTTACCCTGGGCGCCAGGGAAGTCGCCGCGGCCGCCGCGGGCCTGGATTTCTTGCTATCTCGCCCCGAAGTCGATCCCGATCGTATCGGCGCGATCGGCTTTTCGATGGGGGGCGTGACTCTGATTCGGGCCGCGGCATGCCAGCCCCACATCCGTGCGCTGGTCGCAGAAGGGGGTTACGATCAGCTTGGGGAACACATCACCCAGCCCGGGGCCGAGAAACCGTTCACCAGGCAGATCTTTCTCCATACCATCGCGGGAATCTACTGGCTCCAAACCGGCGTCAACCCCTGGATGGTCAGCCCCCGTGATGATATCGCCGCCATTAGCCCGCGCCCGGTTCTGCTCATCTATGGGGAAAAAGAAATCGACCGTGGAGGTGGGATGACGCAGTTTGAAGCCGCCGGGGAACCCAAGCAGATCTGGATCGTGCCCGGTGGCAGCCACGGGGGCAATTACCGGCTTGCACCGGATGCCTACGAGCGGAAGATATTGGCCTTTTTTGAGCGCTATTTGGGGGAGTAATTTGGTGTTTCAAATATGTTGGGGCAAGATATTTCGTGTGAACGTAGATAAATTGGATAAGAAGAATCCCCCCAGCCCTACGTCAAGAATTTAAACCTGTTCCAACCACCCCTGCAACAGCTCAACTTGGTCATCTTCGCCCAAGACTTGATAGGTTTTAATCGCGGCCTGTGTATATGCCTTTGCCTTTTCAGCATCGCCAAAATCCTGATAGGTAAAAGCCAATAGGGCTTGAAGTTCCCCGATCAAGCTTTTATCTCCCTCTTGCTCGGCTTTTTGCAGGCCCAGTTGAGCGAGTTCCAACGCCTGATCCAAATTCCCCATATCGGCCAGGATGGCACTCTTGCGGCTCAGGGCGCTGGCTTCGGTCAATCGATCCGGCCAATTCAATCGCCTGATCATAAGATTGAAGCGCGGCGTCATGCTGGCCAAGTTTGTAATGACAAAAACCGCCCAAAAAGGCCATGGATTGTTGCAATGAATGATCGTTTTGCTGATCGGCCAACCTGAAGCAGCGTTCGGTATAAGGAAGTGCTTCCTCGAATTTGGACTTGTCCATCAAATAAGAAATCAAAGCCTCCAGGTTCGCTATTTCTGCTTCAACGTGACCAATCGTTTTGGCGGCGTGAATGACTAATAATACTCGAATTTTATTCATGTGCATGGATCACACCGGTTTTCGAAAGGGGCACCTGGACTTCGATGGTCGTCCCTTTTCCCAGTGTGGAGTATATATCTAGGTTTCCGCCTATCAATTCAGCGCGTTCACTCATGCTAATCAAGCCCAAATGGCGATTGTTTTCATCCGTCGCGATTTGTCCGGGCTCGAAGCCCTTGCCGTCATCTTCGATTTTCAGATGGATAGCATGCTCTTTTTGTTCGAGCGCAATGCTGACCTGGGAGGCCCCAGCGTGGCGAACAACATTGGTCAAGCCTTCCTGAACAATCCGATAGAGAATCATCTCGACCTCGGGCGAGAGTTCTTCGTCGAGTCCGCAACGGCACATCGCCTTGACATTGGCCGGTCCCAAAACATCTTCGGCCAGCGCTGCCACCGCAGCGCCCAGCCCAAACTCATCGAGTGCAGGTGGCCGCGATCGATAGGATAGATCGCGAATCTGCTCGATGGTTTCGGAGACAATGGTCTGTGTGGTGCTTAATTGCTCTTAGGTGCTGGTCTCTTCGCTTTGATTCTCAATCGCTTTCAAACGGATCAGCAGGTTGGTTAACGTTTGCCCGGTCTGGTCGTGCAGCTCGCGGGCCAGCCGGTTGTGCTCATCTTCTTGGGCATTGAGATCATGGGCAGCGGTGTAGATCTGGACATTTGGACCGATCATGACGTGATCCCCAATGCGGACCTGGCTGAGCAGTCTTTGAGATAGGGCAATCACATTTGCATCCGATTCGCACCCTTCGACAGTGCTCCGGATGTTTTTCGCTGTAAATCTACTTCTAAATGCGATTGCCCTAAGGTTTTGGAGCTGAGAGCTTGAAAATAGCTGAAACTGTGATAAAGTCAGATTAAGGTATAGAGCATAGTAGAAAGGATTTATGGATGACATTCAAAAGATTGGTGCTAATTGGCTTAATTTTAGTCGGATTAGCTGCCATCACCGGACTATATATTGTTCCTGAACGGCGCGAAGCGGTCGATCCGATCACCCAAAAGTGGAAAGATTCCACCCATTCGAATGCCAATTCCCTTGCCTTTACCTTTTGGGATGATGAAGAGCCTCCCCTGATTCCGGAGGTATGCGCTAAATGCCACAGCACGTTCGGGTATTGGGATTTCCTCGGTGAGGATGGCAGCACAGCCCGACAGGTGGACCAACCGGCCCAAACGGGTACCACCGTCTACTGCAGTGCTTGCCATAACTCCAGCGCCCATCAAATGAGTTCCGTAGGCTTTCCTTCGGGAGCGAAGATCGAGGATTTAGGCTCCGAGGCGGTTTGTATGCAATGCCACCAGGGACGCAAAGCCAGCGCCGACGTGGAGGAGGCGACCGCCAACCTGGAAGATGATACCGTTTCCGAGCATCTTTCCTTCCTCAACGTCCATTATGCCATCGCTGCGGCCACCTGGTTGGGCGGCGAGGCCCAAGCCGGGTACGAATACACCGACCGCACGTATGTGACCCGCTTCGAACATGTGGCCGATATGCAAACGTGTGTCGAGTGCCACGACCCGCACAGCCAAAGCGTTGACCCGCAAGCTTGCAGCCCTTGCCACGTCAAGGTGGACGATTGGAATGACCTCGCCAACATTCGCACCGGTGAGGCAGATTATGACGGAGATGGCGATAATCAGGAAGGACTCGCGGGGGAGATCGAAACCATGCAAGCCGAACTTTACGCCGCGATGCAGGCTTACGCTTCTCAAGTGGCCGGCGCCCCCGTGGCTTACGTCTTGGACGGCCCGCCTTACTACGTCAATGATACCAACGGCAACGGCCAAGCCGATGAAGACGAAGTCAATTTTGGCAATAATTTCTCGGCGTGGACTCCCCGTCTCTTGCGGGCAGCCTATAATTATCATTTCTCCTTCCAGGACCCGGGCAATTATGCTCACAATGGGCTTTACGTTCTGCAACTTCTTTACGACAGCTTGGGCAATCTTGGCCAAAAAGTCAGCGTAGACATCAATCGGCCACTCCGGCCGACATCACGATAGGAACAAGGAGATTTTGATGAAGAGAACCTGGAAGTCCTATTTTTGGATCAGCCTTTATTTCATTCTGACGGTGACCCCCTTGATTCTCATGTTGGTAGGTCCCCATCCGCCTCAGCGCGAGTTTTGGCGTGAAGTGGCCGTAGGGTTGGGATTCATTGGTTTATCGTTGATGGGGATCCAATTCATCCCCACCGCCCGGCTAAAATTTTTGACCAATGTTTTTCCGATGGACACGTTGTATCAGTTCCATCATTGGAGTTCGGTGGCAGCGACCATTTTCATCGTTGCGCACCCGCTTCTTCTAATTGCTAACAATCCCAATATCTTAATTCTTTTCGATCTGGCGAACGCTCCCTGGCGTGCCCGCGCCGGGATCACGGCAGGGCTTTTTGTGGTTGCCCTCACCGTTATGTCAGTCTGGCGTCTGGAGTTCAGGCTAAAGTATGAGCCCTGGCGATTTCTTCACAATGTCTTGGCCATCGGGGCGACCGGTTTGACCTTATGGCATATCTTTGGGGTAAATTACCATCTAGGTACCCCAAATCAGCGCACTTTATGGATTGCTCTCCTGGCAATATGGGTCGTCTCACTGATCTATACCAAGCTGTATAAGCCCTGGGAGATGATTCAGCATCCTTATCAGGTTAAGGAGGTGCGAGAAGAACGGGGCAATTGCTGGACGTTGGCTATCGAACCGGTGGAACACAAAGGGTTGACTTTCAAGCCGGGTCAGGTGGCGTGGCTGACGATTGACAAAACCCCGTTTGTGATTCGGGAACATCCCTTCTCCTTCACCTCCAGTGCCGAACGCCCCGAGACGCTTGAATTCACCATCAAAGAATTGGGAGATTTTACCAGCCGGATCAACGAATTCAAGCGCGGAACCCCGGTCTATGCGGACGGGCCTTATGGCATCTTCAGCGTTGACGAGTACCAGGCTCCGGGCTATGTTTTCATCGGTGGGGGGATTGGCTCGGCTCCTTTCATGAGCATGCTCAGGACCTTGGCCGACCGGGGCGATCAGCGGCCTTTGTACTTTTTCTATGGTAATTTGAACTGGGAGCAACTCACCTTCCGCAAAGAGCTTGCCGATTTGGAGCAGCGCCTGAACTTGAAGGTGATCCCCATCTTGGAGAAGCCTGCCCCGGATTGGGAAGGAGAATCCGGCTACATCACCGCGGACATCCTCGATCGCCATTTGCCAGAGGAGCGTCAAGAGTTCCTTTATCTCGTCTGCGGCCCGCTGCCCATGTTCCCTCCGATCAAAAAGGCCTTACATGCGGTAGAGATTCCCAATCATCGGATTCATCAGGAACGTTATAAGATGGCCTAAAAAACCGGCATAGGGCTACCTAAAAAGCGAACGAAGAAACGCGCCAGATTTGCTAGGAGATAGGCGTGCTTTTTGCGCCCACTCACCGGCTCTCTGTTAAATCATTTTGAGATAGAGAAGACCATGAAAGAGAAGATTTACCACGGCGAGATTCAACCCCAAACCTTTGCCCGCGCCCTGATCGCTGAGTTCAACGATGAGAATATCCGCACTCAGCAGATTAACACCGAGGAGGGCATCATCGTCCAGATTGCGACGCGAGCGAATCGGCGTTCGGGTGGCAAGACGACCTTGACCGTCTCCTTTACCAAGGTGGAGGACGGTCTCTCGGTGCGGGTGGGCGATCAATCCGTCTTTGGCGTGGCCGCCAGCCTGGGGCGGACGGCCTTTTCCGCCGCTCGTAATCCTCTCAGCCTCTTAGGGCGCCTCGACGATATTGCCCAGGACATCGAAAGTCTGCAAATGGATGAGCGCGTTTGGGAGCTGATCGCTGAGGTGGCCGCCTCGATCAACGCCTCCTTGGAATTATCCGAGCGCTTGCGCCGGGTCGTGTGCGACTATTGCGAGACCCCCAACCCCGTGGGCGAGGCCAGTTGTGTTGCCTGTGGCGCGCCGCTGGGGGATGTGCAACCGACCACCTGCCGGCATTGTGGCTTTGTCGTCCGCTCGGATGAGATCGATTGTCCCCGTTGTGGCCAGGTGCTTTAACCTTAGGCTGGCGTGCTGGCTTTCGAGAAGCGTTTCTGCGCTCCCAACTTGGCGTGCAATGCCAAGAAGCTCATCACAGTGACCAGGCAAAGTACCCCGCCGAGGTACCAAAGCAAATCGGGGTTGTAATTATCCAGCACCAAACCGGCCAGCCCAGGCCCAATGGTTGCCGGAATCGCCCAGACCAAGCTGAATACCGCCATGTAGCGTCCGCGCATGTCTTCGGGGGCGAAGTTGGCAGCCAGCGCTTGGCTGACGGGCATGACGATCATCTCTCCAATCGTGATGATCACGATGTTCAGTGCAAACAACCAATAAAAAGAAACCACTCCAAACAGGGTAAACCCAATCGCGTAGAAGAACGCGCCGAGCGCCATCATCAAAAAGGGGGGCTTGCCTTTGATTCTTCGCGTAGTCCAAAATTGTAATGCGATCACTGTGATGGCGAAAAGACCAGGTGACCGTCACCTGCCGTAATAAGTAGCGGGGGCGACAAATTGAGAAGATGTCTGGGTTGAACGAAACGCAATTGTAGCACAACACCTTCTAAAGTCATTATGAATCAAAAAAGCGCAGAGCTCTGCGCTTTTTCAGTTTCGCTTATTCTTTTGGGACTCTGGAATTTCACGGGGTGAGACCCTAAAGGTTTCCAAAACCTTCCACTACCCTTTTTACAGCGACTTGAGCAGTGTCAGAGTCGCCTGCACCATGCTCAACAGCGAAGCCTCATCGTCGTCCTCGGAGGGAGGTGCGAAGGTCATCCGCTTTTGGCCGTTGGCCCGTGATTCGAGCCGCTCGGCCAGACGCTCCAGTTGTGGAATCGTCTCGACGAAGCCGACGCTGCCGATAAACTGAATCGCTTGGCGCCGAATTGGGACCGGGATGGTCCGTTTTGTGGCAATATTGGCGAGGATCGCGCCGGTATGGGGCCAAAGTTTGTACAAAGCAGCGATGTGAGATTCACTGGCGGGATCGACCTTGGCGGCCTCCAGGGTGGCCAAGACCGTGCCCCGGCCGATCACGGTGTGATACCCTTTCAGGTGGCGGCGCACGTCGAAGGGAGGCAGGCTGCCTTTGGGTGGGGTGATGGTTTCTCCCAGCGTCTTGATTACCTCGGCGCGGATATTGACATTCGGATCCGTCAAACGGGTGGCCAAGACGTAAGCTGCCAGGGGGGAATCTTTGGGAATCTCCAACTCGGATAAGGTGGCCAAACCGGCCCGCCGTTCTGCCGCCTCCGGAGCGGTGAGTTGTTCCAGCGCGTGCCAGCGTTCGTTTATCTCTTCGCTATCACTTGGATGTAATTTCAATTGGGGGAAAGGAATTTCTGTCATGCTGTCAGTATACCGCATTGTTGGCTCTGCGTCATGGATTTGGGCCTGTTGGGCGCGCAAGAGTTGTCAGACGGCAAACATCGAGCACATGGGGAAACGCCGACGAGACGTCGGCTAGATCATTCTACATCGATCCAGCCAACGCCCTCGTTGCCGCCCGATCAGGCTACATCGATCCAGGCAACGTCCTCGTTGCCGCCCATGGTGGCTGGCACAACCCTGATTGACAACATTTGAGGGCACCCGGCCTGCTTTCTAGGGTGATCGCATTTGGAAATCAATCAAGTCTGCCCTCGCAGCATGTAGGTTTTCCGTCACGCTACCGCCGCGCTTTCTGCTTTCTCAGCATAGGCGTAGCCTGTTTCAATGGCTTCGAAGTTTTTCTCCAAGGTATTGCGGTGTCGCTCCGGGATGTGTTCATCGAGTGCATCCTTGACCATCTCAAGGGTCAAAATCGGTCTATGTTGAATCATCGCCCCTACCATGACCATGTTGGCGAGTCGGGCCATGCCAATCTCCTCAGCGATTTTATTGGCTGGGATGAGCAGGGAGGTGATGTCATCGCGTTCGATTTGGCGATTGATTAAGGAGGCATTGCCGATCAACACACCCCCAGGCAGGATGTCGGACTCATATTTGTTCATGGAGGGGAGATTCATGGCCAAGACAACATTGGGTCTGCGCACCAACGGCGAGCCGATGATGTCTTCCGAGACGATCACCGTGCAGTGCGCCGTTCCGCCGCGCATTTCTGGCCCGTAGGATGGTATCCAGGTGACTTCGAAACCGTTGTCCATGGCCGCATAGGCCAGGACTTGCCCGGCAAACAGGGTTCCTTGACCGCCAAAGCCTGAAATAATAATGCTCGTTTCTTTCACAGTATCACTCCTTATTTTTCTAGCTCTGGGTTGATTTTGTAATCCCCCAGCGGGTAAACCGGGATCATCTTTTCGGCGATGAAATCCAAAGCCTCGTTGGGGCTTACCTTCCAGTTGGTGGGGCAGGACGAGAGCAACTCGACCATCGAAAAGCCCAGGCCGCGTTCTTGGGTTTCGAACGCCAGACGGATGGCTTTCTTGGCTTTGCGGATGTTCCTGGCGTCGTGCAAGCTGCGGCGGGCTATGTAGCTGGCGCCATCCAGGTTGGCTAGAATCTCGGCCATGCGAATGGGAAAACCGGCCAGTTCGACGTCGCGCCCAAAGGGAGAGGAGGTCGTCTTCATGCCCGGCAAGGTCGTTGGCGCCATCTGTCCGCCGGTCATGCCGTAGATGGCGTTGTTGATGAAAATGACGCTGATGTTTTCGCCTCGGGCGGCCGCGTGCATGATTTCGGCCATGCCGATCGAAGCCAGGTCGCCGTCTCCTTGATAGGTGAAGACTGTGTTTTGGGGCAAGACGCGCTTGATGCCCGTTGCCATGGCGGGGGCCCGCCCGTGAGCTGCTTCAACGAAATCCATATCGAAATATTTATAAGCGAACACCGAGCATCCCACCGGCGCCACACCGATGGCCTTTTGGCGTAACCCCATTTCATCGATGACTTCTGCTACCAGCCGGTGGGCGGTTCCGTGCGTACAGCCGGGACAATAGTGGGTTGCTACTGCGGTTAGCGATTCTGGGCGTTGATAGACAGTTTTCGATTGAGTGGTCATTGGTTACCTCCCGCGATGATTTTCTCTAGGTGTTTTATCCATCTCTGACGAGCGCTTAGGTTACCATTACCATCCTCTTCGATTTTGGTGATTCGGTGAATCTCATCCAAAATCTCGTCAGGCAAGGGGGTCATGCCGCCCAATCGGCCGTAAAATTCAACCGGAACATTTCCCTTGGTGATCATGGTGATGTCATCCAGCATCATGCCGGTGTTCATCTCGACGACAAGGATGCGTTCGACTTGTTCCGAGATTTTGCGGATACGCTCTTTGGGGAACGGTGCCAGGGTGATGGGACGGAAGAGACCAACCTTGATTCCCTCTTGGCGGGCGATTTTGACCGCCGACGAGGCCACGCGTCCGGCCGTGCCGAAGCCGATCACGGCATACTCGGCATCGTCCATGAATTGCTCCGTGTAGCGGATCTCTTCCTGCTCGATTTTCAACCAGCGTTTGAGCAAGCGTAAGTTGGTGACTTCTTCATCAATGGGGTCGATATAAATAGAGGTGAGGATGTTGGGGTCGCGTCCCTTTGCGCCGCTGATGGCCCAGTCGGGAACTTCTTTGGGTAGCTCTCGCATGGGCGGCAGTTCGGCCGGCTCCATCATCTGGCCCATGTTGCCATCGACGACCACATGGACGATGTTTCGGTATTTGTCGGCCAGATCGAAGGCCAACGCGATTTGATCGATGGCCTCTTGTACGCTGGCGGGCGCCAGCACGATGGGGAAGTAATCGCCGTGGCCGCCCCCTTTGACCATTTGGTTGTAATCGCCCTGGGATGGGGCAATGTTGCCCAATCCGGGGCCGCCGCGCATCACGTTGACGATCACGGCGGGCACCTCGGTTCCGGCGATATAGGACATTCCCTCCATCATCAAACTGATCCCCGGGCTGGAGGAGGCCGTCATCACCCGCTTGCCGGTACAGGCAGCCCCATACACCATGTTGATGGCCGCGACTTCGCTCTCGGCCTGGACGTAGGCGCGCCCAAGTTGGGGCATGCGCCTGGCCATGTATTCTAAAAATTCTGTTGAGGGGGTAATCGGATAACCGAAGAATCCTTCACATCCGGCTCTGATAGCAGCTTCGGCGAAGGCTTCGTTGCCCTTGAGTAATTGTTTTTCCGTCATGACTTGCCTCCTAAGTCCGCTTCTTCTCTTTTTGGGGCTTTTCACGATACACTTTGATGGCGGCATCCGGACATACAACCGCGCAGATGCCGCAGCCTGTACATCCGTCCTTGATCAGTTTGGCCGGATGGTACCCCTTGGAAGTAAGTCGTTCCATATCAAGTGCGATCACCTCTTGGGGGCATGCTTGTACGCATAGCTCGCAGCCCTTGCAATAGAGGCCATCGACTTCAATCCAACCTTTAACAGGCATTGAATCACTCCTTATCTTGAGACTAAAGATACGTATATTCTCAAAAAAGCGGGGCAAAGCCTCCAGGGTGACATGTCGAAAACTACCTCCCCTATTTTTTGAGATGACACAAAGGTACGTTTATGGCTTAAGCATAGCTTAACTTTTCTTCCTTGGTAGTATAACTTATCATCTTGAGGTTGTACAAAAATCCTACTCCGGCCCAAAGTGTGCGCGCAAGAGTTGTCAGACGGCATGCCTCGGCGCATAGTAAAACGCCAACGATGATCGCGAAGCCACACGCTGTGCACCCATTTGGTGTGCCGTCGCTCTGCCGCACGGTGTGTACCCATCTGGTATGCCCTTTGGGCAGGGGGTACGTTGGCTAGATCAATCTACATCCGATCGATCTACATCCGGTCAATCTACGTCCGATCTAGGCAACGTCCCCGTTGCCGCCCTT
>CAZJBA010000055.1:0-17524 GCA_964544065.1 uncultured Anaerolineales bacterium | reverse complement strand
TCCGCTCTTCTTTGTATTCCTGTTGCGTGGACATCATGTTCACTCCGAAGGGGCTGTTTCAAAGGGCGGATATTCCTGGCGAATCAAATCGACGGTCTCCAGCTCGGGGGCCCTAATCCACAAAGTTTCATCATCGGCCTGAAAAATGCAAGCGACGTGATCGTTGAGCAATTGCCAGCACAGGCCGGCTTCATGTTCGACGCTATTGCCGCGATAGCTCAGATTCAGATGTTGCTGCATGGCTTCGAAGAATTCATCCGCTTCGCGACGGTGATCCCAAACCCAATCGGCGACCAGGATGCTGCTGCGCGTCGAGCCGCGATAATAGACCCGGTAACGGTCACCGCCCCACCCCGCCGCGGCCTCGGCCGCAACAGCGGAATCAAGTTGGGCCAGGTGATCAATGCCATGGGCCAGAACCATCTGCGTGCCCAATTCTCCCAAGCGATCAGAGGTTAACATGCGCCAATCATCCCCCAAGATATCCTGCAAAGGGGGCTCAATCACCGCCTTGGGTTTCTCTTTGACCTGGTACTTCTTGGGGTGGAAAATCTGTTCGCTTGTCCAAGGTAAATCCTCATAGATGAGATTGATCGCCTGCCAATCCCATTTGTCGATAAAATATTCGACAAAGGCATACCCATCCCCATATTTGAAATTCAATTCGCGCACCAGGTAAGGAGGCGGCAAATTCGAACTGGAGATGGCCTGCTCAAGGGGCGCGTACTGGACCGCGGCAATATCGGCGAGATCGCTTTCGGTACCATGGGCCAGCAGCCATTGATTCATCAAATAGGTTGCATCACCCTCAATCAGGGCCGAAATGGCCAAACAGCGATCCGTGTCGCTGAGACATTCTGGATAAACCCCAATCTCGTCCAAGGCATAATGTTGGTCAACCAGGGCATGAGTATACTCGTGGGCAAAAATATACCGTTCCAGGCCGGTGAAGGTCGAGCCAATCACATACAGCTCATCCTCCCAGGGAAGATAAAATCCACCGATCCCTTCGCCAATTTGGTTCAGCGTCTTCGTGTAAAGATCATAAGTCGGCTCAACCAGGCCCAGCGCGCTGAGCACAATGACTTGATCGGCAATGATCTCTTTGGAATTGCGTTCCAGGTAAATCGATTCAAGCAACGAGCGCACATCTTCTTCCGCGATCATCGAACGATTGACAGGCCCCATGCGCTCCAAATCACGCAATTCGGCCACCTGGGCTTCGATCACGTCCATCTGCTCGGCCACGCTCTCATCGATCACGCCAGAGGCTGGCGTCATCGTCGGTATCGGGCTGGGCGGCGAGGTCGGCGCCGAAGTTGGAGAAGCAGTTGGGGAAGAAGCCGAGTCCGAATCAGGGGAGGCCGTTGCGGCCATCGCCGTTCCTGTGACGGGCGTAGCACTTGGCTCCTGGCTGGGGGTTACCGTCAAAGTGAGTCGCCGCGTCGGGGTCGGAATCACCGTTGTTGGAACAGCCAGGCCGGGAGCTTCCGTCGCCATTGAAACCTGCGACCCCAAGCGCGCCAAGGGATTCAACCCAAACAAGAACGAGCGGTAGCGCCAACCAATTAAGCCAACCAGCGCAAGCCCCAATCCAGCCAACAAAGCGATCACAACCCAGGGGACCAAGCGCCTCTTTTTCTTCTCCGCCGGTTTGCTGGTCAAACGCTTCAAACGCGCCCGGGCGTGCTGGTTATCCGGATTGATTTTCAAGACCCGTTGAACGCTTTCGACCTTTTTCGAGTGGCTCTGGACGGCATAACTCAACAAGTACCACCCCTCCTCCGAGTCGGGGTTAGCCTTGAGGTACTTGACCAACAGAGGAAACGCCTCCTGGGGGCGCTTGGCCCGCATGAGTTCAACTGCTTTTTCGAAAAGTTGATCGTAGTCGTGTGTATCCATAGGGGACTGGCTATCTATCAAGCTCTAGCTCTAACTTCTCGGGGATCTTCTTCATATTTCGGGAAGCATCGAATAAATTCCATCTTTGTGACCACCATCGATATGTGCAGCGCAAGAAGTTGAACTTTTCCGCCAAAACGGCGCATGATGTGCGCTTAATCGGGCCTCAAGCCATGTGGAATGGCGTAAACTTTGAAAAAGTTCAACTTCTCCCCGGCCTTTTGAGAAGATAGCTCTACTTTATAGCATAGATCACTGTATCTTTGTCTCGGTAAACAGCTTGCCAAAACTCGCCATCATAGGCGGGGAGTTTTTCCAAACCAGGGCCGGCGTACTTAGCCCGCTCCAATTGCCCCAGGACGATATAGCGAACGTCATATTGGTCTAAGAAATCAACCGCCCAGTTGACATCTTCGGTTTGATAAAATTCGTGGATGCCATCCACGCGCTCATAAATCCAGTCATGGGGCGTGAGGGTGCGCTGTTGGCGCTGGTGCCAGTTCCAACCGACCACGCCCGGCAAGCCGGTATAAATGGTATAGCGGGTACCCCAATGATACTCAACTTGGTTGGCTTCTACAATAACGGGCGAGCCAATCACGTTCTCCTGCATCCAGCGGATGGCCGCGTAATCTTGTTCCAAGTTCATTTCGACGCCTTCGTCAGCATAGGTGGCAAACTGCATATAAGCCATGCCATCCAGCGTATGGGGCGCATCCATGGCTATCCGATCTTCGATCTTGGCAAAGCTAGCCAAAACGGGATAAAGCGCCGCGGCGGCGACCAAAGCGAACACCACAATCTGCCAAGCCAAACGCCAGCGCGAGCTCCAACGATGGATCTTCCCCAACATCCAGCCAAACGCCGCTGCCGCGCTGACAGCGAACAGAGTCCAGGCCTGCAAGTAAAACTTGAAAACCGTGTTCATGCGGCCAATGTCGCCGCGCAGCACAATGATCTCAACTGCCAACGTTAGCATCAGCGCTGTTCCCACCAGGAAGAACACCAAACGCTTGGCTTCTGACTGGTCAGAGCGAAGAAGCAACACTCCGGCCCAGGTGGCCAGGGGCAGCAGCCACCAGGCAATGTGAACGCCCAATCCAAGCGGGAGAGGCTCAGCGGATTCGGCGCCCAAATCCAGGTTAACGCCCAAGGTCAAGATCAACGTCACCAAAACAATCAGCAAAGCATAAATGAGCGTCTTGTATCTTTCAAGTTTACGCAAAGCAGAAACCGGCGTACTGGCCATCCAGTCGATCGTCTCCGAGAACATCCAGGAAACGATCAAGAAGAGAAACAAGCCCCAATGAGTGAGATAATCCAGCGAGGGAGTATGTGTTCCGGGCCAGATCTTGACCTGATTATACCCCTGTCCATACCAGTGGCGATACGGTTGATAAAAGAAAATCGACAGCAAGACAAAAACGGCGATTGCGGCAAACGGCCAGAGAAACTGCGTGGCGCGTTTCCACCAATCCTGTCCTGCCGTGGGCCAACGCCAGGAGCCGTACAGAATAGCCACAAGGCCCAATAGCAGATAAGGATAGAAATCCCAGGTATTGGTAGGATACAACGCACCCACAGCGATGGCCCCCACCACGAGTGTAAGAATTGTGCGGAAGGGTCGGCGATGTTCTCCCCGCCCCAACGCCCAGGCCAGCCCCCAAGCAAGCACCAACAGAGCGATCGGCAGAGCGATCAGATGGGCGTGCAAATCGCCGTACAGAAAGGTGAAAAAGGGGAATTCGGTGATGGGGCTGCCGTGCTCGGCCGCGATCACCCGGCTGGGATTCCAATACCATTCGTCCAGGCGATAGGGCAACGGCGAGCCAGTAAAGTTTTGGAATAATCCTTTGATCGTCCAGAAGGATTTCCGAATCACCCCGGCCCCCTCCACCCCCTCAAGCGGGGAGGCGATGCGTTGAAACCCTCGCAGAATCATGCGCAAGACGCCCAAGTTCCCTAACAGCGCCATGCCCAACGCCCCACCGATTGCAGGTACAAAGGGCTGGAACCAATGAGCCTCTTCAACTTCAGACCCGCGCCGGGCCAACAAAGGGCTGCTCAGATTCCAAACGATCGAAAACGCGCCCATCGCGATCATGGCAAATAGAGTCGGCAGGATCAAATTGTAAGCAAAAGAGGGCACAATCCCCAACAATTTGACCAAAACGCCCACAATCACGTAGCCATAATAATAGTAATTAATATATCCACCGGCAAACCAAGGGTCGTAGGGCGGGAAGGAGGTGCTTTTGAGGACCGCGTTGAAATAGGAGAAATCCATCGGTTTCTCGCCCCCCTTCCAAGGATGCCACAAATCGGGATTGCCGTAACGGATCAACAGCCCCACCAGGAAGAAGGCCAAGAAAAGTCCCTCCACGATCAGGATATATCTCCGGTGCTCCTTCCAGATTTGCAGCAATTCCTCCGTTTGTGACTTGATCAGCAACCCCGCCAAGATCAGCATGACCAACAAAGCCGCGCCGATGGTGCCCCGAGTGAAGGGGATTCGGGCTGAGCCAGCCAACCAGACCAGCCAGGCCAAAATCAGCAATCCGGCAATGCGCGCCAAGGGGTAGCCTCGGTCGCTCAAAGCGGGAAAAACGTAATGGAGCAAGGGTACCGTGACCAGCCCCACCAAGGAGACACTCAGGTACCAAAGCACGACGCCCAAAACTTGGTATCGATTCTGAGGCCCGTCCAGGTTGAAAAGTTGAGACCAGGTTCCCCCCTGGCGCTGCTCGGCTAAACGCGGGGTCGGCAGCATCAAATTTTTGGACTGGACATCGGCCTTCCGGGGTGTGACTCGCTCCACGTTGGAAAGATCAACTGCTCCCAGAATCTGCTCCACCCGGGCAGGATCATACCCCTCCGTCTTCCGGAAGACAAACACCTTGGGATGATCGTAAACGGTAAAGGCTTCTTCGGCAAATTGATCGTTGATTTCGAGGGGTCCCAGCGCGGGATTCGATTGAAACACATTGGCCAATTCAAAGCCAAGATCGCCCTGGAAGGTGTCCGGCTGAGCGACGTTGTAACACCATTCTATCCGGCGCGTTTTCGGGCAGCCCAGCAAGTGACGATAATACGTTGACGTGAGCGGATACCGTTCCGGGACGCGGGTGGTGCTGGCCCATTGCCGGCTGGAGGTAATCAGCACATAATCCGCCTGTGCCAGCGTATTGGTGAAGCGCTGCAACTTCTCGGCGTTGTCATCCCAATACATCTCGAAATTGAGTCCACCCTGATAGATGCCCCCAAACGGATCGTAACCCTCCATGCGCAAAGGTAAGCCATCGTCCCAACTGCTCTCGTTGGCAATCGTCGCCCCTGAAAAAACCAGGCTGCCTTGGCCTTGAAGCGCCAGTGTCAAGGTGACCCGCTCGCCGCGGTTGACCTCCAGGGGCTGAACCAGCTCCAAGGTATAGTCCTGGCCGCGCCAATCCGAAGCAGCGCCAAAATCGGAGTTCACCGTGGCCGTGACGCTCTCGCCATCTCCCCATTCCTGCGCCAAGGTCACAGAAAGAGTCTTGTCTCCGGAAGAGGACTTTTTTGTGCGCAGATTGGTCAGGACAAGCTCTGAGAATGTGCCGGCCTGCTCAGGTTCAAAAGACAGCTTGAAGGGACTCTCGGTACGGGCGACACAATCGGAGCTTGGCGGCAGCAATTGTTCCACCGACGTTCCATCCTGCTGAAGCCTCAAGCGGATCTCGGCGTCGCAAAGATCGGCCCGTTCCAAACCGGCCAACGCCTCCACAACAAGTTGATAGCTTTGATCCGGTTCCAAGAAAATGGGGGCGTCAAAGCCGAAGGTCCACGCTCCTGCCTGATCGAGTTCCCAGGCGATTTCCCGGCTGGAAAAGGTCGCGATTCCCAAGGGGGTTTCCGATTGCGAAGACGACATCAGCCGAACGAGCAGATCGTTCTCCTGGCCGGACTCGGCCACATGAGGGAAGTACACCTCGGTCACAAGTCCATCGTTTTTCACGGTGAAAGAGGTCGTGTAAGGGCTTTCATTTTGGAGGCTGGTATCTTGGGGCAAGGTCACCAGTTGGTTGAGAACCTGACCATCCTCTGTGCGTACATGCACGTTGATGGGCCCAGGAATGTGCTGAAACATCCAACGAGTAGCCTCCACGCGGGTGTGCGGGCGGGGGTAGATACGGGAGAAAGCCAACGCCCATACGGCCGTCGCCGCCAGAACAAGGATGGCAACAAGGACGGAAGCCGCTTTGATCCAACTTCCGAAACGCACCTCTCGACCGCGGCGGTACAACGCCATCACCGCCCAGGCAGCGAAAATCGCCAGGGTCGGGTAGATGGGCAATTGGTAGCGCATGGTGCTGTTCCATTGCAGGGATTGCCAGCTAAAATAGATCACCGTCCAAACCCAAAGTAAGCCATGACGCCGCCATTCGCTCTGGAGCATACACCAACTCATCCACAGGAAACCGGCCCAGGCTAGCAGCCCAAGAGGCAAGCCCAGCCCCCACAAAATCAAGTTTTTCAGCGAAAACCAGACCGGACGCCGGGCCCACTGCAAGGCCGGGGGGAAATCGACGTCGCCGCTGGTTTGGGCGTGCAATGATTTGAGATTTTCGAACCAGCCCTGGTTGGGTTTGAAGCCAAAAAAGCCCGGGCCTGAAAAAGCATAAGGCTGAAAGACTCGGAAGGTCACCACGCTGACAACGGCTGCCAAGATCACGAAAAGGAGAATTTGAGAAAATTGCTTCTCCCTTTCTGCATCGGAAAGTCGAAGCCAATAGAGACCAGCCGCAAGCGGTAAAACGACCGCAACCGCAACCGCGTTGATCTTGGAGGCAACGGCCATACCCAGAGCCAAGCCAAATAGGATGCTGGGCCAGAAAATGGGATGGCTAAGGATTCGGGTGATAGGGTGCGGGGGGGAGGAGGGTGCAGGGGAGCGGGAGAATTGGGGTGAGGGGGAAGTGATAATTTTGACGCCGAAATAAACCGCCAGGAAGATGAAAAAGTTCGTGAAGGTATCCACGGTGAAGAAGTGGGCTTGCTGGATCGGCAAAACGGCCAAGGCGTAGAAAGCGGCCGCCAAGAGCCCAACTTTGCGGTCATACAGACGCGCCGCGGCCAGGTAAATCAAACCCACTACGCCCACATCGGCCAAAGCAGACAGGACTCGCCCGACCAGGTAGACTTCGCCATAGCCGCTGCTGCCCATCCATTCGGCCACGTAGCGGACCAGGAAAATCGGCAGAGTCCCATAGACAAAAAAGCCATGGCCGCGGTTATGCGGATTCAGGGTTGATTCTTGGGTGTCAAAATACTCTCCCAAGCCAGCGACCGGCTCGAGGCTGCTCTCCACCATGGTCAGGAAACGCTCATCGGGATGCAGGTGCTGATTCTCGTCCCAATCCAGCCCGACCAGCCGCAAGTAGGCTCCAAGCAAAAGTATGCAGATCAAAAGGAGACTGTACAACCATGGTGCTCGCGCTCGCTGCGTCGTTTTCAGGTCGTTGCTCATAAAATCCTTCTCACTGCTCTTCCGCGGGCACAAAATAAACGTAAAAATCTTTCCCCGCCACGCCCGAGTCATATAATTGGAGCGCACCCTGGGGATATAACCCCTCCAAGGTCTGTCGCGCTTCTTCATCCTCGGGCTTGAACAAGAATAACTTTGGGCCTGTTACCTCCAGGGATTGAGACAACTGATCGGGCCACAAGGCATAATCATACCCCGGCACCCCAGCGTGGATGCCCACCAAACGCGTATCGACCCAATGGGGATAGGGCACAACCCAGGCTTTGTCTTCTGCTCCAACGGTATCGGCAAACTGACGAATCACGCCCCCCAATTCCGACGTGTTCCAGGCACTGCGCACAAACTGGGTTTGATAGTCTCTAAAAACAAGATCATAATTTTGTGTGCAAGCTCCGATAAAAAGCAGGAATCCCAACCCCCAGGCTAATCCCGCTCTTGTTGGTTGGCGCCTCAGACTCCCTTGCAGGTTGGTCATGAGACCATCTAGCCCGATTCCGACGAGGATGAAAACAGGGATCAAGGCGCCTCCTGTCCGGTTGAGGGAGGGATTCTCGGCCGGGAAGGCCAGTGACAAGACCGAGGGCAGCAACAACAACGGAATCGACACCAACAAAAAAAGATTCTCCCAGCGACGCTTTCGGAGATAACGCGCCAACGCAAACACAATCCCAACAAAAAACAATGCCGCCGAAACCGTGTCCAAAGCTGGCCGGTGGGTGACCGAGTGAACCCAAATCTCGCCGTTATCCCAGAAAAACATCACCAGCGCCTTGCCAAAATTCTCCAAAAAGATTTTCCAGGCAGGGCCGGGCAGAGGAACTTCGGCTCCGGTCAGGCGGGTCATGGCGCGGTAATTGAACATGGACATGTTGGAGAGGGCATAACGCAGCAAGGGGAAAAAAACCAGCAAAGCCATGCAAGCAAGCATGATCAAGTTTTGAAGCGTTTGCCAGCGAGCCCCCCGCGCCCTACGATGGAGCAGATATATCCCCACCGCGGCCACGACGACAACAGGCATCAAGCGGAAGGTGCTGTAACCGTGCATCCCTGCCCCAAGGAAGAGTCCGGCAAAAATGAAATCATTGCGACTCCGTCGCCGCAGCCCGCGCACGAGGAAATAAAGCGTGGGGGCGGCAAAAAAGGGATAGAGGGTAAAGCGCAAGGCCACCCTCGAAATCACGTTAGGCCAATAGGCAATCCCGGCAAAGGCCATGGCCCACAGCCCGACCCGCCGATTGGCGACTTCCTTGCCAAGGAGATAAATGAACGGCAACGTGAACAAGCCACACAGGGCCGTGCCAAGTTTCAGGCTCAAAAAGGAAAGCCCGGTGCCAAAAAGCTTCGTCATTGTGGCGGTGAGATACATCTGAAAGGCTTCCCGCCCGGTGTTGCGGGGGAAGAAAATGCGCAACTGACCGGCAAGCACATCGGCGACATCGAACAGCTTCTCGGCGTGATCGCTGAACATTTCAGGCGGAACAGCTTCCAAACGATAAAAACGGAAAAAGGCCGCCAAAGCAAAGACGAGCAGCACAAGCAACGCCCATAGCAAGGAAGAAGCCGAGATCGTGAGGCCATGTTCTTTGAAATGGACTACTCTAGAATTGGCTATGCGCAACCTTTCAGCCCATGCCGGTCGATCTGCTGGACAACGCCAAAAAGCGAATCCAAAAGCCACCAGAGAGACAACCCAAAGGGCCAAATTTATACCCGTGAATCGATTGCCGCCAAATGCGACAAAAGCGATCACCCCTGCCGCAACGCTCACGAACAGAGGCACAACCCGAACATCCCTATCACCAGAAGTCGCTGCCGGTTGTGCCGCCGGCGCAGACAAAGTCCACGATTGGCGCAAAATCCCCCCTAGCAGCATGCCCAACGTCCAAACGTAGAAAAACAAGCCCGTTTTCCAGGAACGAGAAGGGGGTTCCAGGGCGGATTGGGCTATCAGGGCCAGGCCCAAGGGCGACAAAACCCAAAAAGCCTTTTGTAGGGCGGGCGAAAGGGGTAGTTGCAAATCTGAAACCGCTACTTGACTGACCCCCTGGGAGACTGTTGGCTTATCGTCCCGGTCAATACCCTCAACAGTTTCATGCTGAAATTGATCTGTTGACGTCTCTTCATGCGGTGGAATTTCAATTGACTCTCCCCGCCAGAAAAATATCTTTGACTTAACATAATCAAGCACAGTGGGTTCTTGCATAGTAGCCCCAATGATAACGCATCTCGAAAGGGAGGGCAAATAAGATCGCGTGCGCGCAAGAGTTGTCAGACGGCAAACCTCGGGCGTATGGAGAAACGCCGACGATGATCGCGAAGCATGCCGTCGCTCTGCCGCACGGTGTGTACCCATCTGGTATGCCCTTTGGGCATGGGGGTACGTCGGCTAGATCAATATACGTCCGATCTAGGCAACGCACTCCTTCGAGTAGGCTTCCCCCAAGGGGACGCAGAGCGCGCGCTCCCCGTTGCCGACCATGTTGGACGTCACAACGCTGCTTGACAACATTTGAGGGCACACAATAAGATCGCGAGGCTTGATGAGCCAGAGGAGCCCCAATTATACTCGGTGGGTGATGTAGAAGGTGTAAGCCCCCTGATCATGTTGGGGAGGCTCATCATAAAAAGGCTGAACCAGGTGCCGGGTGAGGGCCAGATTCCAGCGGGTCGGAGCCAGAATCCAGCGCCCGGTGAGGGTTCGGCTAAACCAGGAAGGCACGCCAAAGTAATGGCCCCACTCCAGTGTCCGCAACGCGGCCGGGGAAAAATAATGCCACCAACGCTCGATCTCAAAACCCGCTTGTTGGAGTCTCGTCTCCCAGACCTGGGGCGGATCACAATGATAATGGCGCGAGATTCGGTTGAAGAAGGCTCTGTAAACATTTCCCAACGGGCGCAGGCCAACCGCGTCCAGGGCGCGCCCGATCGACAGGGTGGGCAAGAAATTGTGGTTAGGCACACAGAAAATGAAAGGCGCGCCGGGCGCGAGAACGCGGGCCAACTCGACCAAGACGTCCTCGAGGTGAGGGATGTGCTCCAAAACGGAGTTGCTCACCGCGCTGGCAAAATGGCCATCGGGAAAGGGCAAGGCGGCGCCGTCCGACTGGGCCAGGCCGCGGTAGGCATCCCGCTGATTGGCCTCTCGTAGAGGACCCCACCAGGGGTCAATCCCCACATCCAGAGAATCTTCAAAAGCAACCGAGGCAAAATGGCCGTCGCCGCAGCCAAGGTCCAAGACCGGAGCAGGTAAGGGTATCTCTTCGTAAAAGCGCGCTTCCACGGCGCGCAACAAGGCACGAAAGTAGGGCAAATCGCGCAGATGAAGCCAGAGATAATCTCGCGAGGGAGAAGTTTGGTCCATAGTCAGGTTAAAAACTTAACGCAGAGACGGAGAGAGAGGGCGTGAAAAACACGCCTTGTGAAAAAAAACGGCTAGGCGCTGAGCTTTTTAATTTTTCCTCTCCGCGCCTCTGCTCCTCTGCGACTCTGCGTTAAATCATTCCAGTTACCTCGATTACACAACGATGTTGATCAACCGGCCGGGCACGTAAATCACCCGACGAGGCTCTTTACCGTCGATGAAACGCTGGGCGCCCTCCGAGGCCATAGCGGCCTGGCGGGCTTCCTCCTCGGAGATGCCGACCGGCACCTTGACCCGGTCGCGCAGCTTGCCATTGACCTGGACGATCAACGTGAACTCTTCTACCTCGGTTGCCTCCTCATCCACCTCCGGCCAAAGCTGGGTGTGGACAGAATAAGGCTTCCCTTGACGCGTCCACAGTTCTTCGGCAATGTGAGGGGTCACCGGGGCCATCATCCGCAGATAGATGTCTTTGGCCTCATCCCAGACCTCTTTACTCACCGCACCGGAATCATGAACCTCATACATCTCGTTGAGCAGTTCCATCAAGCCGGAGACGATCGTGTTGAACTCGAACTCCTCGAAGTCGTGGGTGACCTGTTTCAGGGTCTGGTGCAGCTTGCGGCGCAGTTTGCGCTCAACCTCTTCATCCGGCTTCCCATGGGGATCATCCCGCAAGAACAAACGCCAGACTCGCCGCACCCAACGGGCCGAACCTTGGATGCCTTGGCTGTCCCAGGGGCCGCCTCGATCCCAACGGGCAAAAAACATCAAATAGGCCCGCACCGTATCGGCGCCATATTCTGCGACTAATTCGTCAGGGGCAATGACGTTGCCGCGGCTCTTGGACATCTTCTCACCGTCCTCGCCCAAGACCATGCCCTGATTGCGCAACTGAATCATCGGCTCTTTACCTTTGGTGACGCCCAGATCGCGCATAGCCTTATGGAAGAAACGGGTATAGATCAGGTGCATGGTAGCATGTTCGATCCCACCGGTGTAGGTGTCGACCGGCATCCAGTAGTCATATTCCTTGGGGTCAAAGGGGCCTTGATCATAGTCGGGGCTCAAGTAGCGCAAGTGATACCAGGACGAGCACATGAATGTGTCCATGGTGTCGGTCTCACGCTCGGCGGGACCACCGCATTGGGGACAGGTGGTGTGCTTCCAGGTGGGGTGCAGCTTGAGCGGACTCTGTCCGGTGGGCAGCCATTCGACATCATCGGGCAGCAAGACGGGCAGGTCATCTTCGGGGACGGGATTCCAGCCACATTGCTGGCAATGGATCATTGGGATTGGCGCGCCCCAATAACGCTGGCGCGAGATCAGCCAATCGCGCAACTTGTAGCTGACATCCGCTTCGCCGATGCCTTCCTGTTCCAACCAATCGGTCACAGCAGCGATGCCCGGATTATCCTGACCTTTGGCACCGGTCACTTCGGTGCCATTGAAATGAGCGCTATTGATCATCAGGCCCGGGCCAACGTAAGCCTCTTCCATGGTATCCCCGGCGAAGCTCTCCCCCTCCGGTTGGATCACGGGGATGATCTCCAGGCCATACTTGCGCGCAAAGGCGAAGTCGCGCTCATCATGGGCGGGGACGGCCATAATCGCGCCGGTCCCGTAGCTCATCATCACGTAGTCAGCAATCCAGATGGGAATGCGGGCTTGATTGACCGGGTTGATGGCGTAGCCACCGGTGAAAACGCCCGTCTTTTCCTTGTCCGCGGCGGAACGCTCGATATCACTTTGGCGGGCTGCCTGGGCACGATAGGCTTCGACTTGCTCCCGGTGCTCGTCGGTGGTGACCTTCTTGACCAGCGGGTTCTCCGGGGCCAGCACCATGAACGTCGCTCCCCACAACGTGTCCGGCCGGGTTGTGAAAATCTCCATCGGATCGCCTCCCTCGCCCCCAGCCCCTCTCCCTGAGGGAGAGGGAGGCGCGGTGTGGAAAACAACCGAAGCGCCCTCCGAACGGCCAATCCAGTTGGTTTGCAGCGTTTGAACTCGTTCCGGCCAATCCATATCAGAAAAATCCAACAATTCTTCGGCATAGTCTGTAGTGCGGAAGAACCATTGTTCCATCTCTTTTTGGATCACCGGCGTTTTACAGCGCTCGCAATGACGGTCTTCGCCCCATACTTGCTCGTTCGCCAAGGTAGTGTTGCAACTGGGGCACCAATTAGCCAGTGATTCTTTGCGATAAGCCAGGCCGTGCTTATATAGTTGGACAAAAAACCACTCCGACCAATGATAATATTCCGGATCGCAAGAGGTGGCCTCACGCCGCCAATCCCACATGGCGCCCATGCTGCGCAGTTGTTTCCGCATGCGATCGATGTTGGCGTAGGTCCACTCCTTGGGATGGATGCCATGTTTGATCGCGGCGCCCTCGGCGGGGAGGCCAAAGGCGTCAAAGCCGATCGGAAACATGACGTTGTAGCCTCGCATGCGCAAATAGCGAGCGCGTGCGTCACTGGGCGTCATGGCGTACCAATGGCCAATGTGCAAATCCCCGGAGGGATACGGCAACATGGTCAAGGCGTAGTATTTTTCTTTCGAATGATCGATATCCGCATGGTACAAACCGTCTTGTTCCCATTGGGTTTGCCACTTGGGTTCGATCTTGGTATGATCGTACATATCAGTCATTTCAGTCATGGGCGTATTCCTCGATTTCGGGATGGTTCAGCGGTATGTGATTGACTTGGTTGATACCATCTCTCCATCCTTTCAAGCCTCCTTGGCAGATGAATGATGGACTTTAAAAATTTAATTCGGTAAGAAGCTGAACAGGGCATAGGTGATGCAACGCCCAAAAACTTGCGACTGAAGTCGTGCATAAGAGCTTCGCTGAGCGTCCACCTGCGTGGACGCGGCCACGTCGATGAAGATCGACGTTCGGCGATAGCCCCAATGAGCGATTTTTCCCGTAGGGATGCCTACGGCAAATCGCAGCATGTAGGATGAAGTCATTACCGAATTATTTTCTTAAACTTCATAATTCATCTGCTGATACACAAAACGTGTTTGCCGGGGCATGCAAATCAAAACACGTTCTTAAACAATAAACCCCTCCGCCGCACAGGGACGAAGGGTTTCTTCGCGGTACCACCCTGATTACGTTGCCGCCAAAGAATAATTCTGGCCTCAACGTCTCTCGGGAACGCTGTAACGGGCGCACCCGTCATCGACTACTCGTTTCGCCGACGAAGACTACCCCGTGGGGTAGCAGGCGAGTTCGGTTTCATCTCTGGAGATTGTGCTCTGCAAACACGCTTGCTGGGGCTTTCAGCCGGTGACCCCGGCTCTCTAGCAGATAACCTACTACTCCTGATTTTGTGTATATACAAACCCCGGCAAAAGACCGGGGCTCTGTTGTAGTGGACCCAGTGGGATTCGAACCCACGACCTTCTCAATGCCATTGAGACGCGCTCCCAGCTGCGCCATGGGCCCATAGAGGTTGAGGAATATTTTACCCTCTTGAAAGCGCTGCGTCAACCTAGGTGGACCTGGCGGGATTCGAACCCGCGACCTCATCAGTGCGATTGATGCGCGCTCCCAACTGCGCCACAGGCCCTCAGATGTTAAAGCCCAACCATTGTAACGAACGGTAGGGGGGCTGTCAAGCAAGTTATGATTCCGGCTCCGGGGTGGGTTGGATCGGCGTCAGGGTTGGGGCGTCACTCTCGAAATCGTACAAAACGGGCAAGGTGCTGAGGTCCGATTCACTTTCGACGTACTCACCAAAGAGCCAACCGCGCTCACTCAACAGCCAGGTGCTATCCGCCGTGCGGCCAATCAGGGTGACTTCATCGTCCTTTCGAACGCCGCCGATCATGACGTAATCTGTGTCCGGGCCAGAACGCACCCACATGCTCGATGCCGTGATGATGGCTTCCACGCCAAGAGGAGGCGTCTCTGTAGGAGCAAGAGTCTCCGTCGGGTTTGCGTCCGTTTCCGCTGTTGTGGACGTCGCGGTAACAGAACTCGGCGCTGTCACGGAGACCGGCACGTTAAGACCCTCGGCCAAATTACAACTCGATAAAAGGAAAACAAGCCCAACAAAAGTGCCAAAAAGGACAAAAATGCGCCAGGGTTGACGATCATTTTTCTTATTCATGAAACCCGCACCTCTTCATTCCAAATCAAGAATCTCCAGCACAAAAAGTATATCACACAGTTGCGGGATTCCAAGAAATCAAAAACCAAAATCGTCATCATCGCTTATAATACTTACAATAGAAAAAATGGAGATGGTTCAGCAATATGTGATTGACAAAAGAGTTATTTGTGAACCGACGAGGAGATTCTTCGCTCCGCTTTCCTATGTGACCTTCGTTATGTCACTGGCTGTGCCCGCCGCTGGCGTGAGCGGAGCGAAGAGTCTCCCACGTTGTTTGCAAAGCTGCGACGCTTCGCTCAGAATGACAGTTGTTAGATGATTGCTTCTACAAATATCTTGACCCGTTTCACAGGCCAATGAACCATCCCAAAAAATGACTCCGGAGAAATCATGACGACGAAACCATCTCTTTTAACCAAGCGACAACAGCAACTGTCGCAAATCCTGCCACAAAATGACCTCGACGCTATCGCCCTGAATCCGGGCCCGAGCCTGCCCTACCTGACCGGGCTTCATTTTCACTTGAGCGAACGCCCGGTCGTGGTTTTCTTCAGCCCAGATCAAGTCCCTGTCATTGTTTTGCCTGAACTTGAGATGCGCAAATTGGATCAGTTGCCGTACGAGGTAGAGGCCTTCCCTTACGGAGAGAATCCCACCAAGTGGGTACGGAGCTTCAAAGACGCCCTCGAGGCGGGTGGCTGGCAAGGGAGCCGAATCGGCGTCGAGCCGCGGGCGTTGTGCTTCCTGGAAATGGAACTGCTCCAAGAAGCCGCGCCGCAAGCCAGCTTCGCCGCCGCGGAAGAGGCCATCGCCTCGTTGCGGATGTGCAAAGACGAAAGCGAAATCGCGGCGATGCAAAAAGCCGCCGACGTGGCCCAAGCGGCCATCCGGGCCACAATCCCAACGATCAAGCCCGGAGTGACCGAGCGAGAGATCGCCTCCGAGTTGGTGATTCAACTGAACCGGCACGGTTCCGAGCCCAAGCTGCCTTTCTTCCCGATCGTCTCGGCGGGGCCCAACAGCGCCAATCCCCACGCCACGCCCGGCGACCGGGAGACGGCGCCCGGCGATCTGCTCATCATTGATTGGGGCGCAAGCATCGACGGCTATTGTTCCGACATCACCCGTACCTTTGCCCTCGGCGAAGTCGATCAAGACCTGAACCAAATCGCCGAGATCGTCAAAGCCGCCAACGCCGCCGGGCATGAGGCCGCGGGGCCCGGCGTCCCCGCGAGCCAGGTGGACGCCGCCGCCCGAGCCGTAATCGAAGAAGCGGGCTACGGCTCCTTTTTCACCCACCGCACCGGCCACGGCCTGGGTCTGGAAGCTCACGAAGAACCGTATTTACACGCCGAAAGTCAAACCATCTTGGAAGAGGGTATGACCTTCACCATCGAGCCGGGTATCTACTTGCCCGGCCGCGGCGGCGTGCGAATCGAAGATGACGTCGTCGTCACCCGCGACGGCGCCAAGTGTCTCACCACATTACCGCGTTCCTTACACTCTCTGGAGGTATGACATGTCTGCTAAAAAACTCTCCCCCGAAGTACGCAGCAAAGTGATCAAATTGATCCTCAAAGGCCGCAAAGTACAGGCCGTCAAAGTGGTGCGCGAAGCCACCAATTGGGGGCTGAAACAATCCAAGGACGCCGTCGACGCCATCGTTGAAGAATTAAAGCAATAAGCAATGAGCGCCAATATCATCCCGACAGCAGAGCCGTTCTTCTTCCCAGGCGGCGAGGTCGGCTGCCTGTTGGTGCACGGTTTCACGGGCACGCCCAAAGAAATGCGCGGGATGGGTGACTATCTCAACGCCCAGGGATATACCGTGCTGGGTGTTCGATTGGCCGGGCACGCTACCTCGATGGAAAATATGCGTCGAACCCGCTGGCGCGATTGGGTCAATGCCGTCCATGACGGTTACTGCCTCATCAACGGAAGCAGCCGCGAGGTCATCCTTGCTGGTCTTTCCATGGGAGGCTGCCTCTCCCTCCTGACTGCATCCCAGTTGCCTTGCTCCGGCGTGATCGCCATGTCCACACCCTATGCGCTACCGGCAGATCCGCGCTTACCCTTCTTGAAATGGCTGCACTGGCTGATGCCCGCAACACCAAAAGGAGAACCCGATTGGCATGATCCGGGCTTGGAAGAGGATCATATCAGCTATCCCACCTATCCGACACGATCCATTCACGAATTGAAACAGCTCCTGGCCGAGATGCGGGCTGCCCTACCAGCCATCACCGTCCCAACCTTACTGATCCACTCACGCCAAGACCGAGGCGTAGACCCCAGCAGCATGCTCCAAATCCACGCCCAACTTGGCAACGAGGACAAAGAGATGGTCTGGGTCAAGAACAGTGGGCACGTGATCACTCGCGACAAGGCGAAAGAGCAGGTTTTTCAAGCTGCCGAGGCGTTCATCCAACGGGTTACTAAAAACGGGGCTTAGGTGATGAAACGCCCAAAAACTTGCGACTGAAGTCGTGCATAGGAGCTTCGCTGAGCGTCCACCTGCGTGGACGCAGCCACGTCGATGAAAATCGACGTTCGGCGACAGCCCCAAGGAGCGATTGATGGACTTTGAAAATTTATTCCGTTAATATGCTGAAC
>CAZJBA010000054.1:5838-17972 GCA_964544065.1 uncultured Anaerolineales bacterium | reverse complement strand
TTAGTATCTTCTCAAATTTCATCTATCGATAGCCTACCTGGAAAACAGGAGCAAAAAAATGGAATTACAACAATTAGAAAAACGGATTGAATGGTTAGATGACGAGCGGCGCAAGGATAAAAATACAATCACCCAATTGAGGGATCGCATTATTGCTTTGGAAGGAAGTTTCAAGGCGGTATCCCAAGAGAATAAAGAACTTCAAAGCGAAGTGACTCGCTTGCAAGCCGTGACAGGGCGCTTGGATCGCATGGATGAGGTCATCTCTAAGAATCGAGTCGAATTCAAGCAATGGATTAATGAGCAAAAGAGTCGCATTGATGAACAAGAGCAGGAGATCAAAACGTTATTTCGCCAGGAATTAAGTGGGCTTGAAGACACGTTGGCCAAGGCTCGTAAAAATCTGAAAAGTGTTCCCGAGATGCAGGAGCGGTTGCAAGCGCGCGAAAAAGCTGAAAGCCGCATGTCGGAAACGGTCCGCGAACTTACGCAAACGGTCGAAAAAATTCGCACCGATCTTGACGATCAAAGCCATGCTCATCGAGTGATGATGGATTCTCAAAATCGAGAGTCGCAACGACTAACTGATTTACAGGGTGAGGTTTCTGCTCTACGGAAGCGGTCGGATGAATATCGGGGTCGGTTTGACGTTTTGGATTCGGAAATACGCAGGGCGGAGTCGCGCTTGAATGAACTGTTGTCCGTAGAACGTGAACGCAGCGAAACTCAAAAGGCTTTCTTCGAGAAGCAAACCGCTGCGGAGGCGGAGCGGGAAAAGACTTGGAAGCAGTGGACGGCTCGATTTGAGACTGTCGAAGAACAAGCTACGGAAATTGAAGAGTATTTGAATTCCTTGAGCGATACGCATCTTGATGTCAAGCGAACGCAAGAGGCCGCCGAGGAATTACATCAAAAAGTGGAGCGCCGTATCAACGAATTAACCGAAATGTATCGTTTGTCCGAAGAGCGCTTACGCCAGGAGTGGAAAACGTTCAAGGCCGATGATCAGAAGCGCTGGACTAATTACATGCTCTCCCATGATGAACAACAGAGCGACGTAAATCGGCGTCTGGAGCGTCATGCCGAACGGATGACCTTGGTAGAAGATCGTTTGCAGGAGATGCAAGATTTCTTGCAAGAGATCAATGAATTTGCCTGGAAACATTTGCATGAAATTTTGGAGGCTTTCCGTGATTGGACGGCTGACCAAGAGCGTATTCAAGGACAATTAAGGTGAGTTGAAGCATGCACGTCATCGGAACTGCTGGCCATGTTGATCATGGAAAATCTGCTCTTATCAGTGCGCTTACGGGCTCGCATCCTGACCGTCTCGAGGAGGAGCAGGAACGAGGCTTGAGTATCGTTTTGGGCTTTTCTTGGTTGACGTTGCCCAACGGTGAAAATATCGGCATTGTGGATGTGCCCGGTCATCGCGATTTCATTGAGAATATGCTTTCTGGCGTGGGAGCCATCGACGCGGCATTGTTTGTTGTTGCCGCGGATGAGGGCGTCATGCCGCAAACCCGCGAGCATCTCGCCATTTTGGATTTGCTCCGGATTCAAGGCGGCGTCGTCGCTTTGAATAAAATCGATTTGGTTGAAGACCCCGAATGGCTGGACTTGGTCGAGGAGGATTTGCGGGAAACCCTATCCGGTACCGTCTTGGAGCAGGCGCCCCTCGTGCGCGTTTCGGCCCATACCGGGGCAGGGCTGCCGGTTTTGTTGCACGCCTTAGAAAACACGCTGGTCGAAAGGCCGCAACGCCCCGACCTGGGGCGCCCGCGCATCTCCGTGGATCGTGTTTTCACCGTCTCCGGTTTTGGCACCGTGGTGACCGGCACGCTTACCGATGGCCATTTGGAAGTGGGGGATGAGGTTGTCATTTTGCCCCATGGCATAGAGGGACGTGTGCGCGGGTTGCAGACCCACCGACATAAAATTGAAGTCGCGGTGCCCGGAAGCCGCACGGCTGTCAATATCTCCGGAGTCGACGTCGATCAAATCCAACGCGGAGATGTCGTCGCCCATCCCGACGATTATGCCCCCACGCGGCGAATCGATGCTCATTTTCATCTTCTCCCTGAGGTAACCCAGCCCCTTGAACATAACGTCGAGATGAAGCTGTTTATCGGTGCGGCCGAACGGGTTGTGCGTGTGCGCTTGTTGGGAGCTGAACAGCTTTATCCCGGAGAGGATGGTTGGTTGCAACTCGAGATGAAGCAGCCGATTGTCACCATTCGGGGTGATCGCTACATTTTACGCCGTCCTTCGCCTTCGGAGACGATTGGCGGTGGGTCCATCATTGATCCCCATCCCCAGCGGCGCCACAAGCGCTTTGATGTCCAGGTTTTAGATCGTTTTGAAGCCCTGGTAGGCGGCTCTCCGGAGGATGTTTTTTTGCAAGTTTTAGATTCCCTGGGCGTTGTCCCTTTCGATGATGTGGTCACGCGAGCCGGATTAGATCGAGATTCAGCTAACCAGGCGTTGGATGAGTTGATTGAAACAGGAGATGTTATTCTGCTTGCCGGGGATCAACCTGTTGACTCAGAAACGCTGATGGCCTCTTTGGCATATTGGCAGCAATTGACCCAGCGCACTGAGGAAGCGGTCAAGGCGTATCATCGCAGTTATCCCCTGCGGCAAGGTATCCCGCCAGAAGAATTAAAAAGTCGTTTGGGAATTTCATCGTCCGTGTTTGATGCTATGCTTCAGGGGTTGGTCGCCGAGCGGCGCTTAGATGTTATTCAAGTGCGACAGGATTTGCCGGGCGTGACACCCATGCCGGCGGCGCTTCTTCCTGGCCATGAGGTTCAATTTACATCTCCGCAGCAGCAAGATATAAAGCGCTTGTTGGCCAAATTTGAATCCAATCCCCGAACCCCGCCGACGATTAAGGATTGCATCGATGCTGTCGGCGCAGAAATATTAGACGCTTTGATTGACCAGGGCAGATTGATGCCCGTCTCCGATGAGGTAGTTTTCCGTTGGGAAGATTACCAAGACATGATCGCTGCGCTGGAGGCATTGTTGCACGATCAGGAGACGGTCACCATAGCGGAAGGGCGCGATCATTTTGATTCTACCCGCCGTTATATATTGGCTTTCTTGGAGCATCTCGATGCTATCGGTCTCACGGTTCGCCTCGGGGATGTGCGAAAATTGAAACAATGAGAAGGTGTCATACATTGGTATAATAAGATCAGGATATTTGAGCGCTCTGGATTTGAGGAAGTGGAGGTTTTTACATGAAAGAACAGTCTCAACAAAAGCAGTCACAGCAAAAAGGGACCTTTGGCGTCTATCTTGATTTGTTGAACAGCAAGGGCGCCGGACCACAAGACCAGCAAGAAGACAAGTTGATACAACTGTTACACATCCTTTCGGAAGACGAGGATAAACCGCTCGTTGAGGTGGCATCGGCGTGTGATTTGCCAGTTGGCGAGTTTGTCAGCTCTTTGGAAACTTTGGAGTCCCTGGATATGATCTCTGTGCAGCAGAAAGACGATGCCAAAGTCGTTCGTTTGACCAGTGGTGGCGCTGAATACGTGACATCTCGAAAAAAAGGCAAATAGAATAGGGAATCACGATGATAGATTGGGCTACTTTGTTTGATTTCTTGGTGGTTTTTTCCTTTGGTGCGTTGGTGGGGATTGGCGAATTGGTTTCACGCTATCGAGATGAACCCTGGGGCACCATCAAAAGTCCACCAGGTATCGGTTACGTGTTTTTGAATGCTTTGGTTTCCGTTACTGCCTTGCTCTTGATCCGCGGTTTCGAATGGACGTTTAGTGTCCAAGAAGATGCTGTACGTTGGACACAAGTTCTTGTAGCCGGATTTGGCGCTATGGCGCTTTTTCGTTCCTCCTTGTTTAACGTTCGGGTGGGGGACAAGGATGTTGCCGTCGGGCCGAATAGTTTTCTTCAAATCATCCTCTCGGCCACAGACCGGGAAGTAGATCGTCGCCGGGCTACTATTCGAGCTGCTCTGATCAAAGAGATCATGGCTGGTGTCTCCTTTGAGGAGGCGAAAGCACCTCTTCCGCTGTCTTGTATCGCCCTGATGCAAAACATGCCCCCGGATGAGCAGGCCGAGTTGAATGACGATGTTAGCAAGCTTGATCAGACGGATAAAGTCAGCGAAAAGATCAAATCGTACCTGCTGGGTGCGGCTTTGTTAACGTATGTCGGCGATGAAGTCTTGCAAGCGGCGGTAAAAATGTTGGAGGACCAAATTCAAGACTCCACAGCGAGGGAAGAAGCGGAGTCGTCGATCAGGCCGGATTGAGGCAGGTTTTCATTTAACGGTGGGGGAGGTTATCGTTTGAATAGTCTCGGGAATTGTTCGTTGAGGGCTTTTATCCGATTGATTTTTAAAAACTCAGCGTCGTTCGTGAAACGCACGTTGCGCTGATCGTTGATCTAATGGCTTGGCGAGCTCGCCGCTATATAGCCTACATTCAGGACACAGAATATATTTGATGATAGTGAATTCGAAAAATTGGAACCAGATCATAGCTCGACTTTCTCAGACTCATCTCTTGCAGACCCAGCAGTGGGGGAAAATTAAATCGCAATACGGATGGGATCCAACATATCGGTTATGGGGGCAAGAGGATGATCCGGATGCGGCCGCTTTGATCTTGGAGCGCCGTATTCCGATTGTGGGTTTCTCGGCGCTGTTGCGAGTGATCTACGTTCCCAAGGGCCCGCTGCTCAGAGATTGGGGCGATGAAGCCCTCCGGGCGCGCGTCCTGGATGATTTACAGAACCTGGCACGGGAACGAGGAGCTATCTTTCTCAAACTTGATCCCGATGTTCCCTTGGGGACCGGGGTCCCCGGCAAAGCTGATGCCGAAGAGAAGCCCCTAGGGGAGGCCGTGTGTCAAGATTTGCAACACCGCGGCTGGCAATTCTCCCCCGACCAAATTCAATACCGCAACACCATGCTGATTGATCTGTGTTCCTCCGAAGAAGATATTCTCGCCGGGATGAAATCGAAGACCCGCTACAATATTCGCTATGCCGGACGCAACGGGGTTACCATCCGGCGAGGGGGGAAAGCGGAATTCGATTTGCTCTATCGTATGTACGCCGAGACATCCTCTCGCGGCGGATTTGTGATTCGTGATGAAGCGTATTATCGCACTGTGTGGGAGACTTTTCTCGAGGCTGAGATGTTGGAGCCGTTGATCGCCGAGGTGGAAGGCGAAACCGTCGGCGGGTTGATGTTGTTCCGCTTCGGGGAGCGCGCTTATTATCTCCATGGCATGTCCCGGACCCGGCACCGCAACACCATGTTCAACTATTTGCTCCAATGGGAAGCGATCTGCCGTTCCAAGCGGGCTGGCTGCACGGTTTATGATATGTGGGGCGCGCCAGATGTGTTCGACAAAAGCGATGATATGTGGGGCGTCTACCGTTTCAAGCGCGGCTTCAACAGTACAGCCTTGCGCACCTTGGGAGCCTATGATTATCCGGTCAGGCCGCTGCTTTACCAGCTTTATACGCGAGTTTTGCCGCGGATTCTCGATTGGATGCGCCGGCGCGGCAAAGCACGCACGGAGAGAATCCACGAAGAACACGAAGGGCACGAGTGAAAACTTTGATGTGTTAGCGAAAACAGTGATTCCTAAAGATTGAGCCCTTCGAGCCCTTGGTGGATTAAAGGAGTAGCATGAAAAATGTACCAAGATTGAACTTTGCCCATTTACCCACCCCGGTGGAAGCTCTGCCCCGGCTGCAAGCGGAACTGGGCGGGCCGCGTTTGCTCGTCAAGCGCGATGATCAGACCGGCTTGGCCTTTGGCGGCAACAAAACCCGTAAGTTGGAGTTTCTCGTTGCCGAGGCGCAGGAACGAGGTGCCAAAACCTTGATCACGGCGGGGGCGGTGCAATCCAACCATTGCCGTCAAACCGCCGCTGCGGCGGCTCGTCACGGCTTGGATTGCATTCTTGTTTTGGCTGGTGATCCCCCCGAGGAATCATCGGCCAATTTTTTGTTGGATCAGCTTTTGGGGGCCGAGATTGTCTGGGCGAATTGGGAGACGCGCGGCGATGATCTCCAGGCCGCTTTTGCGCAAGCCAAAGAGATGGGGCGAGCACCGTATTTGGTGCCGTATGGCGGCTCGAACGCGACCGGCGCAGCGGCCTACGCGTTTGCCCTCCAGGAGTTGATCGAGCAGCATGTCTCCCCCGATTGGATTGTGTTCCCATCTTCTTCGGGAGGCACCCAGGCGGGATTGGTCGCCGGAGCGTCTTTGTTGGGATTCAAGGGGGAGATTCTCGGGATCAGCGTTGATGAGCCTGAGACCGTGCTCCAAGAACGCGTCGCTGATCTTGCCTCGGAAACGGCAGCGCGTTTGGGTACGGCGACCAACTTTCGAGCGAGTCAGATTCTCGTCAACGCCGATTATTGTGACGCTGGCTATGGGGTCGTCACCGAGTCCGAAATCGAGGCTATCCAAATGTTCGCCCGGCTGGAAGGTTTGCTTCTTGATCCCGTTTATACCGGCAGAGCGGCGGGCGGGTTGATCGATCTCATCCGAAAAGGATTTTTTTCCTCCGATGAGACGGTCCTGTTTTGGCACACGGGCGGGACGCCGGGGCTTTTCGCCGATCAGTATCGTATGGTGGTGGAGGTCATGAATGATGGCCATGAATGAATTCATGGCCTGATACCCGAAACATGTTTCAAACATGTTTGAATGGAGTGCTATCATGCCTTTTTGGCGAATGTATTATCATCTTGTTTGGGCGACAAAGAATCACGAACCATTCATCACATCTGAGATTGAGCCGCGGCTCTTTGCTTATTTAGTCCGAAAGTCCGCCGAGTTGGGAGTTTATGTTTACGAAATCAATGGTTGGTATGATCATGTTCACATGATTGTTTCTGTCCCGCCGAAGCATGCGGTGGCGTATGTTGTCAAACGCCTCAAGGGAGCCAGTTCTCATGATCTTACCCAAGCCGGGGCGACATTTTCCTGGCAGCGCGGCTATGGTGTGCTTACATTTGGAGAAAGACAAAGGTCAACCGCAGAGGCGTATGTGCGTGATCAAAAGATTCATCACGAAGAGGAAACGACCAACGCCTGGCTTGAGCGATTTGCTGAATTCGATGAAGGCCCGGATAGTAAAGGCATCCAGGTTGATGGTGTTCCTCCGATCGTGGCGGAGCAAGGTGCGGTCTATGATGTGTTGGGAGAACCGCCTTTTTAGATGACCATGAATGAATTCATGGCTGATACACGAAACACGTTACAAACGTGTTTTGCTCTGCATGCCGTTGGCAAACACGTTTTCCGTGCCAGACACCGAATTCATTCGGTGGCCAGTGAGGTGAGTGAAGATGACAAATGATTCGAAGGAAATTTTGAAAACGAAGTCCACGGTTGGCAACAAGGGGCCGCGCATCCGCTCGGATTGCCTTGTGACCCTGGCGTTGACTTCCGCCGGGGGGCTGGAGATCGAGATTGAGAGCAAGGTGGGCGCCCTGTTTGGCGATTCGATCCGCTCCCTGGCCGAAGAGATTTTTGCCCATTTTGGGATTGAAAATGCCAAGGTTTTGATCGACGACAGCGGCTCGCTGCCCTTCGTCTTGGCTGCCCGGCTGGAAGCGGCGATCAAAGCGTGCGTGCAGACAGACAAAGAATATTGGCCTGAACAAATTCCGGAAAATCGTACCGCGACGGCGAAAGACCGTTACCGCCGTTCACGCTTGTATCTGCCCGGCAACACACCCAAACTGATGCTCAACGCCGGTATCCACAAGCCGGATGGGGTTATCCTTGATCTGGAAGACTCGGTTGCACCGGTCAAAAAAGATGAGGCCAGGCTGCTCGTCCGCAACGCCCTGCGGCGGGTCAATTTCTATGGTGCCGAGCGGATGGTGCGGATCAATCAACTTCCGCGCGGCTTGGATGATCTTGACTACGTCGTGCCCCATTATGTCAACTTGATTTTGCTGCCCAAGTGCGAAAGTGCCGATCAAGTCATTCAGGTGGACGAAAAGATCAAGCAGATCAAGTCCGAGGCTGAAATGGAACATCCCGTTTACCTGATGCCGATCATCGAGAGCGCTCTTGGTGTGATCAAGGCTGACGAAATCGCTTCTGCTTCTGACAATGTCGTCGCCCTGGCCATTGGGCTCGAGGACTACACTGCCGATCTCGGGGCGCCGCGTACCACCGAGGGGCGGGAAACCTTCTTCGCCCGCAGCCAATTGGTCAATGCTGCCCGGGCCGCCCGCGTCCAGCCGATCGACTCCGTGTTCTCGGATGTCTCCGACATGGAGGGGCTTCGCCAGGTAGTGCTGGAATCGAAATCGTTGGGCTTTGACGGGATGGGCTGCATTCATCCCCGCCAGATCAAGGTTATTCACGGTGCCTTCGCTCCCACCGATGCGGAGATCAACAGGGCCAAAGAGATCGTTCTCGCCTTCGATCGGGCCGAAGCGCAGGGACTGGGCGTCGTTTCCCTGGGCTCCAAGATGATCGATCCCCCCGTGGTGAAACGGGCCCAACAGACCATCGATCTGGCCGTCAAGTTGGGGAAATTAGTTCCAAATTGGAAAGAAGAAGTCAGTGAGGTGGAGGCGTAACCATGGCTACCAAATTTGTCGAAAATGCAGTTGGGCGGATGATCCCTACGGAGATAAACGGTGAGCCGGTGATCCCTTTCAAGGGTGTTCATCAACATCGCGTCGAGGGGCGCAAATATGCCCCCCCGATTCCCACGTGTGCCGATTATCCCGATGACGGTGATAAACGCCTGCCCGATTTGAAGACAGCGCTGGTCGAAGCGGGGTTGAAAGATGGGATGACCGTTTCAACCCATCACCACTTCCGCAACGGGGATCTGGTTGCCGTGCAGGTGTTCAAAGCGGCTTCTGAGCTGGGAATTAAGGATTTGCGCTGGTTCCCCTCGGCTTCGTTCCCCTGCCACGAGCCGATCATCGAATACTTGGAAGACGGCACCATCCATCACATTGAGGGCAGCATGAACGGACCTTTGGGTCGGTTTGCCTCCCTGGGCAAGATGCGCGGCGCGGGGGTGCTACGCTCACATGGGGGGCGGTATCAAGCCGTCCAGGATGGGGAGGTGGTCATCGATGTCGCCGTTATCGCCGGGCCGACGGCCGATCCCTTTGGAAATGCCAACGGCCTCACTGGGCCGTCCGCCTGTGGCTTGCTTGGTTTTGCCCTGGCAGATTCCCAATATGCGCATAAATCCATCGTCGTCACCGACAACCTGGTTCCCTTCCCATGCGTTCCCTGGCAGATTCAGGGCAATTACATCGATTACGTCGTCGAGCTAGACCAAATCGGCATCCCCGAGCAGATTGTTTCCGGGACGACGCGAGTCACCAAAAGTCCTGATCGACTCTATATCGCCGAGTTGACGGCCAAATTCTGCGACACTGTTGGCATCCTCCGGGATGGTTTCTCGTTCCAGGCGGGCGCCGGGGGCACGTCACTGGCGATCGGCAACTTCTTTGCCCAGATGATGCGAGAGAAGGGCATCAAAGCGCGATTCGCCCGCGGTGGCAGCAATCAATACCTGGTCGAGATGCTCGAAGAGGGTCTGGTCGATTATATTTTGGACGGGCAGACCTTCGACCTGGAAGGTGTCCGCTCGATGCGTGAGAATCCCCATCATGTCAACACCAGCCCGTTTACCAGCTACAACTATCACGGCAAGGGCAATTTCGCTCCGCTGGTGGATGTGGTCGTCCTGGGCGCCACCGAGGTGGATGTCAACTTCAACGGCAATGTCGTCACCCATTCCGACGGCTATCTCCTGCACGGCATCGGCGGTTGGCAGAACTGCTTGTTGAGTAAAAATGTGATCCTGCCGATTCCCCTATTTCGCGACCGGATCCCGATCATCCGTGACGAGGTGACCACCATCTGCGGGCCCGGCGAGTTGATCGACGTGATCGTCACCGAGCGGGGCATCGCTATCAACCCCCGGCGCACGGATTTGCTCGAAGCGGTCAAGGGCAGCGATTTGCCCATCAAGACGATCCACGAGCTCAAAGAGGAAGCCGAAGCGATTTGTGGAAAACCGGAGCCGGTTGAAACCGAGGACCGTGTCATCGCCGCGATCAAGTGGGTGGACGGCACGGTCATTGATGTGGTCAAACAGGTAAAAGAAAAGGATTAGCAGGTTGCCGGTTGAGCGAGTCGAAACCAGCAAACTGCGGCCGAAAACGTCGGTTTTACGGACTTGTCGGAGACTGCTTCGAAACAGCTTTTTCTAAAAAGAAGGAGGAGAGATATGGACATTAACGAACTTTGGCCGGAATTGGCCTGGATTGAAGATGAGGAACTCCGAGATTCATCGACCCGGACGTGGGAGACGGCCCTGGAGAGAAGCGCGCTTACGGCGGAGGATTTGCGGCGCATCCCTTTCACCCTTTTGGCCGGGCCTGATCTGCAGGTTAGCTTTATGGCCCATAAACGCGCCGTGGTGCACATCTCCCGGGAGAGCGCCTCCAAAATGATCGACTTCTTTGGCGATGAGCTTCCCGTGGATATGGACGTGGTCATTGCCGGGGCGATCCTTGCCGATGTGGGCAAGCTGCTCGAATATGAGCTAGATGAAAACGGGCAGGCCGTCCAGGGCGCCTATGGCAAATATCTCCGCCATCCCTTTTCGGGCGTTTCTCTGGCCGAAGAGTGCGGCGTTCCCGCTGAGGTCTGCCACATCATCGCTGCCCATGCTGGCGAGGGCGATATGATCAAGCGTTCGACGGAGGCTTATATCGTCCATCACGCTGATTTCATGACCTTTTTGCCTTTCAAGAGTAGGCTGGAGCTTCAGTAGATCAGTAGATCAGTGGATCAGGAAATTGAGGCTTGATTTCTGACCCCTAATCCCTGATCCCTGATGCCTGATACCTGATATCGGAGGACTCATGTCTCAAACTTTTGCCGAAAAAATCCTAGCCCAAAAAGCCGGGCTTGATCGCACCACCCCGGGCCAGATCGTTGAGATTACGCCAGATGTGGCTCTCTCTCATGACAACACCGCCCCGATCTATGGCATCTTTCAGCGCATGGGCGGAGAGCGCGTCTTTGATCCCGCTATGCACGCCGTGATTTTGGATCACGCCACCCCGGCGCCGACGACCAAACACGCCGAGAATCACCGCATCATCCGCGAGTTTGTCGCCGATCAAGGGATCGAAAATTTCTTCGATGTCGGGCGCGGCATTTGCCATCAACTTTTGGTCGAAGAAGGGCTCGCCCTTCCCGGGGAGATCGTGCTGGGGTCCGATTCGCACACCCCCCACGCCGGCGTGATGGGCGCCTTCGGGGCCGGGATTGGCCGCACAGAGATGGCCTCCATCTGGGCGCTGGGAGAGATTTGGCTGCGCGTTCCCGAGAGCATCAAAATTGCGGTGGATGGCCAACTCCCCGAGGGGGTGATGTCCAAAGACCTCGCTTTGCAGGTGATCTCCGATCTGCGCGCCGATGGTGCCTTATACATGTCCGTGGAATGGCACGGGGATACGATTGAGGCCTTGTCGCTGGATCAGCGGGCGACGCTGACCAACTTGATGGCCGAGGCAGGCGCCAAGAATTCGTATATTCCGCCGGATGAACTTGTCTTCGATTATCTCGATGGCCGGGCGCGGTGTCCCTACGAGCCGGTCTACCCTGATTCCGATGCAACGTACACCCAGGAGTTGCGTTACCGCGCTTCCGAGCTTGAACCGATGGTCGCCTGCCCCCACACGGTCGACAACGTCAAGCCGCTTTCCGAAGTAAAGGGCATCCATGTTGATCAGGCCTTTTTGGGAACCTGCACCAACGGGCGCCTGGAAGATTTGGCCGCGGCTGCCCAGGTGCTGGAAGGTCGCCAGATAACGCCGGGCACGCGCATGATCGTGATTCCGGCCTCCTCCGAGGTTTATCTCCAAGCTTTGGATGCGGGCTACCTGGAGACGTTCATCAAAGCGGGTGCTGCTATCGAAAGCCCCGGATGCGGCCCCTGCATGGGCAATCACATGGGTGCGCCGGCGGTGGGAGATGTTTCCATCAGCACGGCCAACCGCAACTTCCGCGGCCGGATGGGCACCAAGGAGAGCGAAATCTATCTGGCCAGCCCGCTGGTGGTGGCCGCTTCGGC
>CAZJBA010000054.1:0-5738 GCA_964544065.1 uncultured Anaerolineales bacterium | reverse complement strand
GCACCAAGGAGAGCGAAATCTATCTGGCCAGCCCGCTGGTGGTGGCCGCTTCGGCGGTGGCTGGTGAAATCGCCCATCCACAAGATTTGTAAACAGGAGGTAATACATGGCTACGATCAAGGGACGTGTTTGGAAATACGGCGATGATGTCAATACCGATGTGATTTTCCCCGGCAAGTACACCTACACGGTCAGCGATCCCAAGGAGATGCCCAAGTATGCCTTGGAAGACCTTGACCCCAACTTTGCTGACCAGGTCCAGCCTGGCGATGTCATTGGGGCAGGCAAGAACTGGGGTTGCGGTTCCTCCCGGGAACAGGCCGTGGTTTGTTTGAGCGAGGCCAGGGTGGGGGCGATCATCGCCGAATCGTTTGCCCGCATCTACTATCGCAATTGCCTCAACAATGCCTTGCCCGCTATCGTTTGTCCCCAGGCTGTCGCCTCGATTGAAGACGGTGAATCCATCGAGGTTGATCTAGAGCAGGGCGAAATCCGCTGTGACGCGGGCGTCTTCAGCTTCCCGCCGTTGCCTGCCGCGGTGATGGATATTTTTGAGGCTGGCGGCTTGATCGCCTATACCCGTCAGCAATTACAAAATCGCCAGTAAACCTAAAATTTATCACTTTTAACCCGCAACCTGTAACTCGCAACTTTAATCAAGGAGAGAACCTATGTCGAAATATCGTATCGCCTGGATGCCCGGTGACGGCATTGGCGTGGAAGTGATGGAAGCCGCTCGTATCGTCTTGGACGCTTTAGAGTTCGATGCCGAATATGTCCCCGCCGACATCGGCTGGCAGTTCTGGTGCCAGGAGGGCGATGCTCTGCCCCAGCGCACCCTGGATGTGCTCAAAACAGTGGATTGCGGCTTGTTTGGAGCGATCACGTCCAAACCCAAAGAAGAAGCCGAAGAAGAACTTGTCCCCGAATTGCAGGGCAAGGGGCTGACCTATCGCAGCCCGATCGTCCGCCTGCGCCAGGCGCTTGATCTGTATTGCAACTTGCGCCCGTGCAAGGCGTACCCGGGCAACCCGCTCAATTATCGCGATGACATCGACCTAGTCGTCTTCCGTGAGAACACGGAGGGGTTGTACAGCGGCATCGAGTACCATCCCGTACCCGATGATCTCCGCAAGATGATGAAGAGCTTCGCGCCCGCCTTGGGGAAATTTGATCGTGTCGATGGCGAAGAAATGGCTATGACCGTGCGCGTGGTCACCCATCCCGGAGCAGAGCGAATTATCCGCCGGGCGTTCGACTATGCCCAGAAGAACGGCTATCCCACCGTGACGTTGGTTGAAAAACCCAACGTGCTCCGTGAAACCAGCGGGATGATGCGCGCCGTCGCCCGAGAGATCGACAAGGAATATCCCAATATTGAGCTTTGGGAGACCAACATCGACGCCCAGGTGATGTGGCTGGTCAAGAATCCGCAGGATTACGGCGTTCTCGTTACCGGCAACTTGTTTGGCGACATCCTCTCGGATTTGTCCGCTCAATTGGTCGGTGGCTTGGGCTTCGCCTCCAGCGGCAACATCGGCGACGAGATGGCCGTCTTCGAACCGACCCACGGCTCGGCGCCCAAATACGTCGGCCAGTACAAAGTCAATCCCACAGCGATGCTGCTAGCGTCCAAAATGATGCTGGACTGGCTCGGTGAGGCCAAGATGGCTGACGCTCTCGAACATGCCATCGCTGAGGTCATCGCTGAAGGCAAGGTCCGCACCTATGATCTGGGCGGCGATAGCTCCACCCTGGATGTCGCTCACGCCGTTGTGGAGCGGTTGTAATTTCGGGGATCTGTGAATCAGGAAATCAGGCTTGTAGCTTGACTGCGCTCTTGTTCGCTGGTACTATACGTGTAGTGCACGTGTAACCGGGAGAGGATTGACCATGAAAAAGAAGCTGACTATTACCATCGATAAAGAAGTCTACAAGGGGTTATACGATGTTGTTGGAAGCCGACGCATCAGCCGTTTTATCGAGGAACTGGTACGGCCCTACGTGGTTAGCGAAAGTCTAGAGGCCGCTTACCTGGAGATGGCTCAGGACGAAGCGCGTGAAAAAGAAGCGCTTGAATGGGCAGAAGCGACAATTGGAGATGTCAGCGATGAAGCGCGGTGAGGTCTGGTGGATCAATTTTGATCCTGCAGTTGGAGGCGAAATCAGGAAAAAGCGTCCGGCGGTGATTATTAGCAACGATGCTGCTAATAAACATCTCAACCGTGTGCAAGTTGTACCGCTAACCACCAGAACAGATCGTGTTTATCCAAGTGAGGCATTGATCACTGTTGGCAACAGGCAGAGTAAAGCGATGGCAGATCAACTTACGACTGTAAGTAAGAAGAGAGTACTTGATTTTGAAGATCGCTTGACCCGTACGGAAATGAGAAAGGTCGAGCGCGCCGTGAAAATTCAACTTGGATTCAGGAGAGATCAAAAATGACTTCTTTAAGCCAAAAAATGGCCCAATTTGCCCTTGATCTTCAATTTGACGACATTCCCTCGGACGCCTTGCACGAGGCCAAACGTTTTTTGCTGGATAGTGTTGGCTGCGCGCTGGCCGCCGTCCGGAATGACGATATGCAGGCCATGTACCGCTTCACCGAAAAACTGGGCGGCAGGCCCGAAGCGACCGTGATCGGCACCGGCCTGCGGACGAATGCCCCTAACGCAGCTTTGATGAATTGCTTGCTCACCCGAGCCCTGGATTACAACGACATCTATTGGGAGCAAGACCCCTCGCATCCTTCCGACATTATCGGCACAGCGTTGGCCGCAGCAGAAGCAAATCACAAACATGGGCGGGATGCCATTGTCGCCATGATGATTGCCTACGAGCTGGAAATGCGCTGGTGCCACGCTGCGGATCCCGGCATCCGTGAGGTCGGTTGGCACCATGCCACGCTGACTCAATTTGTCAGTCCCTTGGTCGCCGGACGGATGTACGGTCTCGACCTCGATCAGATGGTTGCCGCGGTGGGAATCAGCGGAAGCTCGCACTTCACCTTGGGAGGTGTTGTGGCCGGGCACCTCACCAACATGAAGAACACCGCCGACCCCCTCGCCGCCCAGGCCGGGGTCATCGCCGCGATGATGGCCCGAGAAGGCTACGAGGGCCCGGTCGAAGTGTTCGAAGGCAAAGAAGGCTTGTTCGAAGTCGTCCACAACGTCGAGTGGCGGCCTGATTGGCTGCTCAAAGAATTGGGCGAGACGTTCATGATCACCGAGTGCAGCTACAAAGCTTTTCCCACCGAGGCGCTGACGCACCAGCCGATTAGCGCGGCTTTGCAGGTCTGCCAGGAGCACGACATCCAAGCCGAAGACGTCGCCGAAATCCTGGTTGAGACGACCACGCGCGGCGCCGATATTCTCTCTGACCCCAGCAAATACAAGCCCAAGACCAAAGAGACCGCCGACCACAGCTTGCCCTATGTGATCGCCGCGGCCGTTGCTGATGGTAACGTCTTGCCGGATTCGTTCGGCGATGAAAAACTGAAAGATCCCCGCATCTGGGATTTGCTCGACAAGATCAAGGTCGTCGCTGATCCCGAAATCGATGCTCTCTTCCCCGGCGTCAAGCGCGCCCGAGTCAGTATCACCACCACAGAAGGAGAGACCCACACCGCCCAGGTGGATCATGCCAAAGGCTCGCCCGAGAATCCGCTCAGCGACGACGAAATTGTGTCCAAGTTCCGCGCCAACGTCGACGGTGTCATGGGGACGGCCCAGCAGGACGAGGTTATCGCCGCAACGTGGGACTTCGATGAGATTGATGATCTAAGCGAGTATATGCGCTTGCTCGTCTAAAAGTGATAAGAAAATGGAAAGAGCCGTGTTGTGCAACAACACGGCTCTTTTGTATTAAATGACCCCAATCACCTCGAAAACCTTGATCGGCTCGCTTTTTCCCTTGGCGTGGATCGATTCGTTCGGATGTACCTCGACATCTTTTTTTGCTTGCTGGTAAGCGAGATCGCTGATCAAGATTTGGTTGGGGGCTGAATTTTCCTGGATGCGTTTGGCCGTGTTGACGCTGTCACCGATGGCGGTGTAATCGAGGCGTTTCTCCGTTCCCACCAGGCCGAGCACCGCCTCGCCAAAGTGAATCCCGACACCGAAATCCAAATGAGCTTCTTTGGGCAGTTCTCGATGCAACGATTTGATCGCGTCACGGATTCCCAGGGCGGCTTTCACGGCTCTGTAGGTGTGATCTTTTTGGGGGATGGGGGCGTTGAACCAGGCCATCACCGCGTCGCCCAAAAATTTATCAACCGTTCCCTCTTGGGCCAGAACTGCGTCAGCAGCGGCGGCTAGATACCGGTTCAACACGGAGACCAAATCCTCCGGCGTCAGGCTCTCGCTGTAACTTGTGAAGCCGCGGATGTCGGCAAAGAGAGTCGTGATTTCAACCCGCTCGCCTCCCATTTGGATTTTGTCGGGATCAAGTTGTTTGATGACGACCGGTGAGACCATCCGTTCGAAGAGGCGCCGTTGTGCTTCGAGGTGCTTTCGTTCGGTGACGTCGTCCATCACGATGGCGACACCCTGGGTGGTTTCTTGGGCATCTTTGAGCGGTGAGACATTCAAACGCAGGTGCACGGATCCCCGTTGGGGCAGGGTGGGATTAAGCTCCATGCCGACGATGGTTTCATTGCGTTGTTTGACGGTCGCAATGGGTTCTTCTAAGATGTTGCATAATTCGGGTAAACATTGGTTTAGTTCGCGTTGAAGCAGGTTTTCCGACCCTCGCGCCAAGATGCGTTCGGCCGCCCGATTAATCAAGGTGATTTCGTTTTTGATATCGGTGGTGATGACGCCGCTGGCAATGGAGGCGAAGACATTATCCATCAGGTTTTTCAGTTCGGTCACCTCGCTCAGCGTTTGGCGGACGGACTCGAACAGGCGTGCGTTTTCAATTGCGACCGCAGCTTGATTGGCGAAAGCGGCCAAGAGATCGCGTTCGGATGTGGTGAACAACCCTGTACGGATACGGTTGTCGGCGTAAATCACGCCGGTCAGTTTTTCTTTGACGGTGAGCGGTACGCACAAGATGGAGCGCAGATTATGGGCGATGATGCTGTCTTGGCCGCCGAAGCGAGGGTCTTCGATCGCGTTGGTGGTCACAATCGGTTGAGCCACTTCGGCCACACGATCGATGACCGTACGGCTGATGGCAAAATCGGACTCAGGGATTGATTCTTGTTCCCAATTGCGAGCAATGCGGATGAATAGTTCGTCGCTTTGGTCTCGCAACATCAAGAAGCCGCGTTCGGCCCCGGTCAGCCGCACGATGGTATCCATCACGATGCGTAAGACATCGTTGAGTTGTAGCGAGGAGTTGACCACCTGGCCGATATCCGCCAGAGCGCGCAAGTCTTTGAGTTCTTCCTCGTGGTGGGCTACCTGGCGCCCTAAACGGCTGATGTGACCGGCCAAGCGCGCCAGGTTGTTGCGAATCTCTGTGGGTGTGTTTGGGTAGCTTTTTTCTAGGTCTTCTCGAACAGCGTCAAGTTGGTTGCTGATATGGAGCAACTGTTGATCAGGTTGGATGGCTATTGTCGTGGTTTCGTCTTGCATAGTGTCTCCCAAGGTTTGATTGCTGTAACCGGTAGATGCTCCACCACCGGGAGCGCCTTTCGAGGGGGAATGAATCTCCTATTTCTTTCTATAGTGTACCCCAAAAGTAACCGTTCAGGGTCTGAGTAAAAGAACCCGAAATGGAACACGGATCGCTG
>CAZJBA010000053.1:0-18036 GCA_964544065.1 uncultured Anaerolineales bacterium | reverse complement strand
TTTATAGAATGATCATTCCGGACCGTCGCCGGCAGGAGATGACTATTGGACCGTCTCCTGCCGGTGATGGTCTTTTCACGTAGAAAAGTATCTTCTCAAAAAGTTAGGGGGGGGGGAAACTTGAGATATGTCACTCTGAGGGAGTGTTCTTTACGACCGAAGAGTCTCCCTCTATGAAAGCAGGAGATTCTTCGGGTACAAAACACCCTCAGAATGACACTCTCTTAAGGCTTTTCCCCGCTTTATTGAGATGATACTAGAAAGAGGTCCCATGTCAAAATATTTGGTCACAGGCGTCGCCGGTTTTATCGCCTCGTGGGTGGCGGAAATGCTCCTCGATGACGGCCATGCCGTCGTCGGCATCGACAACATGAACGCAGCCTACGATGTGCGCATGAAAGAGTACCGCCTGGCACAATTACAAGACCGAGCAGATTTTCGGTTTCACAAGATCGACATCAGCGATTGGGAACGGGTTGAGAGCCTGGCTCCAACGCTGGAAAACGTGGATGCGGTCATCAATTTGGCAGCCCGCGCCGGGGTGCGCGCCAGCGTCGAGGATCCCTGGGTGTATGTTGACACCAATGTGACCGGCACGCTCAACCTGCTGGAGCTTTGCCAGCGGGAGGACATCCCCAAGTTCATCCTCGCCTCGACTTCCAGCATTTACGGCGATGACGCCCCGCTGCCCACACCGGAGACGGCCGACAGCAGCCATCCGCTCCAAAGCTACGCGGCCAGCAAAAAAGGGGCTGAGGCCCTGGCCCACGCTTATCATAACCTTTACGATATCGACGTCACCGTGGTGAGATTTTTCACCGTCTACGGCCCAGCCGGGCGACCGGACATGTCCGTGTTTCGTTTCGTCCGCTGGATCAGCGAGGGTGAGCCCCTGCGCCTCAACGGCGACGGGACCCAATCGCGCGGCTTCACCTATATCGATGATATTGCCCGCGGCGTGATCCTGGCCCTCAAGCCGATTGGATTTGAGATCGTCAACCTGGGCGGCCACGAAAACTTGACCATCAACGAATTGATCGCCTTGATCGAGAGCAAAGTGGGTCGGGAAGCGATCATCGAGCGCTATCCCTTCCCCGCAGCGGACATGAAAGCCAACCTCGCCGATGTCTCCAAAGCGGGAGAATTGCTCGGCTGGGAGCCCGTGGTCGACATGGACTCTGGCATCAGCCGCACAATCGAGTGGTACAACGCCAATCGAGACTGGGCCAAAGAAATCGAGACGGGCTGAAACGCCGACTTCTTTATGCAAAAATTGCGCCAAGCTTACGCCCGTTTTCTCGAAAACGAACTGATCCGCCGGATTGTCACCAACGCGGGCTATTTGTTCAGCGCCACCGGACTCTCCGCGGCGTTGAGCATGATCCAGAGCATCCTGGCTGCGCGCCTGCTCGGCCCGGCCAGCTTCGGCATTCTCGGATCGATCACCCAATTTACCAGCGTGGTCAACCGCTTCGCCTCCTTCCGGATGAACGAGCTAGTCGTTCGCCACGTCGGTCATTACCACGAGGAAGGTGACCATCAACGCGCCGCTGCCGTGTTCAAGCTGGCCAGCATTCTGGAGATCGGCGGCTCGCTGGTCGCTCTGGCCCTGATCTGGTGGCTGGCGCCGCTGGGAGCGCGCTTTTTCGCCCAAGATTCCGACCTGGCTTACTGGTTTCAACTCTACGGCTTGATCGTGTTGGCCAACGTCATCTTCGAAACCTCGAACGGCCTGCTCCAGATCTTCGACCGCTTTCGAGACATGGCCGTGATCACCATCGGCCAGAGTCTGATTACCCTGACCCTGATCGTGATCGCCTTTTTCGCCCAGGCCGGTTTGACCGCCGTCTTGTTGGCCTACATGACCGGGAAAATTCTCTATTCTCTCTCGATCAGCGTTGCGGCTTTGTTCCAGGCCCGACGCTTCTGGGGAACGGACTGGTGGCGAGCGCCGCTCAGCCTATTGAAATCGGAACGGCGGGACTTGTTCACCTTTGCCTTCAGCACCAACTTGAGCAGTATGGTCAGCCTGGTCGCCAAAGACAGCGAAGTCTTGTGGATTTCGGCCTTCCTTGGCCCCCGCCAAGCGGGATATTACAAAACCGCCCTGGCGATCACCAATATTTTGCAGCTTCCGATCAGCCCCTTGCCTAAGGCCACCTTCCCTGAGCTGGCCCGCGAAATTGCCCGCCGTAATTGGGAAAACGTGCGCTACGTCCTGCGGCAGGGCTCGCGTCTGGCTGCCATCTATTCACTCCCCGTCACGCTCGTCTTGATCGTTTTCGGCAAGCCGATCATCACCCTGACATACGGCGAGGAGTTCTTGCCCACCTATCCCGCACTGGTCATCCTGCTGCTGGGCTTCACCTTCGTGAACATCTTCTATTGGAATCGGGTCGCCTTGATTTCACTGGGCAGGGCGGTCTATCCCACCCTGGTCAATTTCGCCGGGATGTTGCTCAAAGTGGGCGCCATTTTCCTGCTGGCCCCTTCGACCGGATGGATCTTTGCCGCTTTGCTGGTCGGCTATTACCTCGTCACCGTCGGGGGTGCGGTCAGCCGCGTCCTGCTCGATGTCCGTGATTCCGCTCAGGCCCCGGAAACAGGATGAGAATAGCCCTGATTGCGCCTACGCACATCCCTGCCCGCCGGGCCAACACCATCCAGGTGATGAAGATGGCCCAGGCGATGACTGCCCTGGGTCACGAGGTGCTCGTCCTCTCGCCGTCAGATGGCAGCGAACAAGAACGGGAAAAACCCTCCTGGGAAGCGTTAGCGTGCCATTATGGCCTGAAATATCAATTTGCATTGCAATGGTTATCCGCTCGTCCCTGGTTAAGGCGCTACGATTATGGTTTAATCGCTGTCCGCCGCGCCCGCCGATGGCAGGCGGACTTGATTTACACGCGTTTGCCCCAGGCGGCAGCCCTTGCCAGTCTCTTAGGCCACAAGTCCATTTATGAAGTCCACGATCTGCCCCGGGGAACCTTTGGTCCTAAACTTTTCCGGCTTTTCTTGCGGGGAAAGGGAGCGCGCCGGGTGGTGGTGATCACCAAGGCGCTGCGGGATGATCTCTTCCCGGCAAGGGAACCTCCAGTGGATGTCGTCATCGCCCCCGATGGCGTCGACTTGGCCCGTTATGCTGATCTGCCGGACCCGCTCGAAGCCCGGCACCGTTTATTGACGCGTGATTCCGTTCCCGAAGCGATCAGCGGCTTGAACCCGGAGAGATTTACACTCGGCTACACTGGGCACCTCTACCCGGGCCGCGGCGTCGATTTGATCCTTGACATCGCCCGTCGGCTCCCGGCGATGCAATGTCTGCTCGTCGGCGGCGAGCCGAATCAGGTCTCCCAGGTGCGGGACCAACTTCGTGTTGAGAAGATGAGCAACGTGTTCCTGACCGGATTCGTCCCCAACGCCGAACTGCCGCTTTACCAGGCAGCCAGTGACGTGCTCTTGATGCCCTATCAACAACGCGTCTCGGCCTCCTCCGGTGGTGACATCGCCCCGTATCTCAGCCCGATGAAATTGTTCGAATACATGGCTTGCGGGCGACCGATCCTGTCCAGCGATTTGCCTGTTTTGGAAGAAATCCTCACCTCGAAGAATGCCATCTGCTTGCCGCCCGACGATGTTGACGCTTGGATTGCGACCCTCCGAACCTTGGCATCGAGTCCGGAGCGCTGTCGGCTGTTGGGGCGTCAGGCTCGTCACGATGTCTTGAACTATACTTGGAAAGCTCGCGCCGCACGAATCTTGAGAGATATTTAAGGAACGTATGTACAAACAAATTGCCATTCTGCTTGTTTTTTTGTTGCCATTATCGCTGGGGTTTGCTTTGATTTCCGCAGAGGCGATTGACGGCATGGACGCTCTTCAAAGTTGGGACTCCTTTTTTGCCCTGTTTCTGCTGGCCATGGTGCTCGTTTTGGCGTTTTGGCTGGCGTTGAAACGAGAAGCGCTGCCTGGTTGGGTTGGATGGTTGCTCTTGGGGGCTGTCGTCCTGCGTTTATTGCTGGGCGCTTTCTGGGTTGTGGCTTTACCTCATTGGGGGTACGGAAGCGGAGCGGAGCAGGCTGGTTATATTATGTCAGACGCCCAACGTCGCGATATGGCCGCCTGGGAGTTGGCCCAATCGGATCAATCCTTGTTGGAAGCTTTCGATGGTTATCGTTCGGTCGATCAATATGGGGGCATGCTGTTCTTGAGTGCGATGATCTATCGATTTTTGGGGGCAGGGATTCACACCCCTTTATTGATCGTGATTTTGACGGCCTCGTTATCGGGGTTGGTGGTTGTGTTTGCCTGGGCCTTTACCAAGCGGCTTTGGAATCGGGATGTGGCCTGTGTGACTGCCTGGTTGGCGGCTTTCTATCCTGAGGCAGTTTTGTTGGGCAGCACCCAAATGCGAGAAGCCTTCATGATGCCGTTGGCCGCCATCGCTCTCTATGGCCTGACGTTGATTTTTCAAAAGCCGACCTGGCCGGGCGTTGCCTGGCTGGTGGTTGCTCTCGGATTGAGCATACCCCTTTCCCCTACCTTTACGATTCTCTTGATCGTCATTTTGATCATCATGGCGCTTTTCCTGGGCCGCCGTCGTTTGTTGCAAGATTGGCGGTTTTGGGCCGCCTTGGGCGCTTTAATTTTGGTTGGGCTGGTTGGCCTGTGGCTGTTTGGAAGGCAGCTTGTCCCCGGCGGCGTTGCCAACCCCTTGGTGCTGTTGCACAGATGGACGGGTCGAACCTCAAAATGGCGAATCATTGTCAGTCGGCGGGCGTCCGGTTGGATGTACAAATTAATGGAGAAAACCAATCCCGACCTGTACAAATGGATTGTCTTGGCCTACGGCGTGATGCAGCCCTTTTTGCCGGCTGCCTTAATCGCTCGAGGGAATATCCTCTGGTATCTTTTGGCCATTTGGCGTGCCCTTGGATGGGCCCTCTTGCTGCCGTTTTTGTTATATGCTCCTTTGCGGGCCTTGCGAAATCGCGAGGGGGGGCTGGCTTTGGGCGCCAGTTTGGCGGTTTGGATTGTCATCTTGAGCGCCTCTTTCCGCAGCGGCGGCGACCAATGGGATAACCCCCGCTATCGGGTGGCCTTCTTTTGCTTGCAAGTCGCTCTGGTGGCTTGGGTTTGGGTCAACCAAGAACGCGAGCCTGATCCCTGGTTGCGGCGCATGCTTGTCGGGGTCGGCTTTGTGCTGGCCTGGTTTGTGCCCTGGTACCTGCGCCGCTACACGCCCTTGACCTGGCCCATCGTCGATGTTTTCAAAACCTTTGGCTTGGGGGTTGTCAGCGCGATCCTGTATTGGGTCTGGGATTGGGTCCGCTTGGAAATTAGGTAGTGGTAAGTTTTGACTGATGACGAAAAGATCAGGTGACAGGAACTTGCCGCAATGCCGTAGAACAAGCAAAAAGGGCCTTTTTTTTCACCTATCATGTCGTTTGTCACCTGCTGAAGTGACTGCCACCTTTTCATCAGTCAATTTTCACCATCACTAGAAATTAAACCGAAAAATTCTGATGTGCTATAATTATGCGTTACTGTGGTACTATTGAGCGAGTAGAAAAGTGTTGACTTGATGAATGGACAAGTATTTCACAAACCTCTCTGGAAAACACCGTGGCTGGCTGAAGGGGTAACCTTCTTGGGGGGAATTGTATATTTTCTTCAATCTTGGATTTACGCTCACACACAAGCTTCCATCCTAGACGAGGGAGCTTACCTGTTTAAGGGATTGATGTATGCCAGGGGGCAATATTATCCTTACCAGGATTACGGTTTCTGGACCAATCACATGCCGTTGTCTTTCTTAATTCCGGGTTGGGTTCAGGTTATCTTTGGCCCGGGATTGCGCACGGGGCGCTATTTGGCCGTGGCCTTGGGTGCGTTGATGATCGTGGGTATTTGGATACTAGCCCGTCGCTTGGGAGGCCGTTGGTGGGCGCTTGGGGCCGTCTGGCTACTGGCCTTGAACGTCCCACTGATCAAAATCTACAGCGTCTTTGCGACCCAAGGGTTGATCGCTTGCATGTTGGTCTGGGTCTTGGTGCTCACGCTAGGACCCGATCGCCCGCCCTGGCAACTCTATGCCGGTACCTCCCTTGCAGGCCTGACTCTCTTGACCCGCATCAACATGTCCCCCGTCTTGCCACTCCTGATCGTCTACATTTTCTGGGAGCATGGCAAGAAGATTGGCTTGTGGTCTCTCGCTGTTGGAACCTTGGTCGTTGGGATCGGCCATGCCATCTTCTGGCCCGACATCCTCCGCCTGTGGCTCGCCTGGCTGCCCCTCGACTGGGTTCCGTTCTTCAAACCCTGGATCAAGCCCGAAAACGCGCTGCCAAACTGGAACCCCGACACCGATCTGAACGACCGCTTGCAAAGCCTCTTCCAGAGCATTCGCTTGCACTTTTTCGGCTTTTTTGGCCTGATTTCGACTTGGCTTTTGGCGCCCGCCAAGAAAAAATGGCGCACGCCCTGGCATTTTCGGGTAGCCGTATTTCTATCCACACTTTTTGCCGTTTTGTTCTTGCTCCACGGCTGGGCGTCCCTGTGGAAAAATTATTGCGTTTATTGCCTGAAGGTCTACATGGCCTTCTTCTCGATGTTCGGCGTCATGCTCGTTGTCGTTTCCGCTTCGTCTTGGCAGTTGACCTTGCCTCGCCGCAAGAAATGGCTTCCTATCCTGCTTATCCTGGTTCTGTCGTTGGGGATTGGGTACAGCCTGGTGCCGGTGTGGGGGGGCGGACTGCTCCCCCAACGGTTTGTGCGCAGAGTGTTGCAGTCGGAAGTCCCCCGGATGGAATCGGGCCGGATTCAACCTGGCACTGTGGAACTTTGGGGCTTGCTGGCCAATAAATTTGGCTGGGAAAAGTGGGCCATTCTCGATTTCACCGTTACGGCCTCCCGCTTGGTCAGCATTTTATTCCTGGCTGGATTATTTGCCTGGCTGGTGCTGCAATTTGGGAAATGTTTCATAAAGTTGGTGACGACCTTGACTCCCTCGTTCGCTGCTTCCGTTTTACTTACCTTTTTGATCCTTGGAACAGGGGTCACGTTGTTGGCTGGCCTGGCCCCGTATGACCGCGACTGTGGCTGGGACGTGATCGCCTCTTACGAAGCGGGCGGACAGCATCTGGCCGGGCAAGTCCCGGTTGGCTCGGCCGTGTATTGGTGGGGCGGGCTTTCGGCGGTGCCCTTGCTTTATCTTCCCGATGTGGAGATTTACCCTGCTCAGATCAATCATGGTTACTCTTATCGCCTGGGCGGGCAGCCCGACGACCTCGCCCGCTACGGCTGGTGGAGCAAGGAATTGGCCCATCAGTGGGCGAACGAAGCGGATGTGCTCCTCATCGAAGCGCGCTTGTATGGCACCTTTCCAACCGTGGTTGCCGAAAGCGATGCCTTTGACGAAGTTGCGCCGACCTCTCCGATGGTGCCCTGCCGCGATAATTCAGCCATCCATGTTTTCATCCGAGCCGATTAGTCCCCTATGCGTATCTTTGTCGTTATTTATGAATTTCCGCCCGTTGGAGGCGGTGGTGGTCGTGTGGCCGAAGACATTTGCCGGGGATTGGTTCAGCGCGGTCACGAGGTGATTGTGTTGACCTCTCATTGGGGCGATTTGCCTCGACGCGAAAACCGCGCCGGCGTTGAGATTGTGCGTGTGCTGGCCAGACGCAAATACCCCTTTAAGGCGCGTTTTTTGGACATGCTCGGTTATATTTTGGTCGGATTTTTGCCGGGATTGCGTTTGATGAAGCAGTGGCAGCCCGATGTCATCCACGTTCATTTTGCGGTGCCGAGTGGAGCGCTGGCGTGGATGCTTTCCAAGCTGACCGGTGTGCCTTACGTTTTGACGGCTCATTTGGGCGATGTACCCGGCGGCGTGCCGGAAAAGACAAGTCATTGGTTTCGATGGATTTATCCCTTCACGCCCCCAATTTGGAAATCGGCCAGCGATGTGTACGGAGTCAGTAAATTTACCCGCAGCCTGGCCAAGCAACACTATGGCTTGGATATTGGTGTCATCCCCAACGGTGTGGATTTGGATTTGCTCCACCCGGGCGAGATGAAGGTGGGTTCGCCGCCGCGGATCATCTTTGCTGGTCGCTTTGTGCACCAAAAGAACCCGGTTCAGATTGTGCGCACCCTGGCCGCTTTAGAAGATTTGTCCTGGGATTGCGTCATGCTTGGCGATGGCCCTTTGCGCGTCCAGGTTGAAGTGGAGATTGCCCGCCATCAATTGGAAGACCGTTTTACCTTGCTGGGCTGGGTTTCCCCCCAGGAAGTCATCGAATGGTTTGGCAAGAGCGATATTTTGTTCATGCCCTCCCTCTCTGAGGGGTTGCCCGTGGTGGGCGTGCAGGCTTTGGCTATGGGGCTGGCGATTGTGGCTAACCCTGTCGGTGGTTTTGTTGATTTGGTCGAATCGGAGCGCAATGGCTTTTTGTTGGATGGACGGGAGTTGTCCGGGGAGCGCGCTTTGCGAACCCTGTTGACTTCTGAGCGGAAATTGGAAGCCTTTCGGCTGGCGAGTCGCCAACATGCGAACCGGTTTTGCATTGATCAGAGTGTGGCTTCCTACGAGGATGTGCTGATGGCTGTCGACGGCGCTGACGCTGCGGAAACGGAGGCATGGTGACAGGTACGGAAACCCGCTGCGAGGGAGATCGAAGCTCGGCCCCATTGGTGGTATTAGGCTGGGACGCGGCAACCTGGGACTTGCTCTCCCCCTGGCTCGCGGCGGGGAAATTACCCCACCTGAAACAACTCATGGAAAGAGGCAGCCACGGCCCGATTCAATCGACCGCTTTGCCGGTCAGCCCCACTGCTTGGAGTTCTATCCTGACCGGCCAGAATCCGGGCAAGCATGGCGTCTTCGATTGGTTCTCTCGACGGGAAAATAGTTACGCGGTGGAGTATGTTCACACCGGTCAACTCCGGGCCAAGCCGATGTGGGAATATTTCAATCAGGCCGGTAGGCGGGTGGGAATCTTCAACGTGCCGATGCTTTATCCCGCCGTCCCGGTGGATGGGTTTATGCTTTCGGGCCTGGCCGCTCCCGATGCTGCCTCAGATGCGTTTGGCTATCCGCCGGATTTGTTACCAGAATTGGAAGAGGCTGTCGGCCCCTATTGGCACACCGAGACGGAAGTCTACCAATATGGGCGTGAGCGCGCCTATCTGGAGGACATGTTGGCGTTGTTGGATTATCAGAAGCGGGTGCTGGCCTATTTGATCGAGCAGCGTCCCTGTGACGTGTATTTGTTCGTTTTCATGCAGACCGATCACGCTCAGCACAAGTTTTGGCGCTACCTCGACCCGCAGCATCCCGATTATGACCCCGATCATGACGCCCCGTTTAGCGATTTGATTCTGAATGTTTATCAGCAAGTGGATCAAGCCCTGGACGAGTTGGTCGCCCAGATTGGCCAGGAGGCCAACTACGTTTTGCTCTCCGATCACGGCGGCGGCCCGGTGCATGGGATCATGTATATCAATCGTTGGCTGCAAGAGATCGGCCTGCTGCACTTGCGCGCCGACCCTTTGACCCGCCTGAAGGTATGGTTGGCCAAAACCGATTTGATCGGCCGCGCCTATCGGCTGGTTGCCGGGCTGGGATTGGGAAAGGTCGCTAATCTGGTTTCCAAACCGGCCCGCAACAAAGTGCTGAACGCTTTTCTTACCCTCGATGATATCGATTGGTCGCGCACCAAAGCCTATGGCCGCGGCGCTTTTGGGCAGATTTACGTCAACCTCAAGGGGCGCGAGCCTGAGAGCATTGTCGAACCTGGAGAAGCGTATCAAGCCGTTGTGGGGGAGTTGATCGCGGCTTTGGAAGCGTTGAAACACCCCCAGACGGGGGAGCGGCTGATTACCAACATTCGCCGTAAAACCGAGGTGTATGCCGGGCCGTACGTGGAGCAAGCCGCCGATGTGCTCTTCTCTATCCAGGATTATTTGTATCAATCCTCGGTCAAAATGGGTTTGGGCCAAGACGGAATTTTAGGAAAATCGGAATACGAAGATTCTGGCAGCCACCGCCCCGAGGGGATTCTGGTCATGGCGGGGCCCGACATTCGGGCCGGGGAGTCGATCACGGGTGCACACGTCGCTGATATTTTACCGACTCTGTTGGCCTTGGCCGGGATACCCATTCCGCACCACCTTGATGGAAAGCCGCTTCTCAACGTTCTCAACGAATCTCGACAGGAGAAGGTGCGCTTCCTTGGGGCGTCGTCAACGGACTCCCATGAAAGTGCCCCTCATCATCAACTCGACGAACATGAAACAGAAGCGCTCGAAGCGCGTTTGCGCGATTTAGGGTATTTAGGGTGAAGCAGGGATGACATTTCTTGAACGTGTTCTAAAAGACAAATGGCTCCGTTGGGGTGGAACGGCGGTCGCATCGTTTTTGTTCGTCTGGTTGTTGACTCAACAGGATTGGGGGATGATGTGGGTATCCATCCGTCAAGTTCCCTTGTGGGTGTTCCCCTGTGCTTTTTTGCTCTATTTTTGCGGCATTGTAGCCAATGCCATCCGTTGGTATTGGTTGTTACGAACCCAATTCTCGGAGATAAGCTTTGGGAATGTGTTTCGAATTCTATTGTCGGGAAACTATGCCTCCAATTTTTTGCCTTCGACAGTGGGGGGCGACACCGTTCGAATTGTGAGCACCTCCCGTACGACTGGCTGGGCCGTTAGTATGGCTTCGGTCGTGGTCGATCGCTTGATCAATATGTTGGCCATGTTCGTTTTGTTGCCTCTTTCGTGGTTTGTGTTCAAAGATGCCGACTGGTTGGTCTGGTCAGCGGTTCCTGCGGCAACTTGGAGGGGAGAAAACGGCGCTCTTGCCATCTCTGCGATTAGCGTCGACGCGCTTTGGCAAAGAGCCAAGAAATGGCTGTGGAAAGCTCGAGTCGCGTTTGGCGTCTGGCGTGATCGTCGCAATGTTCTTGCAGGGGCTTTCTTGATTGCATTGGCAGCCCGGTTGTCGGTTTTTACAGGGATGTTGGTTGTGGCCAGAGGCCTGGGGATGTCGGTGAATTTGTTACAAGTTGTTGGGGTGGGGGTGATGACTTATTTTTTCACCTTGCTGCCTATTTCTCTGAATGGCTTCGGTTTGCGCGAAGTGACTATGACGACTTTGTACGTTCAGCTTGGCGCTTCTTGGGAGCAGGCCTCGGCCCTGGTGGTGTTGACCCGTTTTATTTTGTTGATCGAGACGCTGCCCGGGGCGGTGTGGATTTCTAAAACGCTGGTATCCATTGACGAAGAAGATGGTTTCGAATTGGAATTGGCCAGCGAATAAATTCGAGGCTGGTCCACAAAATCCACCTTCGTGGATTAGATTTCCAACCGACGCAGAGCCTGTGTTGAGCGAAGCCGAGACATCGGTTTTGCAGACCAGGGTCGATTTTCGCGCAGCCACACGGTGTGCACCCATTTGGTGTGCCCGCAAGGGCACAATCGATTGCCCCCCCGTGCAATCCGTGTTCCATTGTTGCTAATTTATCTATAGCCTAAGTTGTTACTTTCTCTTATTTTTGTGTGCGCGCAGATGTTGTCAGCGGATGTCGCGTCCATCTCCATGGACGCTCGGCTCGCTCTGCGTGCCAAAGGCAGCCCAAGAGTGTGATTTTCCCGAAGGGATGCCTGCGGCAAATCACCCACTGTCGGGCGGCTAAAGACGCACGTTTGGGCTATGCCGAACGTTGCCAAGGGCATGCAGAGCAAGCCTACGCTGACGTCGGAATCTTGTAGTGACAACTCTTGCGCGCACACCTTATTTTTCGCCAGCTTGACCATTGTGTGGGCGTGGGCTACAATGCCCGCTGCTTGTTATCAAGAAGAGGCCTCTATGGATATTTCAATCGTAATCCCAATTTTCGATGAAATGGAGAGTTTGTCTCAATTAAACCGAGAAATTCACCAGGCTATGTCCGGACTCTCTATGCAGTGGGAGATCATTTACGTTGACGATGGCAGCCGGGACAAGAGTCTACAGGTTTTGAAAGACTTGGCTTTGCAAGATGCCCAACGTACCCGCGTGGTCGCTCTGCGCCGCAATTTTGGCCAGACTGCGGCCATCGCCGCCGGAATCGACAACTCCCAGGGGGAGATCATCGTGCTCATGGATGCCGACCTCCAAAATGATCCCGCCGACATCCCGATGATGCTCGAAAAATTGGATGATGGCTACGATGTCGTCAGCGGCTGGCGTGTCGACCGCCAGGATCAGTTCCTCACCCGGACGCTTCCTTCCCGCATCGCCAACAAATTGATCTCCTGGGTCACGCAGGTCCACTTGCACGATTACGGCTGCACCCTGAAGGTCTACCGCCGCGATTTCTTGACCGGCTTTCGTTTGTATGGCGAAATGCACCGCTTTATCCCTGCTTATGCCGGCTACGTCGGCGCCAAGGTGACCGAAGTCCCCGTTCAGCATCGTGAGCGCAAGTTTGGCCAGACGAGTTATGGCTTGGAACGAATTGTCAAGGTAATTTTGGATTTGTTTACCGTCAAATTCTTGATCAGCTATGGCCGTAAACCAATTTACCTTTTTGGTGGAGCTGGTATGGGCCTGATGGGTTTAGGCGCCTTGATGCTACTATTTATCGTGGTGCGCCGTCTGGTCACGAAGGTATCCGTCTTCGATTCGGGCTTTTTCCCCGTCAGCGTGATGTTCTTCATTCTCGGGTTTCAATCCATCCTCATGGGACTGATCGCAGAATTACAGGTGCGCACCTACTACGAAGCCCAATCCAAGCCCACGTATACCGTTCGAGAGGTGATCAATGGGCTCGCTGATGATTAATTACTGTCAACCTTTTTTTTGTTGTCCGCATGGTTAAGTTCTCAAGGGACACTCAAAAGGCGAAATACGTACGCTGGGTGGGCTTTGTGTTTACCATCGCTTTGCTCGCCTATCTGCTCAGCCGTCAAGGTTGGGGGCAAATTTTCGACGCTATTCGCCAGATTCCCCCTTGGCAGCTTGGAATCGCCTTGCTCCTCACTTCCCTATCTCGATTTGCTTTGTCCGTGCGCTGGTATGCCTTGCTGGCGGCTACGGACATGCACATATCCTTTCCCCAGGCAGTCCGGCTGACCTTTGCGGGCTTGTTTGCGGCTAATTTCCTTCCCACCACCGTCGGGGGCGATGTCGTTCGTCTCGCCGGGGCGGTGCAGTACAAATTGGATGGAGCAAAAAGCACCGCATCGTTGATTGTGGATCGCTTGGTTGGATTGCTGGGGATGCTGCTGGCCGTTCCTCTGGGGGCGCGCCCGCTATGGGTCTGGATGATCGTCCAGCAGGGCTGGCGGGATTCGTTTGGGCTGGAATCATCCCTCTTGGGGCCGATCGGCGTGGGCAAGCTGTGGGGCCGAATCCAGGACCTGTTCCGCCGGATTGGACGCGCCTTTGCCCTGTGGAAAGATCAACCCCGCTCCCTGCTGCTCTCGCTGGCGATGACCTGGGTACACATGCTCTCCTTGTTCAGCACGATCGCTCTGTTGTTCCGGGGTCTCGACGAGCCAATCCCGGTGTTACTCGTCGGCGGCCTGTGGAGCTTTGTCTATCTGATCACCCTGGCGCCGATCTCGATCAACGGTTACGGGGTTCAAGAGATCGCCATGACCCTGATCTTCACCAACGTGGGCGGCATCTCGACTAAAAACAGCCTCACCATTGCCCTGTTGGTGCGCACCTTTCAGATGTTAGCCAGTTTGCCCGGTGTCGCCTTTGTCCCTTCGATTTTGGTCGGCATTCGCCAGCGCAAGGCCGACGAGCTTGACAGCGAAGCGTTATGATCCCTAGACAAGACCATCTATTGCAAGAATCGAACCCCCTGCATGTATGGCGTTGGCTGCTGGCCATCTGGTTGGTTTTACTGGTTGGCTCGGCTTACCAGATTGCCCAGCAGGTGCTTGCCGTGGGCGTGACCTTCACCCCGCGGGCGGAACGGTGGTTGCTCGTGGTCACCTTGGGCGTGGCCGCGTTTCTCGATTTGATCGCTTTGATCGCCACCTGGACGGCTTGGGGCAAGGCCGCCATCAAGAAATGGGTAAATTTTCATGTATGTCGCCCTGAAGGAGTGCATTTTACGACTGAAGGGTCTCCCAGGCCCCATGAGAGGAGATTCTTCACCGCTGGAAAAACATCAGCGGTTCAGAATGACATCTCCCCTGAACACTTAAAGAAATGGAATGCCCGCCTTGAAGCGTTTTTCCCTCCTCGCTGGCTTGCCGGGACCGTGGCTGTGGTCGCCATGTTCACGTATACCTTCCTGGTGCTCGGAGGGCTGGGCGATTTGCTGATCGATATCTTTCCCCGCTTGTTGCTCTTCAGCCTCGTTGTCACGGTGCAAGGAATCGCTCTCAAAGTCATCAGCCCCTCCTTGACAGCCCGGGTTGCGGGAGCGGTAGCGAGTTTGGGCACCGCCTTCATCTATCAGACGGCTCTCTTTCTGAACGCGGTTCGGGATTTTCCTTTTTCGAATGGTTGGTCCGAAGCCAGCCGCTACTATTACGCCTCCCTGTTCTTTGATCGGAAACTCTACGGCCTCGACGTTTCCCCCTCGGTGCTGCATCCCACCCGTTACCTGATGCAATCGCTTCCCTTTCTCCTGGAGGGGATTCCCTTGTGGGGGCACCGACTGTGGCAAGCCCTGTTGTGGATTGGGTTTACGGCATTGGCGGCCTATGTCTTGGCCCGGCGTCTGCGGCTCAAAGGTTGGCTCCCGGCCATCTTGACGGCCATGACCGTTTACCTCTATCTCTTCCGCGGGGCGGTGTATTACCATCTCCTGGTGCCGGTTGTGATCGTTTTGGCCGGGTTTGACCGCCGCAAGCCGTGGCGATCGACCATCGTAGTCGCGCTCGCCTCCGCCTGGGCCGGGATCAGCCGGATCAACTGGTACCCTGTTCCGGCCATGTTGGCGATCGCCCTGTATTTGTTGGAAGAGAGACAAGGGGACAGGCCACTCTGGCGCTACCTGGCCTTCCCGGCGCTGTGGAGTGTATTGGGCATCGGGTGCGCGTTTGGGTCACAGGCTTTGTACATGTTCCTTTCCGGTAACCAACCGGAGCAATTCACCTCCAGCTTTTCGTCGAATTTGTTGTGGTATCGCCTGTGGCCGAGCCCCACCTTCCGGCTGGGACTCGGCTTCAGCGCCTTGCTGGTCTCGTTTCCCTTGTTGTGGCTGATCGTCGCCCGCTTGTGGCAGGGCAAGGGCCGCTGGAGGTTCATCCGCGTCTTTGGATTGGTGGCCATGCTGCTGGTCTTGTTTGCAGGCGGCCTGGTTGTCAGCGTCAAGATCGGCGGCGGCAACAATTTGCACAACCTGGATGCCTATCTGGTGCTGCTGCTCTTGGTCGGCGCGTATCTCTATGTTGACCGATTCGCCGAGGAGGATAATGACGTTTCGACGGCAGCCTGCTACAACTGGATGCGCACTTTGGCGTTGGTGGCCGTCCCCATCTTTTTCGCCCTCCAGGGCGGCGGCCCGATGCGCTTGCCTGCCGAGGATGTCACCCGTCCAGCCTTAAATTATTTGTCCTGGGCCGTCAACTACGCCGCCCGCGATGGTGGCGAAGTTTTATTTGTCGCCGAACGCCACTTGCTCCTTTTCGAAGATGAGTTTGACCTGCCCCTGGTGCCCCGCTATGAAAAAGTCTTTTTCATGGAAATGGTCATGTCCCAGAACCGGCCCTATTTGGAAGAATTTTACACCGATATTCAATCCCAGCGTTTCGATGCCATCGTTATCGATCCCCTGGCAACGTTCTATAAAGGGGAAAAGCGCAGTTGGGCAGAGGAGCATAATGTCTGGGTTCGATTCGTCAGCAGGCCGCTCTTGTGTTATTATCGCCCCCGTTTGACCTTGGACGAGATGCCCGTGCAGGTTTTATACCCTCGCCGGGACGCGCAGGACTGTCCGATCATCGCCAAGAACCTGGAACGATTAGCCGAAGAATAAATCCGTGGCAGGTGTAACTTGTCACTTGCCTCTTTCTACTTGCTGCCTATGCGTTTTCTAATCATCAACAGCGAATATCCTCCCGTGGGGGGTGGCGCCGGTAATGCCAGCGCTCATGTTGGGAGTGAACTCGTCGATCGTGGCCATGAGGTCACCGTCTTGACCTGTCGTTATGGCGATTTGCCCCACCGTGAGACCCGGCAGGGTGTTCACCTGGTGCGGATTCCCTCCTGGCGGAAATCCGAATCCAGCTCCGGGGCCTGGGAGCAGCTTCACTTCATGATCAGCGCGGTCTGGTCAAGTTTGCGATTCGTCCGTCGATGGCAGCCCGACGGCGTGATCGCCTATTTTGGCGTCCCCAGCGGGCCGGCCGCCTGGTTAACGCGCAAGGTGTATGGTGTTCCTTACATCGTTTCTCTGCGCGGCGGCGACGTGCCCGGATTCCGCCCCTATGATTTTGCCCTCTATCACCGCTTGCTCGGGCCCGTCATCCGTTTGGTTTGGCGTGGCGCCGAGGCCGTTGTGGCCAACAGTGATGGCTTGCAAGCCTTGGCGGAAGATTTTGCCCCTGCGTTGAACTTCAAGGTTATTCCCAATGGCGTCGATGTTAAAAAATACCAACCCATTGACCGGGCCTGGAACCCCGCCCATCTCCTCTTCACCGGCCGGTTGGTCTACCAAAAAGGGCTCGATCTCCTCTTGGACGCTTTATCTGATTTGGGAGACTTGACCTGGAGCTTGACCATCGCCGGAGATGGCCCCGAGTTGGTCCCGTTGATGCAGCAAGCCCAGTCACTTGGCTTGGATGACCGGATCGATTTTGTCGGCTGGAAATCTCGCCAAGATTTGCTCCCTTACTATCACGAAGCGAATTTATTCCTTTTTCCCTCCCGCCATGAGGGCATGCCCAACTCTTTGCTCGAGGCGATGAGTTGCGGGCTCCCCGCCATCGCCACCGACATTGCCGGAAATCAAGAACTCGTCGTCGATGGTGAGAACGGTCTGCTCCTGCCCAGCGAGGATGTCGACGCATTGAGAGACGCTTTGCGAGCCTTGATTTCCGAAGAATGTCTGCGCGCAAAAATGGGGCGCGCTGCCCGCCAGCACATCCTGAATTCCTATTCCTGGCAGGCGACCGCCCAGGCTTATTTGACTCTCTTGAAGCAGGTAGCCTAAATGTGTGGCATTTGTGGCATCGTTCGTTCAGATTCCGCCGCGGTTGAGCGCGCACCCTTGGAGCAGATGAATGCTGCCATTACCCATCGCGGCCCCGATAGCGATGGATTCTATTTTGCCCCCGGCGTGGGACTGGCCATGCGGCGACTGGCCATCATCGACTTGCAGACCGGCGATCAACCGATCCCCAACGAGGATGAATCCATCTGGGTGATTCAGAACGGCGAAATCTACAATTTCCCCGAACTGCGCACCGAGTTGGAGAGCCGCGGCCACCATTTCCGTACCCAGAGTGACACCGAGTGCATCGTCCATCTCTACGAAGAATATGGGCACGATTGCGTCAAGCACATGCGCGGCATGTTTGCCTTTGCCCTTTGGGACACGCGCAAGAATATATTGCTGATTGGCCGTGATCGGCTGGGCCAAAAACCGCTTTATTACACTGTTCAAAACGGGACACTCTATTTCAGTTCCGAGCTTTCCAGCCTGCTCAAAGGGTTGCCTGAGCGGCCATCACTTCATCTTCCCGCCATCGATCTTTATCTCAGCCTGCAATATATTCCCGAGCCGCTCACGCCCTACGAAGGCGTTTACAAACTCCCTGCTGCCCACACCTTGATCTACGACGCGCGGGGGGCGACGTGCGACGTGGAACGCTATTGGCAACTCTCCTATGAACCAAAGTGGGATACTTCCGAGGAAGAGCTTGTCGAGGAGCTTCGCCAGCGCATGACCGAAGCTGTGCACATGCGCATGATCAGCGATGTGCCCTTGAGCGCGCATCTGAGCGGCGGGATTGACTCCAGCGTCATCGTAGCGCTGATGTCCGAGTTGAGCTCTCAGCCTGTCAAGACCTTTTCGGTCGGTTTTG
>CAZJBA010000052.1:13567-18111 GCA_964544065.1 uncultured Anaerolineales bacterium | reverse complement strand
TATGCCCACCGCCTTCATCACCGGTGTGACCGGACAAGATGGTTCCTATCTAGCCGAATTCTTGCTCTCCAAAGGATACCGCGTCGTAGCGATGGTTCGGCGCTCGAGCACCATCAACTTCGAGCGGATCGAACACATCCAGGCCGATCTTGAGATCGTCCAGGGCGACTTGCACGATCAAAGCTCCATGATGACCATCGTCGAAGAGTATCGGCCTGATGAGGTTTATAATCTGGCCGCGCAATCCTTTATTCCCACCTCCTGGACGCAGCCTGTCCTCACCGGCGATGTGACTGGTCTTGGGGTCACCCGCCTTTTAGAGACTGTCCGCCTTGCCTGCCCGGACGCTCGTTTCTACCAGGCCTCCTCCAGCGAGATGTTCGGCAAAGTCCAGCAGGTGCCTCAAACCGAGGAGACGCCCTTTTATCCACGCAGCCCCTACGGCGCCGCCAAAGTCTACGCCCATTGGATCGTGGTCACCTACCGCGAAGCCCACGACATCTTCGCCTGTTCGGGCATTTCTTTCAACCACGAGAGCCCGCGCCGGGGCAAAGAATTCGTTACTCGTAAAATCACCCACGGAGTCGCCAAAATCAAACTTGGTTTGGCCGATGAACTCCGTTTAGGCAATCTGGACGCCCGCCGCGATTGGGGCTATGCTGGCGATTACGTCGAAGCGATGTGGCGCATGCTCCAGCACGATCACCCCGACGATTACGTCCTTTGCACCGGCGAAACTCATTCCATTCGTGAACTTTGTCAAATTGCCTTTGATTACGTTGGCCTGGATTACCGGGATTATGTCAAACGCGACCCTCGTTATTATCGGCCTGTCGAAGAGAAGCAATTGGTCGGAGATCCCCAAAAGTTGCGTGACCAGCTTGATTGGAGGCCCAACGTCAGTTTCGAAGAGCTTGTCCAATTGATGGTCGATGCCGATTTACGCTTGCTTCAAAGTTCGAGCAAAGCTTGATGTTTCAGCGAACATCCTGATTCCCTCTCCCGCTGGGAGAGGGGCAGGGTGAGGGGAAAGTTGATTCCGCTATGGGAAAGAGCATGCTGCCCGTTACAATTGTGACGCCCTCCTACAACCAGGCCGACTACCTGGAGAAAACCATTCGCTCGGTGTTGGGGCAAAATTATCCCGCCTTGGAATACATCATCGTGGATGGTGGTTCCACCGATGGCAGCGTCGACATCATCCGCAGCTACGAGCAAGACTTGGCCTGGTGGGTCTCCGAGACGGATTCTGGCCAGGCCGAGGCGATTAACAAAGGGCTGAAGCGCGCCAACGGCGAGATTGTGGCCTGGCTGAACTCTGACGATCTCTATGCCCCTGGCGCCCTTGCTCAAGCTGTAGCGGTGATGGAGGAGAATCCCAACCTCGGCATGATCTACGGCGATGCCCTCAGCTTCGACCAGGACGGCCATCCCCTCAACGAGCTCACCTTTGGCGATTGGAGCCTGGAAGACTTTGTCGCTTTCCGTATCATCTGCCAACCGGCCGTGTTCATGCGCCGGAGCGTAGTCGAAGAAGCCGGTTTTCTCAACCCCGATTATCATTTTTTGCTCGATCATCACCTTTGGGTGCGCATAGCCCGCATAGCAGACGTTCAGCATGTCCCCCAGATTTGGGCTTTCGCCCGGCATCATCGCCAGGCAAAAAACGTGGCCCAAGCCGCCGGGTTTGGCCGAGAAGCCTACCGCTTGCTCGCATGGATGCAATCCCAACCGGACTTGGCAGTCCTCCTCGAGTGGAATCGCCGCGCCGTTTGGGCCGCGGCACACCGCTTCAACGGCCGCTATCTGCTCGACGGCGGCCAAGCCTGGCCTGCCTTGAAATCCTATCTGCGCTCGTTAAGCCTCCATCCCTCCACAGCGCTCCAGGAAGGGCACCGCATCCTCTTTGCGGCCTTGAGTCTGTTGGGCGCTGGCTGGCTTGGAGATCTTTATTATCGCCGCAAGCGCAACAACATTCCTGACGCTGTGCAAGATTTCGGTGTCGAAAATATTGACAAACTCTATTGTTCTCAATAGCATTCGAATGAATTCGGTAGCTGACTCAAGAAACCTGTTTGCCAACGATAACCAGTGCGCCCTCAAATGTTGTCAGGCAGTGTTGTGACATTCATCATGGTCGGCAACGAGGACGTTGCCTAGATCGGGACATAGATTGATCTAGCCAACGTTTCGTCGGCGTTTCTCCATGCGACCGAAGTTTGCCGTCTGACAACTCTTGCGCGCACACCGTTACGCATGCGAAGGATGCACGGTGAGCAAAACAGGTTATAAAGGATGTTTTAAAACGTGTATCTACACGTTTTGCTTATCAGCAGATGAATTCATTCATATGTTTTACCAATGAATAAAAAATTATCTTCAATCACATTTTTTGCTTCCTCATCTCTTTGGTTGACACTGACCCTGGCCTTTCTCTTGATCCTGGGGCTGGGAAGCCGTTTGTATGATCTGACCGATCCGCCCCTCGATTTTCACTCCACTCGTCAGTTATATTCCGCCCTGATCGCCCGGGGCATATACTACCGTAACCTGGACTCGGTCCCGGCCTGGCAGGGTGAAGCTGCCATGGAGGCCTACGAATCCAAATCCGTGATCGAGCCGCGCATCTTCGAAACCCTCGTCGCCCTGACCTACCGGCTGATCGGGCGAGAAGTGATCTGGGTGGCGCGCATCTACGCCGCTTTGTTCTGGATCATCGGTGGGGCATTTTTATATTTGCTGGCCAAAGAAATGACCTCTCCCGATGGCGGTGTTGTCGCCCTGGCTTTTTATCTCGTCGTTCCTTTTGGGGCCATCGCAAGCCGCAGCTTCCAGCCCGATCCGCTCATGGTCATGTGGATCGTGATTGCCTGGTGGGCTTTCACCCGCTGGCACCGCACGCCTACCTGGAAGACGGCCATCATCGCCGGTCTCACTGCTGGGGTCGCCATTCTGGTCAAATCGGTGGCCGTCTTCCTGTTGCTGGGCGGCATGGCCGCGTTGATCCTGGTCGACCGCGGTATCGAAAACGCGATTCGCAATGGTCAAGTTTGGCTCATCGCTGGGTTAGCTGCGTTGCCTGTGGCCGTGTTCATGCTCTATGGCTTGCTGGCCTTGGAAATGGAGTCCCAGTTTCAAGGGCGTTTTTTCCCCCAACTCCTCACCGACCCCGCTCATTACCTGCGTTGGGTCGAGCGAATCGATTCCGTGGTCAGTTTTGAGCTGTGGTTGGCTGCCTTGGTGGGGGCATTTGCTTTCCGGAAACCTTCCCAGCGCGCCTTTTTGCTCGGCCTGTGGGGGGGATACTTTGTTTATGGATTGGTTTTTCCCTATCATTTTGTGACCCACAATTACTACCACCTGCCGCTGATTCCGTTGGTGGGACTTTCCCTCGCCTCCCTGGGAGCGCTGATCCTCGCTAAAATTGCCAGCTTGGACTTGAACCTGATCCCCCGCTTGGTCCTCACCGGCATGTTGGTCTTGGGTGTAGCCATCCAACTATGGGATGTTCGCGTCACCCTCGCCCGCGAAGATTTCCGCCACGAGCCACCCTATTGGGCAGAACTCGGTGCGTTGCTCGACAGAGACGCCGACATCATCGCCCTGACCCATGACTACGGTGACCGCCTGGCTTATTACGGCTGGGTCAATGTGCACAACTGGCCCGAAACCAAAGCGATGGCTTACCGCGAATTGCGCGGTGGTGAAACGATGAGCTTCGATGAGTGGTTTGCCGACCGCACCGAAGGGATGGACTACTTCCTGGTCACCCGTCTCAATGAGTTTTCCCGCCAACAAGAGTTGTACGCCCATCTGACCGAAGAATATCCCGTCGTCGCTGAGGGGGAAGGCTATATCTTGTTTGACTTGAATCAACCTAAAAATCCATAGCCGATTGTTTTCTCATTCCCACACTCCTGCATGATAACGCATTTTGTTTACGCTCCGCGTTTCCTAAAAACCTCACGATAAGCGTCAGTATATACGAGCCAGACGGTATAATAGAAAATGACAGTACTTACACAGTTTGTCAAAGCCCAGACTTCGGAAGTCTCTGAGATGGCCATGAGAGACGAAGGCAGTCCGTTTTTTGCCAAAAATCTGCATAGGAAGTCGCTTTCTAAGACTTCCGAAGTCTCAAGTGCGTTAGTCTTAAAAATGATAATAGTGCGCAAGTTCTGTGGGAGTGACCAATGGATACAACGATACAAATTTGTAAACGCGGCACGATGAAATTGCCCGCCAAGTTACGGACAAAATACGAGATTCGAAAAGGAGACAAGCTTCATTTGATTGATTTAGACGGTGTCTTTGTCTTGACGCCCATGGTGCCTATGGTTCCTGAACTGGCCCGTGAGATTGAGCGCATTCGCCTGGAAGCTGGCATAAGTATGGATGAATTAATCCAAGGCTTACGGGAGCAAAGAGCAAAATACCATCAAAGTAAAGACTGATGGAATATAGGATTCCCCTCGTCTCCATCATCACTCCCTCCTACAACCAGGTCAACTATTTAGAAGCGACTATTCAATCGGTGCTAGAGC
>CAZJBA010000052.1:5165-13467 GCA_964544065.1 uncultured Anaerolineales bacterium | reverse complement strand
CATTGGCGATCGCTTTGAAGGGTAAGATGGGGCAAAGCAACGCCAATGAATTTTTCGTTTAAATCACAGTACAATTGTTTTTATGAGAGAAACGCTATTTTGACAAGATTGACAGGTATCTTCTCAAAAATTCGGGGGGCGTGGCGCCGGGTTCTGGGGGCACTGCGCCACCATCCGCGGTTGGCCTTCCCCCGGCGCGTTTACAAACGGATTCGGCATTTTGCCCGTAAAAAAGTCGCACCAACGGCAGCCCGCTCCGAGCGCGTTTATGAGTCTCCCTTTTCATTGGGCCATCCAGCCATTAACCCTGACCGCCGAGTCATCATCCTGACCTATACCTTTTTCGATTTCGATGGCAATACCCTTTACCGTGGTGGGGCTGAGCGGTATGTGCTCCAGTTAGCTGATTTGATTCGCCAGCTTGGCTATTACCCGGAAGTGGTTCAGTGCGGGAATGGCGATTGGGTGCGCTATCTTCAGGGTTTGCGTGTCACCGGTCTGGATGTGGGCGGCGAGGCTGCGCGTCTCCCGGCGGTTTTTCAGCAGATGGAGCCTCAGGCGGCTTTGATCCTCTATTCGCCTTTTTCGCTGGCGCAGATCCCTACGCAGATGCCTTCGATTGGGGTCAGCCACGGCGTGTATTGGGATCATCCCAGCTTTCAGGCCAGCCCCGCTCCCCGGCAGGAGATTCTTCGGGCTTGCCAACATTTGGATGCACTCGTCTCGGTGGATACCAACACGATCAACTGGCTGCGGGCGACGTCGGCACCGCTGGCCGAAAAGTTGACCTATTTGCCAAACTTTGTCGACCTCGACCAGTTCAAGCCCGGCCGGCGTTCGGATGAAAACATCCTCGTTTTGTATCCCCGCCGGTTGTATCGCCCGCGTGGATTTTGGCTGGTCGCCGAGATTTTGCCCGCCATTTTGGAACGTTATCCCCAGGTTGCGTTTCTCTTTTTCGGCCAGGCTGAGCCTCCTGAAGAAGAGAAAATTACCGAACTGGCGCGCCGCTATCCCGGGCGAGTGAGCTGGTCTTCGCTGCCGCACGAGAGCATGCCCGCCGCTTACGCCGATACCGATATCACGCTCATCCCCACGCTGCACAGCGAGGGCACCTCACTCTCCTGCCTGGAGGCGCTGGCCTCGGGGAACGCTGTGATCGCTACCCACGTGGGAGGATTGCCGGACCTGATCGTGGACGAGTATAATGGTTTGTTGATTGAACCTTCGGCGGATGCCTTGTCCCAGGCCTTGGAACGGTTGATTCAGGATCAGGGATTGCGGGAGCGATTAAGCCGAAATGGCCGCCAAGTGGCTGCATCTTTCAGCTTGGAACGCTGGCGCGCTCACTGGCTGGAGATTCTGACTCACCACCTGCCTGATCCCGTTGATGAAACCTTTTCGTGTCCCCCTGTGGCCGTCTTTCCCGCCGCGCCGGGCATCCCCTGGGGGGGAATCAAGCAGCGGCCCCATCACCTGGCTCAACAATTGGCCCAGGCCGGGATCGAGACCTTTTGGCGCAACCCGGACGGGCGGCAGCCCAGCCCGAATCCGCTCTTGCACGTCATCGCCGCCCAAGATCGATTTTTTGCTCATCGTCCGATCGTGTTGATTTATTATCCCTTCCACTACCGGGATTTGGACCAATACGAACATCCCTTTGTGATCTACGATGTCCTTGACGACATTGGCATTCATGCAGCCTCGGACCGTGACCTGGGCTTGCCCGAGGGCGAGCGGGCCGTGGATTATCATCGAAAGCTCTTGGCGGAAGCCGATCTGGTCTTGGCGTCTTCTTCGGTTTTGCACCAACGGATTCGAGAGCAGCGCCCCGACGCGTTGTTGATCTCCAACGGGGTAGATTTGTCCCATTTCCGGGAACCCGCCGCGAGCGCGTCCGAATCTCGAATATTTTCGGCGGAAAAGCCCGTCATCGGCTTTCACGGCGCCATCGCCGAGTGGTTTGATCTGGATTTATTCTGCCAGGTGGCACAGTTGCGCCGGTCTTATCGGTTTGTCTTGATCGGCCCGGCTTCCATTCCGCTTGACCGGTTGAAACAATACCCCAACGTTTCCTATCGCGGGACAATCCCTTATGAGGATATTCCCGGTGAGATAGCCCATTTTGATGTGGGTATCTTGCCTTTTGTGCTCTCGCCCATGACCCACGGCGTACGCCCGCTCAAGGGCCTGGAATACCTGGCCATGGGAAAACCGGTTGTGGCCACGCCCTTGCAAACATTGGAGCGCTGGCCTGGTGTGACGACTGCCGCCGAGCCTGAAGAATTTGCCCAGAAGCTCGACGACGCACTTGCCGTTCCTGACGCGGTTGCCCAAGATGAACGTGTTCGGGCATTCGTCGCCGCGGCAGCTTGGGAGAACACAACCCAGCCTCTGATTGAGAAATTGGCATAAGCCCACTGGCTAATCTCATGACTTTAATGTAGACTCTTAAGCGGAGGTGATTGTATGAGCACACTACAAATATCTTTACCTGATGATCGCTTGCGCGCCTTAGAAAAGTTGTCTGACCGTTTGAAGATTTCACCAGAGGAATTGGTCAGAATGAGTATTGAAGAAATCCTTACTCGACCTGAGGAAGAATATCAGCGCGCAGTGAAATATATACTTGAGAAAAATAGCGATCTCTACAATCGATTGGCGTCTTAATGCGTTATCTTACTCTCAACGAAGTGCTTGAGTTCCATCGCGAACTTATTCTTAAGTTTGGTGGCTCAAGTGGAATTCGTGATATGGGGGCATTGGAATCGGCTATTGCTCAGCCAAGGATGACGTTTGGGGGAGAAGACCTTTATCCCACAATTATCGAAAAAGCAGTTGTGTTGGGTTACTCAATAATCAAGAATCATCCTTTCATCGATGGGAATAAGCGAACTGGACACGCAGCCATAGAAATCTTTCTGGTATTGAATGGGCGCGAAATCAAAGCATCAACGGATGATCAGGAGCAAGTTATTCTTCAAGTAGCTGCGGGAGAATTAAGTCGAGAAGAATTAGAGAAGTGGCTACGACTGAATCTCGTAGAAAGATAACCCCCCAATAATTTTTGTGGCAAAGAAAGAAGCTGCTCAAGTTATGGTCGGCGGAGCGCCGGAGGCGTACCGTTGGCAATCCGCGTTCCATTAGGAGGACAACGTGAAAACCATCATCACCCAAAAACTGCTTGCCGTGTGCCTGGTCATTGGCGCGGTCATAATTCCCTTCGTTTCTATCTCCGCCCAAAGTGAGATTGTCTATTTCCAAGATTTTGAAAACGGCCATCCCCCCGACTGGGACATGGAAGACGGGTGGGAAGTCATTGCATATGAAGATGGTCACGTCCTCTCCGGGCAAGGGCATACCTGGGCCACGGCTGGTATTGGCTCTTGGAAAGATTATGTTTTTCGATTCAGGGTCATGTTGGAACCGGATGCGCAATTACACGCCAATATCCGTTTGGATTTCGACCCCTTCCACCGTTATTTCATCACCGTTAATCGTGCGCAGGTTGTCATTAATAAACAAGTGGACGATGAATTCTATGAAGGACTCAGCACCGGGCCGGGACCAGGGAGTGGTTGGCATCTGGTGGAGATTAGGGCGGAAGGCGCTGAGGTTAGCGTGCGCTGGGATGATAACGAACCTATCCGCTATGAAGATCCGGATCCCATCCCCCATGGCGGGATTGCCTTTGAGTCGGTGGGATCGGGGGTGGTCCTGATCGATGATGTGGAGGTTGAACGCGAAATCACCGAGTCTGAGCAACAAATGATTGAAGACTTGCAGGCTTTGGGCGAACTGAGCTGGGTGCGCACAGGTGGCCCCTTGGGTGGTCTGGGTTATGATGTCCGTATGCATCCGGAAAATCCGCAAATCATGTACGTGACGGACGCTTACGCCGGTGTGCATATCAGCGAGGATGGAGGGCAAACCTGGTCTCCATCCAACGAGGGTATCAGCGCCCGGAGCGGCATGTCCGGGGAATCCATCCCCGTTTTTTGCCTCACCGTTGATCCCAATAACCCTGATGTTATTTGGGCCGGCACCCAATCTATCAAGGGAATCTATAAATCCCTAGATGGGGGCTCTACTTGGCAAAAGAAAGATAGTGGCGTGCTTGAACAAGAGATAACTTTTCGAGGTTTCACGGTTGAGCCTGGAAATTCGGATGTGGTGTACGCCGCGGCCGAGATCTCTAGCTGGCAATGGAACGATGAGCCCTTGAATGGGCGTGAGTTTGATATGGTCAAAGGCGTTGTCTATAAAACCACCGACGGCGGGGAGACATGGCAAGCCGTCTGGCGGGGGGATAATCTGGCACGCTACATTTGGATTGACCCTGGGAACACCGACGTCCTTTATGTTTCTACGGGTATTTTCGACCGGGAGGCTGCCAACAGCGATCCCGACACCGGCACACCTGGCGGGGTGGGGGTGGTCAAAAGCACGGATGGCGGAGAAACCTGGCGAGAGATCAACCAGGGGTTGGACAACCTGTACGTTGGCTCGCTGTTCATGCAACCTGAGAACCCGGATATTTTGCTAGCCGGGACGGGGAATGTTCAATACCTCCAACACGCCGGCGTGTATCTTAGCGTGAATGGCGGAGAGTCCTGGCACCAAACGCTTCAAGCGGGTGTAATCAACAGTGTAGAATTTGCCCCCTCAAATCCTGATATTGCTTATGCGGGAGGATTTGAGGCCATCTACCGCAGCGAGGATGGGGGGATGCAGTGGGACATGGTCACCGAGAATCCCCCTTGGGGGCCTCCCGGCACACAGGCAGGTCATCCCATCGATATTGAGATCGATCCTGACGATCCTGATCGAGTCTTTATCAACAATTATGGGGGCGGTAATTTCCTCAGTGAAGATGGCGGTCACACCTGGGTGAACGCCAGCCGGGGTTACACCGGGGCACAAGTGCGTGACGTCGTGGTCGATCCATTCGCCCCGGGACGGGTGATTGTCGTGGCCCGGAGTGGTGTCTTCGTCAGCTACTCGGGCGGGGATACCTGGACGGGCATTGCCCATCCGCCCTTCAAAACCCTAGATTGGCACGCTATTGCCCTCGATCCCTCCGATCCCCAGCATATGGTCGCTGATTTGACTTGTGATGGTGCACTGGTCAACAGCACCGGTGGGGGGCAACGTTGGCAACTGGTTCACCGCTCCAGTGGTAAGTGGGCCTGGAAGACGATTGCCTTTGCCCCTTCTGATCCAAACATCGTCTATGCCGGATCGGCGGGATATTTTTCCTGCGGTCAGTTTGATACCAGCCAGCCCAGTTCAGGCGTATTCCGCTCTGTGGACGGTGGCGCGAGTTGGGAGGATGCCAATGACGATCTCAGCCAGGACGCGGTGGTCAATGATCTGGCGGTTGATGGCACAGATGGGAACATGGTCTATGCGGCCACCATGAATCATGGAGTATTAAAGAGTGAGGATGGCGGGACCAGTTGGCGGGAGCTATCTTCCGGTTTGCCGGGGGAGGACGCCGCTTCGGTCGCTGTCAGCCCCTTTGATTCCAACTTGGTGCTGGTTGGCTACTGGGGAGGGGGTCTTTACCGGAGCGTGGATAGTGGGGAGACTTGGCAGAATGTTCCCGCCGGTCTGCCCCCAGAGGCGCTAATCAGCGATATCCTTTTCGATCCCTCTAACCCAGATGTGGTTTACCTTACGGATCTTCAATCGGGCGTCTACCGCTCGGGGGATGGTGGGGAAACGTGGGTCGTTATTCAGGAGGGTTTGCGCAATCGCTCGGTGAACGCCTTGGCGATTTCGGCGGATGGCCTGCACCTCTACGCCGCCACCGAGGGGGAAGGGGTATACCGCCTGGATTTGAACGGCCAACCGCCCCCCGCCGCGCCGGAACCTACCCTGGAAACGACGAAAGAGATGGATGATGAGGAGATCCCCCAGGAAACGCAGGAGATAGAATCCGACCCAGTACCGACATCCACCTCCCGCCCGGAACCAGCCGAAGAGGGGAAAGATGAAGAGGCGCCAGAAGAGGGAGGCAACCAATTCCCTTGTCTGGGTGGGTTGCTGCCCTTAGGATTTTTGGGACTGGTTTTGTTCCGCCGAAGGAGACGTTGAAATGCTTGGAAATGCGAAGAGTATCTTCTGGATATTCCTTATCTTGTTGTTAGCGGGATGCCAACCGGTCGATGCTACGATTATCTCGGGAACGGTCCTGGATGAGGAGGGGCCCGTCTCCGGGGCGGTGGTGCGGGTTCAGACGACTGAGAACGTCACTCTCTCCGACGCGGAAGGGCATTTCACGCTGGAGAACCTCACCCCCGGCCAACCGGTGGCGGTCACCGCCTGGGCGGAGGGGTATTTCATCGTCGGCGGGGAAGAGGTCATGCCGGGCACCGACGACCTCGAACTTCACCTCCACGCCCACGCCAGCGAGGATAACCCCAACTACGAATGGCTGCCCTCCCTCTATCATCCCGGTGAGGGGGAGGACCAGGGCTGCGCGGAGTGTCATGCCAGCGACACCCCTCTCCTTGAGGGAGAGGGGACGGGGGTGAGGGCCTCCCTCCCGGTGGATGAATGGTTACTAGACGCCCATTCCGGTTCGGCCACCAATCCCCGTTTCCTGACCATGTACAACGGCACGGACGTGGACGGTAACCACAGTCCCCCCACCCGTTACGGGCATAGCCGCGATTACGGTGACTTCCCCCTTCCCCCCGATCCCGATCAGCCGTATTACGGCCCCGGCTACAAGCTCGATTTTCCCCACACGGAAGGCAACTGTGCTGCCTGCCACACCCCGGCCGCCTCGGTGAATGATCCCTACGGGGTGAACCCCACCACGGTGACGGGCGTCCCCGCCGAAGGCGTTCCCTGCGATTTTTGCCACAAGGTGTGGGACATCAAGCTGGATGAGGAGGAGATGCCTTACCCGAATATGCCTGGCGTGCTGTCTTATGAGTTTCGACGCCCCCCGGAAGGGCATCAGTTTTTCGCCGGGCCTTACGATGATGTCGCTCCCGGTGAGGATACCTATTCTCCCCTCCAGGAAGAGAGCCAGTTTTGCGCTGGGTGTCATTTTGGCGTTTTTTGGGATACGGTGGTGTATAATTCTTACGGGGAGTGGTTGGAAAGCCCGTATAGTGATCCTGTGACCGGCCAAACCTGCCAAGATTGCCACATGCCCCCCAGCGGGGCCACGCACTTCGTCAAACCAGAAGCAGGGGGGCTGGAACGCGATCCGGAGACGATTTTTAGCCATCGCATGCCCGGGGCCAGCGATGAGGAGTTGCTGCAAAATGCGGTGACGATGGCGGTGGAGACCCAATGGGACGAGGCCCAACTCACGGTGACGGTGACCATCACCAACGACCAGACCGGGCATCACGTCCCCACGGACAGTCCTCTGCGGCACCTGATTCTCTTGGTGGAGGCCACCGATGCCGAGGGTAACCAACTCTCGCTGGCGGAAGGACCCACCGTCCCGGCCTGGGGAGGGTTGACGGAATCCAACCGGGAGTCTCACCCCGGCCTGGCCGCGCGGGATTATGCCGGCCAACCGGGCACAGCCTACGCCAAAATCCTGGAAGAATTGTGGACCGAGGTTTCCCCCACCGGCGCTTACTGGAACCCGACACGCATCCTCAGCGATAACCGCATCCCCGCCCTGGAGAGTGACACGACTTCATACCGGTTCCAGGCTCCTGAAGACTCTAAGATTTCGGAAGTCTCCGTGGAAGTCTCTCTCCTCTTCCGCCGCGCCTTCCTGGACTTGATGGCCCAAAAGGGGTGGGCGGTGGAGGATGTGGTGATGGATAAAGTGGAGGTGGGAGGGAGATGATCATAGTTACCCGACACTAATTTTTTGGACGCTGATTCACGCTGATTTACAAGATTTTTTGGGTGTTTTCTTTTCCGTTTTACCTTTAATCAGTGAAGATTTGCGAAAATCTGCGTCCCATTTATAATACTGTCGGGTAGCTGGGGCGGTGGCCAGGGGTCGAAAGGGAATTGTTGCAGTTTTCAAATTTTGCTTGCGAAGGGGAATTCAAGAATCGAGAGAAGCCGAAAGAAGAAGAGATCAACGAAACAAAGAAAGCTGAAATCTGCGGCTGCCCCGACTGTGGCGGTGAACTCATAGACCTGAAAGAGCACGAGTAGTATGAAATCGACATCCCGGAAGTGAAGCCGATCATCACCCGGTATGTGATGGCAAGTGGTCGTTGTCCGAAATGCGGCGAACAGCATTGGATGTATCATCCAGATCAGTTGATCGATGAAAAACGGCGTCTCACCGACCCAGATAATGCTCGCTTTG
>CAZJBA010000052.1:0-5065 GCA_964544065.1 uncultured Anaerolineales bacterium | reverse complement strand
GATCAGTTGATCGATGAAAAACGGCGTCTCACCGACCCAGATAATGCTCGCTTTGCCAAACGATTACGCAAACATCGCCAGTATATCTTTCGCTTTCTCTATGTCGATGATCTCGATGCCACCAACCCTTCGGCAGGCTCAGGGCAGGCGGCCGAGCGGATGTTACGCCCTGCTGTCATCACTCGCAAAACAAACGGTTGTAATCGCAGTGATGAGGGTGCCAAAACTCATGCGATCTTGAGCAGCCTTTTGGCTACTTGTCGTCAACAGGCTGTCCCTATCTTGGACTATCTGATCCAACTTCAACGTTATGGCGAAACCCCGCCTTCTTTGACCAACTGTCCTTCACCTCCTACTTGACCTATAGCCATTTTTTAAGATTCATCTCCCATACAGGCTAAACAAGTACACCCTGATTAATCAATCCTCAATTCGAAATTAAAATTGCCCTGTGAAAAAATTTTCCGCTCAGCAATATGATTCTTCAGAAAGACAGCACCCGTTGCTGGAAGAAATCAGCGCGCTGATTGCCTATCGTGAACTGGTTTTGCAGTTTATAGCTCGTTCGATCAAAATCCGCTACAAGCGCTCGATTCTGGGGGTGGCCTGGACGATCCTGAACCCGCTTCTGACCATGATCGTGCTGACGATCGTTTTCTCACAAATTTTTCGCGTCCAAATCGAGAAATTTCCTGTCTATGTGCTTAGCGGACAGCTTATCTGGAATTTCTTTTCAACCACAACAAGCGGCGCTATGGGTGAGATCATCTGGAACGGCGAGTTGCTCAAACGCATTTATATCCCTAAGTCGGTGTTTGCGGTTGCTGCAATGGGCACGGAGTTGGTCAACTTTACTTTTTCGCTGCTCCCGCTGCTGGCAATTGCGCTGGCGCTAGGCATCAAGCCGGATGTAGCCCTGTTGACCTGGCCGCTGTCAATGTTTCTCGTCTCCTTGTTTTCGTTGGGCTTAAGCTTGCTGCTCTCCACTGCGGCGGTCTATTTTGCCGATATGCTGCCCGTATACAATGTGATTCTGGTAATTTGGCTCTATGCTACCCCAATTATCTACCCCGCCGAGATTATCCCCCAGCGCTGGCAGGGGTTGTTTCGCTATAATCCGATCTATTATTTTGTCGAGGCCTTTCGCCAACCTTTGCTCGTCGGCGTGGTGCCCGGTTGGGATGTCTGGCTCCCCGCGGCGGGTTTTGCCTTGGGTATGCTCCTGCTCGGCGCCTTGATTTTCACGGCCAAGTCGCGTCAATACCCTTATCGCCTATGAATGTTGATTCTGCTGTCATCCGCGTCGAAAACGTCTCGATCCGCTACCGAGTTCCCGAAGAAAAGTTCTCGGGAATCAAAGAGTTTGCCATCCGCTGGTTGCAGCGTCGTTTGGGTTATCGCCACTTTTGGGCTTTGCGGGACGTCAGTTTCGATGTCAGCGCGGGTGAAATTTTTGGCATCATTGGGCGCAACGGGGCCGGTAAAAGCACGTTGCTGAAAGTGATGGCGCGGGTGCTACATCCCACCCAGGGGCGAATCATCATTGTTGGGAAAACGGCGCCCCTCCTCGAAGTGGGGGCAGGCTTCCATCCTGAGCTGACCGGTCGGGAAAATGTCTTTCTGAACGGGGCATTGCTGGGATATTCTCGAAAAGAGATTAAAGCGCGATTTGATCAAATCGCTAGATTTGCTGGCGTTGACGACTTCATTGACGCGCCGCTGCGCACCTATTCTACCGGCATGGTTGCCCGTCTGGGCTTCGCCGTCGCTACCAGTATGCGCCCGGATATTCTCTTGGTGGACGAAGTTCTTTCTGTGGGAGATACGGCCTTTCAAGAAAAATGCCTCGCCCGCATGCGACAATTTCAGCAACAGGGCACGACAATTGCGTTGGTCACACACGCGATGAAAAGGGTCAAGACGCTTTGTGATCGGGCAATCTGGTTGGAGAGGGGGAGCATCGCCGCGCAGGGGCAGGCTGCTTCCGTTGTTGAACGTTATCTCAACGTCAAATGAGTTCCGTGGCCGCTGCCAAGAAACCGGGCGTTGTCTTCTGCCGCTCGAATCCCATCGCCCCCGACCCGCGCGTGGAGAAAGCCGCCTCCGCCTTGGCCGAAGCAGGCTACGACGTCATCCTGCTGGGTTGGGACCGCAGCGGGAGGTTCCCCTCTTCAGCTTGCATCAACGGGTTGAGGCTACGGCGTCTTCCCATCCAGGCGCAATATGGTACCGGTTTGCGCAATTTTCCCCCGCTGCTGCGTTGGCAGTGGGGTTTGTTGTTGTGGCTATTCCGCCATCACCAGCGCTATGACATCATTCACGCCTGCGACTTTGACACCGTTCTACCTGCTTTGCTTTGCAAATGGCTGCTGGGAAAACAAGTTGTGTATGATATTTTCGATTTCTACGCCGATCACTTGCGCGCCACGCCAGGGTGGATCAAGCGGATCATCCGCTGGGTCGATCTCCGAGTCATCGAGGGTGTGGATGCGCTCATCCTCAGCGATGAGGTTCGGCAAGAGCAAATCAGCGGCGCCAATCCCCGCAAAAGCGCGGTGATCCTCAACACGCCCCAGGATGTGCGCAGTCAGTTTGACCAGAAGCCTGATTCTGTCACTGTGAACACATTACGGCTGGTGTATGTCGGCCTCTTGCAGCGAGAACGCGGGCTTTTTCAAATGCTGCAATTGCTGGACAAACATCCCTCCTGGCGTTTAGATTTGGCTGGTTACGGCGGCGATCGGGAACGGATTCTGGCCCAGGCGGAGTCGCTGTCCAATCTGCGCTGGCATGGCCGCGTGCCCTATCAGCGAGCCCTGGCTTTGACCGCTGTCGCCGATGTCGTCCTCGCTCTCTACGATCCGGCCTTGTCCAATCATCGTTATGCCAGCCCCAACAAACTCTTTGAAGCCATGATGTTGGCAAAACCTGTAGTTGTTGCTCGAAACACGAATATTGATGGAATCGTCTCTCGTCATGGCTGCGGCGTTGTGGTGGAATATGGCAATCTCCCCGAATTGGAACAATCCATCATAAGCTTACAAAAGGACATCGATACACGCCGTACAATGGGCGTAAATGGACGTCGCGCTTATGAACTTTTTTACAATCGGATGAAAATGAAGGGGCGCTTACTACAACTTTACGCTCAATTGCGATAGAATAAGAAAGGTAGAACCGAATTCATTCGTTGCTCGGTTGCACACGGGATAACTTCTCCAAAGGAGATAAAATATGTTCCTCCATCACCGAAAAGCGCTCACTACAATACTCCTGATATTGCTTTTGCCGGTTTCCATAGGTATGGTTCCCCTTGCTAAAGCTCAGACTGCCAGCCTGGAAGCGGAAAATCGATTCGATGAGTCGTCGCGATGGGGAACCTCCTCTCTCACTGCTGATACTTGGACTCAAATGGCCAAGCTGACCGCCTCGGACGGCGATTCCGGTGACGCATTTGGCGTTTCCGTAGCTGTGAGTGGAACGACTGTCGTAGTGGGGGCGCAAGCGGGCGCCGATGGTCAAGGCTTGGCCTACGTTTTCGAGAAACCGGAGGACGGCTGGACGGATATGACCGAGACGGCTAAACTGACCGCCTCGGATGGCGAAGTTGATGATTTCTTTGGTGGGTCGGTATCTGTTAGTGGAACGATTATCGTGGTGGGAGCGAGAGGGAAAGACGATGGTCAAGGTTCGGTCTACGTTTTCGAAAAACCGGAAGGCGGCTGGGCGGATATGACAGAGACGGCAAAATTGACTGCCTCGGATGCTGAGGCGAATGACCGCTTTGGAGCCGTAGCTGTGAGCCAGGATACGATCGTAGTGGGGGCAAGTGGTGACGACGATAATCAGGGCTCTACTTATATTTTCGAGAAGCCGGAAGGCAGTTGGGCGGATATGACCGAGACAGCCAAGCTGAACAGTTCGGACGGCGAAACGGGCGACGAGTTTGGCGGTTCTGTCATCATGAAGGGGGATACGGTTTTCGTGGGGGCGGCCGGAGACAACAATGGCCAGGGCGCAGCTTATGTTTTCGAGGAACCAGAAGGCGGCTGGGCGGACGGGACAGAGACGGCCAAGCTGACCGCCTCAGATAGCGCCGGGAACGTTCAAGGCGTGGCTTACGTTTTCGAAGAGCCGGAAGGCGGCTGGACGGACATGACCGAGACGGCCAAACTGACCGCCTCGGATGGCACGGTGGATGATCACTTTGGTAGGTCCGGGGCAGCAAGCGAGGATACGGTCGTGGTTGGGGCGCAGGCGGACGATGTTAGTGATAACGATTCCCAAGGTTCAGCCTACGTTTTTAAGAAGCCGGAGGGCGGCTGGGTGGATGGGACAGAGACGGCCAAATTGACCGCCTCGGATGGCGCGGCGAGTGACTCCTTTGGTGCCGCCGTAGCCGTGAGTGAGGATACGGTTGTGGTTGGGGCTAGTGGAGACGACAATGGCCAGGGCTCAGCATACGTTTTCAATCTGCTTGAAGCGCCTACCTTCGCCGATGTATCTCATGATCACCCCCACTATGAATACATCGAAGCCCTTTGGGATGGTGGATTCACCGCGGGGTGCAGCACCGATCCCCTCGAGTTTTGCCCAGACCAGATCATGAACCGAGCTATGTCAGCCGTCTTCATGCTGCGTGGAAGCTTTGGCAAAGATTATAGCCCTCCCGCCGAGCCGTGGGATTCTTTCGCCGACGATTGGAGTGACATTTCTTGGGCGGAGAAATGGGCCGAGGGGATGTGGGAAAATGATCTGACGGCTGGCTGTCAAACCGATCCCTTGATGTATTGTCCCCGGCGCGAGTTGTCCCGAGTAGAAGCAAGCGTCTTTGGCTTGCGGATGATGCACGGGGTAGAGTATCATCCGCCTGAAGCAGACGGCAATTTGCTTGCCGACATGACTGATCCCAATTATTGGGGCACCAAGTGGGCCGAACAGGCTTACCGTGATGGTTTGTTGCCAGATTGTGGAACCCAAGATGGCAAGCCATTATTCTGTCCCGATGAGCTGGTAGATCGTTCCTTGGGTGCGTATCTGATCGTTCAGGCTAAGGATTTGCCTC
>CAZJBA010000051.1:0-18222 GCA_964544065.1 uncultured Anaerolineales bacterium | reverse complement strand
TTCCTCATCGTTGTTCTAGCATTGATGCTCCTGGCAGCCTGCACGCCGGTTGGAGTAGGATTATCATTCCCCGAGACCGAAGCCGCCAGCCTGCCGACCCTGGCACAGACGCTCACCCGCCAGGCTGAAACCGAGGCCGACGCTCCGCCGGCCCCAACGACTAGACCGGCTACATCAACGCCGACCCTCTGGCCTTCTCCGTCGGCCCCCGCCCTGGCTCCCACGAAAACCCCCACACCAACGCTGGAATTCTCTCTCACGCCGACGAATACGCTGGCATCGGACCAACCTTGCCTTCAAGCCACCCTGCTCGAAGACGTCACCTTCCCGGATGGTTCTGTGCTCAACCCCGGCGAAATCTTCTTGAAGATCTGGCGTCTCCAAAATACAGGTTCGTGTGCCTGGCAGTGGGGCGGATATTGGCTCACTTTCGCCGAGGGCGAGCGTTTCAGTGGCCCCGACCTTGCCCGGGCCTATTTCTATCCTCCCTCACCCGTGCTTGAGTTGGCCGAACTCGGCGATGCTTCCTGGCAAAATATCGAGCAGCAGGTTGACCCCGGTGAGATCGTCGATGTCCCCCTGTTGATGCGTGCGCCCGACCGGCCGGGCATCTACCGCAGTTATTGGCGTCTCCAGGACGACGACGGGACGGAATTGGCCCTTTTTTGGGTCGTCGGTGTGGTCAAAGAGACCGCCGAGCGCCCAGAGACCGATTGGTCCGGCGAGTGGCTGCACATCAACACCCACTTTGTTGACGATGTAGTCGATCCTGGTAAGCTGGTTTTGCAACAAACGGATGGCGAAATCCTGGGCTATTTTTACCCCATCGGCGGCTCCTCCAAGGGCGATCTGGTTTACGTGCAGGGCAAGCTCTCGAATGAGCGCCAACGCGTTGAAGGGCTTTTTGGCATGCTCTGGGATCAGCCGATGGATTTTCGCTGGACTTTGGAGGCCAATCAGAATCAATTTGAGGGCCAAATTTACCCCGATCCACCCCAGGCCGATGGTTGTTGGAGCGGAGGGCGGGCCGGGCGTGTGCCCCCGATCTGTTTACCTTAGGAGACGAAATGACTTTACGAACCTATCTTCAGGATTTAGACCGGCGCGGGGATTTATTGCACGTCACCGAGCCGATTTCTACGACCTATCAAATCGCGGCGACGATGAAAAATTTGGAACCGCGCAAAGTGGTTTTCGAGCACGTCACCGAATCAGATTTCCCTGTGATTGGCAATCTCTTCTGCACCAAAGCGGATTTTGCCGATTATTTGGGTATCCCTGTCTTGGAGATCATCCCCACCTTGACAAAAGCGATCGACGAGCCCCGGACTCCCTCGCAGGTTGATTCCGCCCCCTGTCAGGAGGTGGTCGACTTGGAGCCTGATCTGAACAAGTTGCCCATCTTGAAGCATTTCCGCGGCGACGGCGGCCCCTACCTCACCTCGGGCGTGTTCGTGATCAAGCATCCCCGCCACGGGCAAAACATCTCCTTCCACCGGGCGATGCAATTCTCGCCCACGGAGATGGCCATCCGGGTGGTCAAGGGGCGGCACATGGATGCCTACCTGGAAGATTTGGGCCAGCTCGATGTGGCTGTTTGCATCGGCAATCCGCCCAACATCCTGGCTGCGGCCGCCACCTCGGTGGAGATCGGTGTTGATGAATTGACCATCGCCAACGCCCTGGAGCCTTTCTCCGTTGTGCAGGCCAAAACCATCGACGTGCTCATCCCCGCCGAGGCCGAAATTGTGTTGGAGGGCACGGTTTTCCGTGACCGGCTTCACGCTGAAGGCCCCTTTGTCGATCTGACTGAAACCCAGGATATTATCCGCCAGCAGCCGGTTTTCCAGGTCAAGGCGATCACCCACCGCCATGATGCCATCTGGCAGGCGTTGTTGCCCGGCGCTCTGGAACACAAATTGCTCATGGGCATGCCCCGGGAACCGACCATTTTCCGGGAGGTGAGCAAGGTCGTCAAATGTTTGGATGTGAATATCAACCCTGGCGGCTGCTCGTGGCTGCATGCCATCGTCCGGATCGACAAGCAAGCCGAAGATGATGGCCTCAAAGCGATTCAGGCGGCTTTCGCGGGGCATTCTTCTTGCAAGCATGTCTTTGTGGTCGATCGAGACATCGATATTTACGACCCCTTGCAGGTGGAATGGGCCATGGCCACACGTTTTCAGGGCGATGGCGACATGGTCGTGCGCGAGAGGGAACCCGGCTCCAGCCTGGATCCCAGCGCTGAACCGGGTACCAAGTTGACTACCAAAGTTGGTTTCGATCTGACCGCTCCCGTCGGCGCGGCGCGAGAGCATTACGAGAAAGTGCCTTATCCCGATATCAACCTGAGCCGATTTGTGAGCGGGAAGGGAAAAGCTTAACGCAGAGACGGGGAGAAGCAAAGTTGCAGAGAAAATAAGAGAATCTCCGCGTCTCTCCAGGTGTGCCTTGCACACCCTCTCTGCGCCTCCACGTTAAGGAATGACTATGCAATTGACCCCTGAACAACAAGCCATGCTCGCCGGAGAGCGTAGGCCCGCTACCCAGAAGGCGATGGAAATCTTGACCACGCTGGGGCGGATTTACGGCGCCGAGCGCTTGATCCCCGTCACCTCGGTGCAGATTTCGGGCGTCAGCTACGATAATTTGGGCGAGGCCGGGCTCGCTTTTCTGGACGAGATGGCCGCGGGCGGGGGCCGGGCGCGGGTGTTGACCACGCTCAATCCCGCCGGGATGGACATCGAAAATTGGCAAGCCCTGGGCATCAGCGCCGAGTTCGCCGAGAATCAGCAGCGCGTCTTGGACGCCTTCGCCCGGATGAACGTCGTCACTACGGCGACGTGCACCCCCTACTTGATCGGCAACACGCCCCACTTCGGCGAACACATCGCCTGGGCGGAGAGCAGCGCGGTTTGTTATGCCAATTCGGTCCTGGGAGCGCGCACCAACCGGGAGGGCGGTCCCAGCGCCCTGGCCGCTTCTCTGACCGGCCTGACCCCGGCGTATGGCTACCACTTGGATGCGTATAGGCAGCCAACGGTTATGGTGACGGTCACCGAGATGGACGATGACAACACCGCTTTTGGCGCGCTGGGCAAGGTGATCGGCGACCGCTTGGAGGGCCGCGGCGAGCGGCGGGTTCCGTTCATCCAAGGGATTGAATCCGCCTCGGTGGAGAATTTGAAGTCGTTCTGTGCCAGCGTGGCCACCTATGGGGGCGTGGCCCTCTTTCACATGAACGGGATCACCCCGGAGGTGAGTCAGTTTATTCCGCCTGGGGAGGAGATGATCGTCACGTTGGCTGATCTCCACCGGGCACGCGCTTCCCTTCAGGACACAGAATCCGAAGAAATCGATTTTGTCAGCCTGGGCTGTCCCCATCTCTCCATCAAAGAGATCGCCCGCATAGCCGAGTTGTTAGAAGGCAAGCAGGTAACCAAGGAGTTTTGGATCACCACCGCCCGCCCGACCAAAGAGATCGCCGACCGGATGGGCTATACTGAGGTGATCGAGGCGTCCGGGGCCAAGTTTGCCGCCGATACCTGTTGTGTGGTCGCGCCGATCAAGGGGCGTTTCTCCGGTCTGGCTACCGACAGCGCCAAAGCTTGTTACTACGCCTACGCCAAGAATCGCTTCAAAACTGCCATGATGCCTTTCGACGAAGTTGTCTCCGAGGCACTAAAATAACTGTAAGGTAAAGCGCATCAGTACGCTTGTCTTGGAGTAGAAAAGCGGTACAATACGAATGTAGATTGTTTGAGGAGCTTCCTTATGAGCGTTCCCTATGGCCCGATTCTCGTCGTCGAGGATGTCCCCCACATTTTAGAGTTGTTGGCTGTGACTTTGCGCTTCAAGGGGTATCCTGTGGTAACGGCGACCAATGGGGAAGAGGCCTTGGAAGAGATTGCCAGGGAGAAACCGGCTCTCGTCATTTCCGACATTCTCATGCCCCGGATGGACGGGTTTGCTTTGGTCCATCGCCTGCGCCAAAACCCGAAGACCAGTCGCATTCCGGTCATTTTTGTCTCCGCTACCTATGTCGCCCCTGAGGATAAAAGTTTCGCCATGAGTTTGGGCGCGGTCCGTTTTTTGGAGAAACCGGTTGATACCGAAGAGTTTTTATTGACGGTGGCCGAGATTTTGACCCAAGGGCCGCCGACGCTGCCCCCGCCAATGAAAGAGGATCAGTTTTATCATGGCTATCGCCGGCGGCTGGAGCACAAACTTCGCCGCAAGGGACAACAAATCACCCGGACGAGACGCCTGTTGGAGACTCTCCCCGACAAGCAGAAGCCCGCTTTTCAGGCTTTGCTCGAAGAGGCGCTTTTCCATCAGGCTGAGATTCGCTCGGAGTTGGAAGAGCTGGACAAAATCATCTCTCAGGGGGATGAGGATTCCGATTAACCCGGAGATTTAACTCACTTGGAAAGCTCGTTGCTTCTATTGGCAGCGAGCTTTTTCATTTTCCCTCAGCAGTTGGTCAAGGAGTTCCAGTTTGGCCCGTGAAGTCAGATCGAGGCTCAGCGGCGTGACGGACACGTTTCTCTTGACGTGAAGCACATAGACATCGGAGTTTTGGGGCGCTTTGTTCCAATCTTTGGAGACGGTATAGCCAATTTTGGCCGGTTGGTCCCAGGATTCACGCTCCGGGCGTAAAGTCTGATAGTAGCGCACTCTGGATAAGGCCGCGATCTCCCAGGGCGTCTGGGGTGTCGCGTTGGAGGGAATTTCTATTTTGAGAACATCAACGTCATCGGGGAGTTGGTTTTCCAGGAGCGCGCGGCCAAAGTATTGGGTAAAATGCGCCGCGGTGGAAAAATCGACGTCTTTGGAGTAGGAGAGGTGATGTTCCTTGTCTGTTTCCAGGGAGACGGCCAGGGAGGGCACCCCCAGCGCGGCCCCCTCCAGGGCGGCGCCCACCGTCCCCGAAACGGTGATTCCGGTGCCCACATTTTCGCCGTAATTGATCCCTGATACGACCAGATCCGGTTTGGTAGGCATGATTTCCAAGACGCCGTGCAGCACCGCCTGGGCGGGGGTGCCCCCAACGGCGTAGGCTTCCCAATTGCGCCCATTGACTTGAATAGTCTGCGGGGTGATCACGCCGTCAGACGTCGTCGGCATGCTCCGTCCCGTCCCGGAACTCTGTTCCCGCGGCGCGGCCACGGTGACATATCCCAGCGCTTCAAGCGCGCCGGCAGCGGCCCACAGGCCAGGTGAATCGATACCATCATCGTTGGTTAGTAAGATTTGTGCTTTTTTCATATTCCTTACTTACCATAAAAAAGAGCGGGAATCTCTCCCGCTCTGCTTAGCACCCTCGGCGTGATTCGAACACGCGACCCCTTAGTCCGCAACCAAGTGCTCTGTCCACTGAGCTACGAGGGCTTGTTTCTGTGATCGGAAAAGCTCAACGCTCTCAAAGAGGCGGGGAGGGTGGGATTCGAACCCACGGTCGAGGTTTATGCCCCGACAGCCGCTTAGCAGGCGGCCCCAATCAGCCACTCTGGCACCTCCCCAAGATCGATTGTAAAGGCTCAGCCATCGTGTTTTAGGCGGAGGGAGAGGGATTCGAACCCCCGGTGGGTGATAAACCCACAGCTGTTTTCAAGACAGCCGCCTTCGTCCACTCGGCCATCCCTCCATAATCGTTTCAATGGGGAACCCCTCCTGAGCGGGTTGAATTCTACCATAGGATCAAAGCCCTTGCAATGTCGAGGTGCACACTGTCCAGTGCAATCGCATATGCATTTTGTCTATGCCTCACTCCAATTAGATATGTCATCGCTTCGCTTTGCCGCACGGTGTGCACCCATTTGGTGTACCTTCGGTATGGCGTGCATCCGCATTGCGAGCGGAGCTTCGCCGCGCTCTGCGTGCCCGTTGGGCAAGGCGCGCCTTTGGCGGGAGCGTGGCATGCGGTGCACCCCCATTTGGGGCTCGCTTGTTAGCACGAAAAGGGTTGTTTTACAGTCATTCAGAAGGTTGCCACGTCGACGGAGCGCAAAAAGCAGCGCTCCGTCTCCTCGCAACGACACTACTTTCAATGGACTAGTTTCCAAATGCGATTGCCCTGGCACACTGTCGAAATTTCCCTTGACCAATACCAGCTTCCAAGCTAAAATGCAGAGTCACGGCTGGCACGGGAGTGTTTTGTTGCCAGCTATATTTATGCTATTGCTATGTTTGAGAATCTGACCGAACGACTTAACCAGGCTTTTGAGCAACTGCGTCGCCGGGGCAAATTGACCGAGAGCGACGTCAACGAGGCCATGCGGGAAGTGCGTCTGGCTCTCCTGGAGGCGGACGTCAATTATAAGGTGGTCAAAGATTTTGTCGCCCGCGTGAGCGAGCGCGCTGTTGGCCATCAAGTCGCTCGCGGCCTGAATCCTGGCCAGGCGGTCATCAAAATCGTACACGAAGAATTGATCGCGACGCTGGGCGAGCCGGTCGGGCTGAATTTGCGGGGCGAAAAGCCCCGCTTGATCATGTTGGCTGGATTACAAGGTTCCGGCAAGACCACCGCCGCCGGAAAGTTGGCTCAACTTCTGCGTGGCCAGGGTGAGCGAGTGTTGTTGGTTGCGGCCGATCCCTACCGGCCTGCGGCGGTGCAACAATTGCAGACCTTGGGAAATCGTCTCAACGTGGAGGTATTTTCCGACCCAGGCATTGCCCCGCCGCGCTTGGTTCAGCGTGCTTACGGGCGCGCCCAGCGCGGCGGCTTTAGCCTGGTAATACTCGACACGGCTGGCCGTTCCCAACTTGATGATGCCATGATGAATGAACTGTCGGCTATCACCAAGAAAGTGGATTGCAACGAGGTCTTGCTGGTCGTCGATGCCATGATTGGCCAAGAAGCGGTCAACATCGCCGAGGGTTTCAATCAATCCGTACCCCTGTCAGGGCTGATTCTCTCCAAGATGGACGGCGACGCCCGCGGCGGGGCGGCCATTTCGATCCGCTCGGTAACTGGTATCCCGATCAAATTCCTCGGCACAGGCGAAGGCTTGGACGCGTTGGAAGTCTACGATCCCGAACGCCTCTCCTCCCGCATTTTGGGGATGGGCGATGTGATCGGCTTGATCGAGAAGGCTGAATCCGCCATGGATGTGGAAGATGCCGAAGAGCAAGCCAAGCGCATGTTGTCCGGCGAATTCACCCTGGAAGATTTTGGCGATCAATTGGCCCAAGTCCGCAAGATGGGGCCGATCGGCCAAATCTTGGGTATGCTCCCTGGCGGGATGAGCCAAATGGCGCAAGAAGTCGACCCCCAGGAAGCGGAGGTGCAACTCAAAAAAACGGAGGCCATCATCAATTCGATGACGGTCGAAGAACGTCAAAAACCAAAAGTCTTGAACGCCAGTCGCCGGAGACGGATCGCTCGTGGCTCCGGAACGCGGGTTCAAGATGTCAATCAATTGATAAAACAGCATCGGCAAATGCGCACCATGATGAAACGAATTAAAAAATCTGGGCTGGGCGATTTGTCCGGTATGTTTCGATAAAATTGTTCGCCAAAAACAAATGTGCGCTCTAGCTACCTATCACTTTGAGTCTAAAGCTGGAGGGAGCATCCTGAATGGCGTGAAGCAAAGTTAAAGGACGCTCACGGAAGCACTCTGAACGGAATGAAATGCAGTTGAGCTTTGCATGCCTGACGGCAAGAGCGCTTCCGTTCGCTCGCATTAGAAAGTGACAGGTGACTAGATGTGCGCTTCCTTTGGCGCAACCCTTTCGTTTGTTTAGGCTGACAATGATTATAATTTTTAAACGAAGCGTAACTACTCAGCCTACTCTTGAAATGTCATTGCGAAGCGGTGTTTTTTCCGCTGAAGCAAGCTCCTGGAGTGTCTGAAGGACTGCTTCGGGGAAAATAACCCTCACAGTGACATACCTGAGTAGTTACAAGGAAGCTGTACTTAAAGGAGACAGATTAAATGGTTCGAATTCGATTGCGCCGTGTTGGCGCCAAAAAACAACCCAGCTTTCGCGTTGTCGCTGCTGACAAAGAAGCCCCGCGCGATGGGCGATACCTAGAGATTCTGGGGCATTATAATCCCCGTACTGAGCCCTCTACGATCTACCTGGAAGAAGATCGTGTTTACCATTGGCTGAGTGTGGGGGCACAGCCCTCTGAATCTGTGGTGAGCATTTTTAATCAAGTCGGCTTGCTGGACCGCTATCAACGTTTCAAAGATGGCGAAGAGCTGGAAGCAATTTTGGAAGAAGCTACTGCCCTCTACGAGGAGCGCGATATTGATCCGCGCACCCGTCGTGAAGGCCTGATTTCCAAACCGAAGCAAGAAGAAAAATCGGTCGAAGAAGAGGAAACAGAGCCAGAAGAAGAGGCAGACGAAGCTGAAGAAGCTGAAGAAGCTGAAGAGGCTGAAGAGGCTGAAGAGGCTGAAGAGGAAACACAAGAGTCTGAAGAAGTAGAAGAAGAGCAAGAAGCTCAAGAAGAAAACGAAGAAACCGAGTAACCTTCTTGAGATTTCGGCTAGAACCTCTTCGGGAGGTGAAATTTGAAAGAGTTAATCGAATTTATTGCTCGTTCGTTAGTCAATGACCCCATGGCGGTCCGCGTAGAGCAACACGGCGGGGGCTCCAAGGCTTTCCTGAAACTTCACGTGGCTAAGGATGACATGGGCCGCGTGATTGGAAAAGGAGGGCGGGTGGCCAATGCCATGCGCCGTTTGTTGAGCGTCGCTGCCACCCGGGAAGGGAAAGAAGCCTCTCTCGACATTGTCGACCCTCAATGACGCCACAGAACGACCTTTTCGAAGGGGAACATGATGCAGGCTCGCCGAGCAAGCGTGAGCCTGCATTTTTGGCTATCGGCAAACTTCGCCGCCCCCACGGTGTTCGCGGCGAGATGGTCATGTCCGTATGGACCGACTTTCCCGAGCGTTTGCTTCCGGGCGTGAATCTTTATGTCGGCGAATCCCATACCGTCTTGGCGATTCGGAGCGTGCGGTGGCATCGGGATGACATCTTGATCGCCTTCGAAGAATATGCCGATCGTGACCAGGTCGGCGAGTTGCGTAACCAGATTGCCTACGTGCGCGCCGACGATCGCCCCGCTTTGCCAGAGGGTCAATTCTATCTGCATCAACTGGTGGGGCTGCGCGTCATCCGCGCCGAGGATGATTCCTTTTTGGGTTGGATTGAGGAAATCTTCGAAACCGGCTCCAACGATGTTTTAATTGTCCGTATGGAAGATGGGGGCGAATTGTTGTTGCCGGATATCCCCTCCGTTGTGTTGGCTATTGATTTGGAGCAGGGGGAGATGCGGGTGCATCTTTTGCCCGGATTGCTGCCTGCTGACCGTTGAGTGAGGCGCCTCCTCGGCCCGGTAGAAAAATCCCATCTTGACATACTGAAAAGCGATATGGTATTCTGATACTCGTTTTCTAGTGAGGATTTAACATGAGGGGTTGGTCTTGAGCGATTTTCGACGTTATTGGATTGGATTAAGCATGGTCAAAGGGATTGGCTCGGTCCGTTTGCGGACCTTGCTGGATTCGTTTGGTGATGCTCAGGGAGCCTGGACCGCTTCACCGCAGGCATTGCGGCAGGCTGGCCTCTCCTCACGCTTGATCCAAAAGCTTGAGCGCCTGCGCGCGGATGTTTGTTTAGATACCGTCTGGGAGAACCTTCAGGCCCAAGGAATTCAGGTGCTCACTTGGGAAGACGAGGACTATCCCACCCGCTTGCGAGATGTGGATAATGCTCCCCCGGTGCTGTATCTGCGGGGAGAGATTTGCTCCGATGATGATTGGGCTGTAGCCATTGTGGGAACCCGGCGGGCGACCTCGTACGGGCGGCAAGTGGCCGAGAAAATCGCTCGCGAAATGGCCCATCATGGCGTCACCGTGGTCAGTGGCATGGCCCGGGGCATCGATGGCGTCGCCCATCGCGCTGCTCTGGATGCCGGTGGGCGCACCATCGCCGTTTTGGGCTGCGGGGTTGACCGCGTTTATCCGCCCGAGCACCGCCGATTGGCGGAGGATATTCGCTCGCAGGGCGCCCTGGTCAGCGATTACGCCCCGGGCACGCCACCGGAGGGCCGCAACTTTCCGCCTCGCAACCGTATCATCGCCGGGCTGTCGCTTGCCACCGTGGTCGTCGAAGCGGGCAAACGCAGCGGGGCCTTGATCACATCGGACTTTGCTCTCGAACAAGGTCGCGAAATTTTCGCGGTTCCCGGCAACGTCATCGCCCCTCAGAGCCGTGGCACCAATCGCCTGATTCAACAGGGCGCTCACCCCCTCTTGGACCCCAAAGAAATCCTAGAGGTCCTAGACTTGACCATGATCACTGAACAGCGCCAGGCCCGCACGGTGTTACCCTCCAATCCGACCGAGGCGCAAATTTTTGACGTTTTGGGCTATGAGTCCATGCACGTGGACGAGATTCGGGCCCAGACTAGTTTACCGATTGAGGATGTGACCGCTACTTTGGCTATGATGGAGTTGAAGGGCATGGTCCGCAAAGTCGGCGGCATGCGCTACATGGCTGTGGGCGAGATGGGCGCGGACTATGAAACAAAAGAATAAAACAAAGGAAACGGATGAATCAACATTACTACGCTGTCATCATGGCGGGGGGCGGTGGAACGCGGCTGTGGCCCTTATCGCGGCGGGAAACACCCAAGCAACTGTTGCCGCTGGTAGAAGAACGCTCCCTGTTTCAGATTGCTATCGATCGCTTGGAGGGTGTCTTTCCGCCGGAGCGGGTTTACGTCGTCACCGTGGCGGAACAGGCTGAGGCGCTTCGAGCACAGCGGCCCCAAATCCCGGAGGAAAATTTTTTACTCGAGCCGATGCCGCGAGGGACTGCTTCGGTGGTCGGGCTTGCGGCTGTGGCCCTGCATCAACGCGATCCCCAAGCCGTGATGGCCGTCTTGACCGCCGATCACATCTTTGAACAGGAAGGACTCTTTCGCGATTTGTTGCTCTCGGCCCATGACGCGGCCCAGAACGACCATTTGGTCACCCTCGGAATCACGCCCACCTATCCGGCCACGGGCTACGGCTATATTCAGCGGGGTGAGTTGGTCGAAACCAATCGAGGTTTGGATGCCTATCAGGTTTTGCAATTTACCGAAAAGCCCAATCGCGACCTGGCGGAGACGATGTTGGAGAGCGGTGACTATGCCTGGAACTCGGGTATGTTTGTGTGGCGAACCGACCGGATTATGGCCGAGTTTCGGCGTCAAATGCCGGACTTAAGCGCCAAGCTGGAAACCATCTCGCAACAATGGGAGCAAGCTGAACGCGAGCAAGTCGTCTCGCAGGTTTGGCCCACCATCCGGCCGGAGACGATCGATTATGGCATCATGGAGAACGCCGGCGATGTCGTCGTCATCCCGGCAGAGGGGTTGGGATGGAATGATGTCGGCAGTTGGAGCGCCCTTTTTGAGGTGCTCCCCACCGATGAGAGAGGCAATCTTTTCTTGACGGATGAGCATTTCTCCCTTGACACGCGGGGAACTTTGGTTTACAAACAGCCGTCGCGTCGCCTGGTTGTCACCATCGGTGTGGAAGATTTAGTCGTGGTGGACACGGAGGACGTCGTTTTAGTGTGTAAAAAGGATCAGGCGCAAAAGGTGCGTCAGGTCGTAAAACAATTAAAAGGTAACCAAGAAAGATATTTATAGATTTTGTATGAAAGCTTATTGCGTAAAGTGTAAAGAGAAACGAGAAATTGAAGATTCAAAACCGGTTTTTACCTCGACAGGGTCCCCGGCGACGCGTGGCGTTTGCAGCGTCTGCGGCACGAATGTGTTCCGGATGGGCCGGACAGACGCCCACAAGGGCATGAAGCCGCCTGAGGTGACCAAGCGGCGCCGCAAGAAAAAGGTGAAACGCTCCGGCAATTTGGTCATTGTCGAGTCGCCTACCAAGGTTCGCAGTATAGGCCACTATTTGGGCAAGGACTATAAGGTCAAGGCTTCGGTTGGCCACGTGCGCGATTTGTTGCGTTCGCGGATGGCCGTCGATGTGGAGAATGATTTCGAACCTACCTATCGAGTGCCCAACGAGAAGCGCGACACGGTCAAAGAGATCAAAGCCCTGGTGAAAAAGGCTGAACGAGTCTATTTGGCCACCGACCTTGACCGAGAGGGGGAGGCGATTGCCTGGCACGTGATGGAGTCTGCCGATATTGAACCTGAGCGAGCCAAGCGAGTCGTTTTCCATGAAATCACCAAACCGGCCATCAAAGAGGCGTTTGAACATCCCCGCGGGATCGATATGGATTTGGTCGACGCGCAACAGGGCCGGCGAATCCTGGATCGCTTGGTGGGCTATAGCATCAGTCCGCTGCTTTGGGAGAAGGTGCGCGGGCGTCTCTCGGCGGGGCGGGTTCAATCGGTGGCCCTGCGCTTGATCGTCGAACGCGAGCGCGAGATCGATGCCTTTGTGCCGGAAGAATATTGGAGCATTGAGGCCGAGTTTTCACCCAACGGCGACAAGAAAAGTTTTGTGGCCGAATTGGTGCGGGTCGACGGCGAAAAACCGACCTTATCGACGGAGGAAGATGTCGAACCCTTGTTGGTGGATATGGAGAAGGCCGATTACGCCGTCTCCAAAGCCAAGAAGGGCACCCGCCGACGTAATTCCAAGGCGCCTTTCACCACCAGCACCATGCAGCAGGCGGCCTCGCGCCGGTTGCGCTTTTCGGCCCGCCGAACGATGCGGTTCGCCCAACAACTCTACGAAGGTGTCGACGTCGGCGATGGCGGCCAGACCGGCTTGATCACCTACATGCGCACGGATTCCACCCATGTGGCCAAAGTGGCTCAGGAGCAAGCACGCAGCTATATTGTGGGCAAATATGGAGAGAAATACGTTCCCGAAGAGCCGCCTGAATACCAAACCAAATCCAAGCGAGCTCAAGAAGCGCATGAAGCCATTCGCCCGACCTCGGTATTGCGAACGCCGAAATCGATCAAAGAGCATTTATCGCGAAACCAATATCGCCTCTACAAGCTAATCTGGCAGCGTTTTGTCGCTTCCCAAATGAGTGCGGCGATTTACAACACCATTTCGATTGAAATTGAAAGTGAGGGCGCCAAGAGAGCCTATTTGCTGCGGGCTTCCGGATCGACGATCCGTTTTCCCGGCTTTCTGGTGGTTTATGCTGACAGGAAGAAAAAGGGACAGAAGGAAAAGCTTCCCGTTCCGACTGATTTGACCGTGAGGCAAATTTTGAAATTGCTCCGTTTGATTCCAGATCAACATTTTACCCGCCCCCCGGCGCGGTTTTCGGATGCTTCCTTGGTCAGTGAGTTGGAAGAAAATGGGATTGGCCGCCCTTCCACCTATGCGGCTATTCTGTCGACCTTGCAGCGGCGCGGTTACATCGTGCGCGAAGACCGGCGTATGAACCCCACCGAAACCGGCATTTTGGTCAACGATTTGTTGACAGATCATTTTCCCGACATTGTCAACGTCGGCTTCACCGCTACCATGGAGGAAGACCTGGACGCGGTCGCCTCGGGGGAGAAAACCTGGGTTGAGGTTGTGCGGGAATTTTACGGCCCCTTTTCTGAAACCCTGGAACGGGCCAAAGAGGAAATGCCCAACATGAATACCGGTCCCGAAGAGGTGGGGCGTGATTGCCCCGAATGCGGGCATCCGCTCGTGATTCGCTGGGGGCGGCATGGTAAATTCATCGGTTGCAGCAATTTTCCCGATTGCCGCCACACCGAACCCTGGCTCGACAAGATCGGCGTGACCTGTCCGCAAGACGGTGGCGATTTGGTCAAACGCAAGACCCGCCGCGGACGCGTCTTCTACGGATGCGCCAATTATCCCGAATGTGAATTCTCCACCTGGAAGCGCCCTCTCAAGGTCGCCTGCCCCAACTGCGGCGGTTTGTTGCTTGCCAAGAACAAGCAACACGCCGTTTGCTCAAGTTGCGAAGAGCAATTCTTGCGGGATGACGTCCTCCCGGAAGAGTAGGTTGCTAATGTGTGCCCTCAAATGTTGTCAAGAGCGTTGTGACATCCATCATGGTCGGCAACGGGGAGCGCGCGCTCTGCGTCCCCTTGGGGGAAGCCTACTCGAAGGAGTGCGTTGCCTAGATCGGACGTATATTGATCTAGCCGACGTACCCCCATGCCCAAAGGGCATACCAGATGGGTACACACCGTGCGGCAGAGCGACGGCATGCTTCGCGATCATCGTCGGCGTTTCTCCATACGCCCGAGGTTTGCCGTCTGACAACTCTTGCGCGCACACGTTGCTAATTAGGGGATTGCATGTTTTTAAGGTCTAGTCTACAATAAGGTGGAGGGGAAATGTAATCGTCTGACGATGTATTTATCAGGGATCTGCTTGGGAGTAACGTTATGGATGAGATCAGTGAAAGATTTAAAAATCCAATCATCGCTAGCGTTTTGGGCTTTTTGGTGGGCCTTATCATCGGTTGGTTTCTACTTGGTTGGGGCATCTGGCCGGTGAAATGGGTGAACGCTGGCCCGAGCAACTTAGAACCGACTTGGCGAGAAGACTATATGCGCATGGCCATCAACGATTATGCTCAAACGAACGATCAAGAGTTGGCCAAGAAGCGTTGGGGCGGGTTCGAAGGGGACGCATCCGAAGTGTATAATGAAATTGTGGCTACTCCCGAGGCGATTGACTCCGCTGCGATCGGGAGTTTCGGCCAGGCTGTTGGCGCCTCCTCTTTGCCCGGGGGAGAAGCAGAAACAGATGCAACGGATGTGACAGATGAAGGGGAAGATACCTCAGGCGAGGGAAGCGGTTCAAGATTGACGATCATTTTAGCCTTATGCGGGGTCGTATCAGTTTTGGCCGTTGCTGTGGTTGTCTATTTGTTCCTTTTCAACCGTCGCGGAAGTCGGTTTTCCGAGTCGGTTTCCCCCGCGGCTCAAGCTCAAGAATACACTCGTCAAGCTGAGCCGACAGATTACTCTGCCCGTGGCGATGCTCCCCCCATGTCCCAGTTCATGACTACCTATATGATGGGGGATGACCTCTTCGATGACTCCTTTAGCATTGATTCCCCCGCGGGAGAATTTCTCGGCGAGTGCGGCATTGGTATTTCCGAAGCGATTGGGGTGGGAGAACCGAAAAAGGTTGCCGCTTTTGAAGTGTGGCTGTTTGATAAAAACGACATCCAAACGGTCACCAAAGTACTCATGAGTGAGCATGCCTACTCGGACAACACCCTGCGAGAGCGCTTGGAAAAGAAAGGCGAACCCTTCCTGGCAGAACCGGGCTCTGAGATGATCTTGGAGACAGCCACGTTGCGGCTGGTTGCACGTGTCGTAGATATAGCCTACGGAAGCTCAGGGACTCCACAGCGTAGCTTCTTTGAACGGTTGACCTTGGAATTGGCCGTCTGGGAAAAATAAGCCGATCTGCAACCAATAGAAAAACCCCAGCATTTTCGCTGGGGTTTTTCTATTGGTTGTTTTCCGATGTCTTGATCATAGATCACTTAATTTCCAAGATAGTCAGTTTCAAAGCGCCAGCCGGTGTTTCGACTTCTACCTCATCACCAACGCTCTTTCCTAACAAGGCTTGTCCAATCGGCGATTCGTTTGAAATGCGCCCATTGCTGGGGTCGGCTTCTTGGCTGCCAACCAATTGATAGGCTTCAGGGGGAAAATCACCCTCCTGAACGGTGACCTCCGCGCCGATGGAAACAGAATCATAGCCATCGTGATTTTCCTCAATGATGACTGCGTTGCGGAGGATGGTTTCGATCTCTTGAATGCGGCCTTCAACGAAGCCCTGCTCCTCTTTTGTGGAAATGTATTCGGCGTTTTCAGATAGATCGCCCATTTCGATGGCCGCCTTTAATCGTTTGGCTAAATCCACCCGAACAGGGCCCTTGAGGTGCTCGAGTTCTTGGCGTAATTTCTTTTCCCCTTCTTTGGTTAAATATTGTTCATTGGTCATAGTCATATTTGCCTAGTTTTATGGTCTTGTAGCTGGATCGAAAAGTTTCATGTGTTCTTCGATGGCGAAACGATCGGTCATGCCGGCAATGTAATCGCAGATGGTCCGCTCCAAACCGATCTTATCGATTTGTTTTTGAATGTGGCGGGGGAGCATATCCGGTTCTGATTGATAAGCGCGAAACAATTCCTCAACGACGCGTTCCGATTTATCTTGCATGCGGACGACTCGGGGATGACGATAGAGTTCCGTGTAGAGAAAATCCTTTAACTGGCGATTACGCCTGCGCATGTCTTCACTTGGACTGGCTACAGAATAGTCCAGACTTTGGAGTTCTTCCACCGTTTGGACGCCGCTTTCTCGCAGGTTCTGGTCGGTGGCGTTGATGACATCTGTGACCAGCAAGCCGATCAATTCACGGATCAAGCGGTGGTGAGTGAGTTCCTGGAGCGGAGGCCCGGCCCATTTGATCCGTTCCGTGATGATCTCCCAGAGCGTGATTCCGGCGAGCATGTCCGTGGTAATCATCCCAGAGCGTAATCCGTCGTCCAAATCGTGGGCTGTATAGGCGAGTTCGTCGGCGATATTGGCGATTTGAGCCTCCAAATGGCCTCGCAGGTGGGGATTATAATCGCTGGCGTCCGAAACGTCATATTCCGTTTCGTGCTTGACGATCCCCTCGCGCACCTCCCAGGTGAGATTCAGGCCGGGGAAGTCAGGGTAGCGCTGCTCCATCTCCGTGACGATACGCAAAGATTGTTTATTGTGATCGAAGCCACCGTGATCTTTCATCAGACGGCTGAGTGCAATTTCTCCCGAGTGACCAAAAGGGGAGTGGCCCAAGTCGTGCGCCAGACAAATTGCCTCGATGAGATCCTCATTTGCTCCCAGCGCTCGCGCCATCGTGCGCCCGATTTGAGCGACCTCTAACGTGTGGGTCAGACGGGTGCGATAATAATCGCCTTCATAGGTGATGAATACCTGCGTTTTGTGCTCCAATCGTCGGAAAGCAGTGGTGTGTAAAATTCGGTCTCGATCGCGTTGAAAAACTGTGCGGTAAGCGGGTTCATCCTCGGGATATGCTCGCCCCTTGGAATCTCGGCTATGGCAGCCATAGGGGGCCAGTTGTTGCGCTTCTAGTTTTTCTAATTGCTTGCGTGTATATGACATGAGAAATATTTAAGCAGGGTAGCTCAGCGACGTTGTTTTGATCGACTTCCCTGATTGTGGTGACGGTATTGACTTGTGTATGCGTGATGTTTGCTGTTTGTGCGTTATCCCTAAGGTTGTCCATTCGGAAAGGGGAGTCTAATGGATGAATTTGGAACTGTCAACTCTGAAGTTCGTTAATCTTGATTTCCAGACGACTCAGATCGGTGTGAATCTCTCTGAGCGTATCCAGGTGCCCCGGCTTTGCCCCTCCAAGGCAGCAGTTACCTGGCCGGGTTGTACACCTGAAAAGATGAATCCCTCCAGGGTGGGATCTTCTTTCACCAACCCTACGATCGTCTCTACTTTGCTGGCCATGCCGCCGGTTACGTCCGTATTGGCTGAGCCGTACAAATCTAGCGCCAAGCGCTCCCAGTCATCCGGCGTGATTGTGTCGATCAGGTCGGTGCAATTGGGATAATCGCGCCAGACACCTTGATCCCGGCCCGCTAGTAAGATACGGCCTGGATGCAGTTCCCGGGCCAGATGGGCGAAAAGTTCTTCTGTGGAGAGAATCGTCCCGCCCATGGTTTGATCGAAGACCACATCGCCGTACACGACCGGGAGCAATCCTGCTGTCAAGGCAGCGCGCAGCGGACTCAAGTTCCAGCGGGCCACCTGACCCTGACGCGCGGTCACCGCCCCGGAGGGGGACAGCGCCACCGCCGGCAACCTGGCCCCGTGCAGCGCATCCACAACGATGCGATTCAGCCTCCAGGCCTGATACCAGACCTCGGCAAAGCCGCGCCACGCCTCGGCCGATTCCACCCCGTTGCGGGTACCGAATCTTTCAGCGGGCACATGCCCAAAGGAGCCGGAACCGTGCCCCAACACCAGCCTCAAGCCGGAGCGCGCTTCTCGCGCCGCGGCGATCTCCTCTGCCAATCGAGAGATGACCTCCCGCCGAGGGGTAAAGGCTTTGGCTTTATCCGTGATTAACGAGCCGCCCAACTTCAAAAAGAGGAGCGAGTCCGGCCCGCTGTCGGTGTGAGAGGAAATCATGTCAGGGATTCTAACCAGCCGGGGGAAACAAATCAAGGTTGGGCTCAAAAGCCGATTGCCCTGCCCTCGATCC
>CAZJBA010000050.1:4141-18727 GCA_964544065.1 uncultured Anaerolineales bacterium | reverse complement strand
GCGTCAAGTGCTTTTTTCAGTCTTGTTGGGTCATAATTGAGAAGTGTGCATTTTAAAAAAAGTCTGGCGAGACACGTTTCTTCGGAACTCAGCCATTGGCCACATAACCACTAAGAAAAATTTCAAGGTTCCTTGGCTTCCTCAAAAAATACAGTCTAGACACAAAAAGACCCGATTTTACAAGCCGGGTCTTTTCTTTTTGGGCCAATCAATCTCTGGTATTCTTACCCCATCGCCCGGTACATCGGCATCTGAATGGCGTAGATGCTGCACAAGCGCTTGTCAGCCATGCGCACAAAGAGCGCGCTGTAGTCCTTCTCGATTTCTTCCAGGCTCAAGGGGGAAGTGATCACCGTAGGGAGCTTGTTGTAATAACGATAATTGAGGATCTGATAAAGCTTCTCCTCACTCCAAGAGGATAATTGCATCGCTCCCAAACCGTCCAATATCAGCAGTGGGGTTGTGCGTACCTCATCCATGCGCTGTTGATAACTGACCATGCTTTCGCCAAAGGTGGCGCGCAGATAATCGAGCACATCGGTCACATCGACTAGAATGGCCGGCGCGCCGGAAGCGAGCCGGTAATTGCCAATCGCAGCAGCCAGATGTGTCTTGCCGCAGCCAGATTGACCCAAAAGCACCAGCCAACCCTCCGGCTGTTCGGCAAAGGACACCGCCGCCTGAAAAGCCTTCTCCAACGTTTTGACGTCTTCCGAGGTCACCGCCGTGACCGTAACAACGGTCTCCTTTTCCTTCTTTCCTCCCGGACCCTTGCGTTCCATGGTCGTCTTGACGCGAGCTTCTTGCCCGACCTCGTTCTTGCGCAAATCGAAGTTGCCAAAGGTTTTGTCACTCAACCATTCCAAGGCAGAAAGGGCTGGCGTGCTGGTCTCCCCCTCTTTCAATCGATGATCGGGCGCCAAGATGCGGACATGTTCGACCACTTTTTCATCCTGAAGGCGCGAGCGGATGCGGGCGTCGATCTCATCCAATTCCAAATTCGTGGTCACAACCAGGGGGAGTTTGTTGATGTAGCGATAGTTGAGAATCTGGAACAATTTCTCGCGCGCCCATCCGGTGGCGTTCTCGGTGCCAAAATCATCCAGAATCAAGAGCTTGACGCTGCGGAAATCGCGGAAGCGCTCCTCGAAACTGGTGTCGGGGTCATTGTAGGTAAACCGCAACAAATCCAGCAGATCTGGAGCGGTGGCGAACAAAGTCGGAACCCGCATCTCGACGCAAAAATTAGCGATCGCAGCGGCGAGATGGGTTTTGCCGCAACCGTACTTGCCCTGAATCAAGAACCAGCCCTTCATCGTCTGGGCATAGTGTTGGGCGGCCTGATAAGCTTGCTCCACCGAATCGGCGATGAAATCGGAATAATCAGCCCGGCCGCGCGGGTTGAAATTCTCGAAGGTGAGGTGGCTGAGCTCATCCAATTGGCTCAGCGAGAAGAGCTTCTCATAGGCAAATTGGTCAAGCTGCTTTTGGCGGCACGAACAAACATGCAGCTTGCCAAAATCGGGATGCCCGACGGGCACATCTTGGCGGTAATAGCCGGTGCCATGGCAAATGGGGCAATCCGGGTCGCCCAAGAGATTGTCGGCCGGGCCCGTTTCAGTCTTCGCTGAGGTAGTCGGCGAGCCCTCCGCGGCTGTAGCGGCGGAAGTCTTCGGGGACATCTTCTTCAGGGTCTTGTCGATCTTCTCTGACATCATAACCTTTCTCCTGCCAACGGCGCAAAATCGCCTCCACATAACGCCAATGGCGCGCATTTCGCTCCACGGCGATGCGGAAGGCTTCTTCAATCCACGCCTGGGGATACTCATCTTCGGCATCTTGCAACGCTTCGGCCAGCATCGGCGTCATGGGGCCAATATTCTGTTCGTAAAGTTGATAAATGTTGGGACGCTCCAGGACCAACTCCACAGCGACACGGTCATCATCGCGCATGCGCCAGTTTCCTTTTTGGATTGCTTCCACCGCGGCGCGCCCCTTGGGGGTGTTGAAAAAATATAGGGTTGATTCTTCTCCCTCCCGGACGATGGAGGCGGCCAACAAAGAGCCGCGTTCCGTGGCCCGAGCAAGGGACTCCCTCAAGGTGGATTCCGCTTCTGAAACGGCAGCCCCCATCCCAGCCATCAACCGTTCGTCCGCCAAATAATCAGCCTCCCTCAAATAACGGAATTCGCCCTCCATGCGCCCAAGTCTCCAAAGGGTATAAAGCGTCAATTTCAATTCGCCCAAATGATCGATCTGGGGCAACAACCGGCTGAAAAAGGGATCAGGGATGCGGGCAAAATCGACTTTGCCATCGGGAAAACCATCGAAGGTCATTATGTCACCTGCGACAAATCCACGTCTCGGGTAGCAGCGTTCTCGAATTTGGCCAATTTCTCCCGGAAGATGAGTTGCACGTCGCCAACGGGGCCATTACGATGCTTGGCGACGATGATTTCGGCGATGTTTTTCTTGCTGGGGTCTTCGGCATCGTACATGTCGGGGCGGAAAATGAACATGACAATGTCAGCGTCCTGCTCCAGGGAGCCGGACTCGCGCAAATCGGAAAGGACGGGGCGCTTATCCGAGCGCTTCTCGACAGCGCGGGAGAGTTGCGCCGCGGCCAAGACAGGTACATTCAGTTCCCGGGCCAGGATTTTCATCTGGCGAGAGATATAAGAGACCTCTTGAACGCGGTTATCGGTGCGCGTGTCACCCGACATCAATTGGAGATAATCGACGATGATCAAATCGAGGCGGTATTCCAGATGCAGGCGGCGGCACTTGGTGCGCAATTGCAGCGGGGTGATGCTGGGGGTATCATCCAAGAACATGGTCGTGTCGCTCATCACCTCGATGGCATGGGTGAGCGTGTCCCACTCATGATCCTCGAGCTTGCCCATGCGCAAACGTTGGGAATCAATGCCCGTTTCCTGGGCCAGCAACCGCTGGACGAGCTGCTCGTTGGACATCTCCAGCGAAAAGATAGCGACGTGCTTTTTATGATTCAGGGCCGCGGTTTTCGCCACCGACAAGGCAAAGCCAGATTTTCCCATCCCCGGCCTCCCCGCGATGATGAGCAAATCGGAAGGCTGCAAGCCGCCGAGCAAATTATCCAGGTCGATGAAGCCGGTGGGGACGCCGCGAATCTCCTCATCGCGAGCCGCCAACTCGCCGATATAGTCATAATACTCGCTCAGCACGGTCCGGATGGGGGCCAGGTCGCGCGTCAATCGGCGTTCGCTGACGCCAAAGACAGCTTTCTCGGCGTCTCCCATGACGGCATCCAAGCCGGTCTCTTCGTTGTAGGCCAGCTTGGCGATTTTGTTGGCCGCCTCGAGCATGCGACGACGGACAGCCGTCTCCTCCACGATACGAGCATAGGAGATGGCATGCAGCGAAGAGGGAACGTTATTGATCAGCGAGGTGATGTAGGCAGCGCCGCCGATTTCGGACAGTTGACCTTGTTGATCTAAATCCTCAATCAGGGTCAGATAATCGATCGGCGTGCGGCCCTCTTGTAAACGAGAAAAAGCTTCCCAGACCCAACGGTGGCGGTGGATGTAAAAATCTTCCCCCTCCAGGATTTCAGCCACATCGTAATAGGCATCCGGGTTGATCAGAATCGAGCCAATTACGGCCTCTTCGGCATCACGGCTATGAGGAACGATTTGAGGGGAGGTAGATGTTTCAGGATCAAAGATTGATGAATTGCTCATGTTTTGGATGTGATCAAATCAGAATAAAGCCCACAGAACAGAGAACACAAACGGAAAATGCTTGGGTCAAGTTATATCACATCCCCGCTGATCTATGCGAATCAAAGACACAACTTTAAGCTTAAAATTTTGGGGCGGTCCCGGATTTGGGGTCAAAAAAACCGCCGATTGATCTCCGTGGTACCAGGCAATCGGCGGTTGGTAACATAGCTAAGGGAAAACGTGAACCCAACCGATCAAAGGCTACTCCTCGTCTTCATCCTCATCCCCTTCTTCCTCTTCATCCAGGCGTTCCAAAAAATCTTCGAAAACAGAGAGGCGCTGTTCACCTTCTTCCAAGGGAGCTGTGCTTTCTGAAACATCGTCAATGGCGACATCATCCTCACCTGGAACGATACCCGCCCTCTCCATGACCTGGCGAGAAACGTAGATAGGCGCATTGCATCGCACGGCTAAATTCATGGCATCGGAGGGGCGTGAATCTACATCGACCAACTCTCCGCTCATCTCCAAGACGATGTTGCCATAAAACGTTTCGTCACGCAGAGCAACGACTTCTACACGGATGACTTGGGCCCGGAGCGATTCAATCACATTCAGGAAGAGATCGTAGGTCAAGGGGCGGGATACATTGACATTCTGCAAAGCAATGGTAAGATGCTCAGCTTCGTACACGCCAATCCATATGGCCAGATATCGCTCAGCATCCATCTCGCGCAGAATGACAATGCGCTGTTGATTCATCAAACTGACGCGAATACTATCGATAACAACTTCCAACATTTCAGGCATAGGGGGCTCCACTCGTTTGCAGTGATTGAACGACGTGAGTTGATTCTAACATGGGGAAGATGGGGATGCAACCAACCCAAAAGTCCCAGTTCTACTCCCTACGCCTCCCCCAAATGATCCCCTCAAGATAACGTACCAATTGCAAGAACGCGGAACGGGCGCGCACATAGAGAGTATACAATCGCTCGAAACGATAGGGCCAAACTGCTTTTTCAACTTTCCTCTCAGGCAATGGCCCCGTCCATTGAGCCACCAGGGCGCCCCAGGTTAGGCCGGCGCCAAACCCGACAAAAACAACTTGATCGCCGGGATTCAAGCGCCCATCCTGAATAGCGTCCATCGCCGCCAACGGAATGGAAGCTGTCGAGGTGTTTCCATATCGGTCCAGGTTGACCACGAATCGCTCCATGGGCAGCTTCAAGCTTCGGGCCGCTTTCTCAATGATACGCTGATTAGCCTGATGAGGGATGATCCAATCGATATTTTCCAGGGTCAAGCCAGATTGCTCAGTCGCTTCACAGGTGGCTTGCGCCATCACGCGGGTCGCAAAGCGAAAAACTTTGCGACCATTCATTTGAATGGTATGGAGGCCATTAGCGACAGTCTCGGGGGAAGCGGGTATCTTGCTGCCTCCCGCCGGTAAGGAAAGCAAATCACTCCCGGAGCCATCCGAGCGCATCACCGCAGAGAGGATGCCGCCAGGCTCATCACTGGCTTGGAGCACAAAAGCACCGGCCCCATCTCCAAACAGGACACAGGTGTTGCGATCCTCCCAGTCGGTAAACCGGGACAACGTCTCGGCGCCGATCACGAGTGCGTTTTGAATCGATCCGGTCCGAATAGCCTGAGCGGCCATGTTGAGGGCAACGATAAAACCGGTGCAAGCCGCCGAAAGGTCGAAAGCGCCAGCCTTGATCGCCCCAATGCGATCTTGAACTAGCGAAGCCGTAGCGGGAAAGAAATGGTCTGGAGACGAAGAGGTCACGATGATTAGATCCACCTCGGCAGGATTCAGGTTGGCGATCTCAAGCGCGTCCAGGGCGGCATCAACCGCCAAGCTAGATGTGCTTTGTTCTGGGGCCGCGATGCGGCGCTCATGGATGCCCGTACGGGACCGAATCCACTCATCGCTGGTATCAACCATCTGGGCTAAATCGTCGTTTGTGAGAACGTCTTCAGGGACAGCCGTTCCCCAGCCGGTAATATGAACGTGATACATCATTGCGATTTCTCGCTATATCGACTGAGGATGATGGTAGCGTTGTGGCCTCCAAAACCAAAGGAGTTGGACATGACATGCTCGACGCGCTCAACTCGGGCTTGATTGGGGACATAATCGAGATCGCATTCCGGGTCGGGCGTCTCGTAATTAATCGTGGGAGGCAATACCTGATCTTGCAAGGTTTTGACACAAAAGACGGCTTCGAGCGCGCCAGCCGCGCCCAGCAAGTGCCCCGTCATCGATTTCGTCGAAGAAACGGCCACATCATCGGCGTGCTCATCAAAAACGGTTTTGATCGCCGCAGTCTCACTTTTATCATTTAAGCGCGTACTGGTGCCATGAGCATTGATGTAGGCAATATCTTGGGCCTGTAAGCCAGCGTCCTCCAAGGCAACCCGCATACACAAGGCTGCACCGGCGCCATCCTCAGCGGGGGCAGTGATATGATAGGCATCACTGGTGGAGCCATAGCCGCTGACTTCAGCCAAGATTTGAGCGCCACGTGCTTGGGCATGTTCCAAGGATTCCAGCACCAACACAGCCGCGCCCTCGCCCATCACAAATCCATCCCTGTCGGCGTCAAAAGGCCGTGAGGCACGCTGGGGATCATCGTTGCGGGTCGATAACGCGTTGACCACGCTCATGCCAGCCACGGCCAAGGGAATAATAGATGCTTCGGTGCCGCCGGCCAAGATAGCATCAGCACGTCCACCCCGAATCGTTTCGGCAGCCTCGCCGACGGCATTGGTGCCGGTAGCGCAGGCGGACACAACCGCTAAGTTGGGGCCGCGAACCCCAAACTGGATGGCTATCAACCCGGCGGGAGAATCGGGCAACATCTTGGCCACGAAAAACGGGCTGACACGATCGGGCCCTCGATCCAGAAATGTGACCGTATTATCGAAAAGGGTGTGCATACCGCCAATGCCGGTACCAACGTACACGCCAATGCGATCGCGATTGCTATCATCAATAGCCAACCCGGCATCTTCAACCGCTTCGTGGGACGCGGCCAAGGCGTATTGTGAAACTAAGTCCATCCGCCGAGCTTCTCGGCGTCCAAACAATTCCTTGCCTTTGAAACCTTTTACCTCAGCAGCAATTTTGACCTTGTGCTCACTGGTATCAAATTGTGTGATCAAATCAACGCCTGACTTCCCCGCAACGATATTTTTCCAAGTAGTATCAACATCATTCCCTACAGGACTAATGCAGCCCAAACCGGTGACAACGACTCGCTTTTTCACAGTTTGCTCCTCATGAATACAAAACTGAACCAACAAAAGATCGTATCTTCTCAAAATTCCGTGGAAAAGAAGTTGAACTTTTTCCCAGCCCAGGCGAAGTTGGTAAAAAACGCCGAAAAGTTCAACTCCTCCCCTATTCTTTGAGATGATACATACATGATATATACGAAATATCTATAAAATATACTAACAGGAAATGGTTCAACTTTGCAGAAAAATTAGTAGACACTATATTTTTGGTAACCGTTCAGGGTCTGAGTAAAAGAACCCGAAATGGAACACGGATGACACGGATTAGGCAGATTTCCACGGATTTTTAATTTTTTTATCCGCGAAAATCAGCTATATTCGCGTAATCTGCGTTCTATTTAGCGGGGGGCGTGAACGCTTACTATTTTTGAACCATCCCAATAACAGGCAATCAAACTTCCGGTATCGAGTACTATTAACCCTACTGAACAAAAAGGGATGCGGTTGAGGGGGGCATCGAATAAAGAAGTTTAAGAAAATAAATCAGGAATAGCTTCGACCTGCATGCTTCGATTTGCCGTAGGCATCCCTTCGGGAAAATCGTCCCATGGGGCTGTCGCCGAGCGTCGCTCTTCATCGACGCGGCTGCATCCACGCAGGTGGACGCCCTACGAAGCTCCTATGTAATCTTCGTTATGTCACTGGCTGTGCCCGCCGCTGGCGTGAGCGGAGCGAAGAGTCTCCCACGTCGTTTGCAAAACTGCGACGCTTCGCTCAGAATGACATTTGTCAGATGGTGATTCTACAAATACCTTGAGCTGTTTCATAGGTCAAGGAACCATCCCGATTTTTTTGTTTTTGCCAGAGGCACGCCTTCGGATGATCTGCATTCTATTTGGCGAGGGGCGTGAACGCTTACTCGAATTAATTACTAAAAGCTCATCGAGACCTGTGAGGTTTGGCCCAACTTTTCTCTGGCAATCTCCTGCTACTGGAGAAGCCTCAAACCACGCTTAACAAGGTTTCTTGACGCTCAACGCTGTCCCCCACTTCCACCCGAACTCGTGAAACCACCCCCTCACGCGGGGACTTAAGTTCATTTTGCATCTTCATCGATTCCAAAACCAACAGCACCTGTCCTTCTTGTACCGTTTCTCCCTCACTGACAGGCACATCAACGACCAAACCAGGCATGGGCGCTTTCAAATAAAACTCGGCGCCCGAAACAGGGCGGCTGCCATAAGCCAAGCGCAAGCGTTCTTCCCGCTCGTCGACCACCGTAGCGGGATAGAGCGTGCCCTGCAAAAGCACTTCCAACCCATCGTCGCCCTCATACACATAGGCCTCGTAGGATTTTCCATTCAACAATAGCGTAAAAACAGGCTGATCGCCAACGGCAGTGAAGTCGAAATCATAACGAACGCCGTCAACGAGGATTGCCTGTTCGTCTTCAAGAATTTCTATGCAAAACTCTTGATTATCAACCGTCGTGATATATTTCATGGCATTGCCTCATGTTCAAAGCGTGTATCATCGCTGCATGCGCTCCCAGCGGCTGACCCATTTCCAGTTGCTGGTATCGCGTTCGCCGCGCTGAATGACGTGGACGGAACGTTCCGTTCGCTGGTGTGCGACCAGTGTGGCGATGATGGCGGCAATATCAGGATGGGTTTCACGGCCACGATCCGCCTTTTCCATCGAAAAACGTTTCTCCACAAATTGGGTATCAAAGCGCCCGGCCATGTAGCGATGCGAATCCATCAGATTCTGGTGAAAAGGGATATTAGTACGAACGCCGATGATCTTGTATTCCTCCAGGGCGCGGCGCATGCGCAAAATGGCTTCGGCGCGCGTTTCGCCGTAAACGATCAATTTCGAGATCAAGGAATCATAGTAGGGAGAAACCTCAAAACCAGGATACACGCCCGTATCTACGCGCACGCCCGGGCCGGTGGGCAACAGCAAATGCGAAATCTGGCCCGTCGAGGGCATAAAATCGTGATAGGGGTCCTCGGCGTTGATGCGACACTCAATCGCCCAACCTTTCATCTGAATATCTTCTTGCGTATGCCCTAAGGTTCTGCCACGGGCGACGCGAATTTGCTCTTTGACGATATCGATACTGGTGACGGCTTCCGTAATCGGATGCTCCACTTGCAGGCGGGTGTTCATCTCCAGGAAATAGAATTTCTTGTCCTGATCGACCAGAAACTCGATCGTGCCGGCGTTGACATATTCAACTGCTTGCGCGGCTCGCACGGCCACCGCGCCCATGCGTCGGCGCAAAGCCTCATCGTCATCCACAAAGGGAGAAGGAGATTCTTCAAGCAGTTTCTGATGGCGGCGCTGCAAGGAACATTCACGCTCGCCCAAATGGATCACGTTGCCAAGGGTGTCTGCCAGGATTTGGATTTCGACGTGGCGCGCCCCTTCAACCAATTTTTCCAGATAGACGTTGCCGTCGCCAAAAGCGGCTTCGGCCTCACGCCGGGCGGATTGCAATAATGCGGGCATCTCCTCGAGATTGTTGACCTCACGCATCCCTTTCCCGCCGCCACCCGCGGTCGCTTTGACCAACAAGGGGAAGCCGATCTGGGGAGCGACGGCGAGAAGGTCATCATCACAAAGCGAGCCCTCCCCCTCGGTGCCGGGCACAACGGGCACACCCGCGGCTGCTACCGTTGCCCGGGCCATCTCTTTGTCGCCCATGGCCGCGATCGAAGAGGGTTTCGGCCCGATGAAAGCTATTCCGGCGTCCAACACGGCCTGGGCAAAATCAGCCCGCTCGGCCAAAAAGCCATAGCCCGGATGAATCGCACCAGCGCCGCTCTCCTTTGCCGCGGCGATGATCTTGTCGGCGCGCAAATAGGATTCACGAGCGGGGGCAGGCCCCAACAAATAGGCTTCGTCGGCGTAGCGGACGTGCAAAGCCTGGCGATCCGCTTCGGAATAGACGGCCACGGTGCCCAGGCCCAATTCGCGGCAGGCGCGCATGACGCGGACGGCGATTTCACCTCGGTTAGCGATCAATACTTTGTCGAACATAGAAACTCCTGAAAAGTTTGCAAGATGCAATCGTCAAATTTGTCGGTGAGTCCGTAGTTAGTCACGAAGCGCCATCTTGTCAGCAGGCGGTACTCCGCTGTGCTGCGTACCTAACTACGAGCAATGAGCACAATCGCGCCGCTTACAAAGCGCTCAAGAATTGCACCAGCCTGCGGTTAAATTCCCGCGCCGCATCCTGAGGGACCATGTGGCCAACACCGGGGATCAACCACAACTCGGCTCCGGTGATGTTCTCGGCGACATCGACGGCGTGCTGCGGAGGGGCGTGTTGATCCTCTTTTCCCTGAATCACCAGGGCAGGGCAGGTGATCGTTTGGAGCAGGGGGCGCATATCCCAATCGATCACGTTGGGGGTGTGCCAGCCCCGGTACCAAGATTGAATAATGTCGTCGCTCTTGTCACCGTGGACGCGCTGTAACCCTTGGCGAAAACGGGCCGAATTCTGATAGGCTTGCAAAATGGACTCAATGCCCGGCTCCATCGTATCCGCCTCCAAATAGATGTGCGCTGCTACGGTCACCAAGGCGGCAACCCGCTCCGGGGCTTGAGCAGCAGCATAGAGTGAGATCGTGCCTCCGTCGCTGTGGCCGACCAAACTGACCGCTTCGATCTCAAGCTGATCGAGCAAAGCCCACAAATCGGCCAAATCCTGCTCGAATCGCGGGGGGTCAAGTTGGGGCCGGGGCGCGGATCTCCCGTATCCCCAACGGTCATAGACCACAACCCGAAATCCGGCCTCGGTCAGGGCCGGGATCTGCTCTCGCCACGCCTGGGTGGAACCAAGACCGTGATGCAGGAGCACAACGGCGGGGACATTTGTCAAACCATGAGTCTCGATGTAGAGGTCGTGACCGTTAATCAGCATTGCAATGTGACAACACACCAACCTAAAGCGGAATACAACCGTGTTTCTTGGGCGGGTTGCTGTCGCGCTTGTTCGAGAGCATCTCGAGCGCGTTGATCAGGCGCGGGCGGGTGTCGCGCGGCTCGATCACGTCGTCGATGTAGCCGCGCGAAGCAGCCACATAGGGATTGGCAAATTTCTCGCGGTACTCGGCCACCAATTCGGCCTTGCGCTTTTCAGGGTCGTCGCTGGCGGCCAGCTCTTTGCGGAAGACGATCTCGACCGCGCCTTGCGGGCCCATCACGGCCAACTCGGAACCGGGCCAGGCCAAATTGACATCGCCGCGGATGTGTTTGCTGCTCATCACGTCGTAGGCGCCGCCATAGGCTTTGCGGGTGATGACGGTCAACTTGGGCACCGTGGCCTCACAAAAGGCATATAATAGCTTGGCCCCGGCCCGGATGATGCCGCCATGTTCTTGATCCACGCCGGGCATGAAGCCGGGCACATCCACAAAGGTGAGGATGGGGATATTGAAAGCGTCACAAAAACGGACAAAACGGGCCGCTTTCTCGGACGAATCAATATCCAAAACGCCCGCAAGGTAAGCGGGTTGATTGGCCACAATACCGATGCTATGGCCGCCCAAACGGGCAAAGCCAATGACGATATTTTGAGCATAGGAAGCATGGATCTCAAAGAATTCGCCCCTGTCCACGATCAGACCGATCACTTCCTTGATGTCATAAGGTTTGCTGGGATCGTCCGGAATGATCGTGTCCAGCGCTTCTTCCCGGCGGAGGGGATTGTCATCGCTGGGCACAAAAGGCGGATCTTCCATGTTGTTCTGGGGGATATAGCCGAGCAACTTTTGAACCAGATAAAGCGCGTCCGCTTCACTATCGGCGGCGACGTGGCAGACGCCCGACTTCTCGGCATGGACATCAGCGCCGCCCAAATCTTTGAAGGTGACCTCTTCGTGGGTGACGGTTTTGACCACGTTGGGGCCGGTGATGAACATGTAGGAAGAACCTCGCACCATGAAGATGAAATCCGTTAGCGCTGGCGAGTAGACCGCGCCGCCAGCACACGGCCCCATAATCACGCTGATCTGGGGAATCACGCCTGAGGCCAGCGTGTTTTTCAAGAAAATATCAGCGTATCCGCCCAGAGAAACCACGCCTTCTTGAATTCTGGCCCCACCGGAGTCGTTCAAGCCGATCAGCGGGGCGCCGTTTTTCATGGCCATATCCATGATTTTGATGATTTTCTCGGCGTGAACTTCGCCCAGGCTGCCCCCCAAGACAGTGAAATCCTGGGCAAACACGTAGACGAGGCGATTGTTGACCGTGCCCCATCCTGTCACGACACTGTCGCCGAGATATTTCCGGTCTTCCAAACCAAAGTCATCCGTGCGATGGGTGACAAAAGCATCCACTTCCCGAAAAGAACCTTTATCGAGAAACAAATCAATCCGTTCACGAGCGGTCAAGCGCCCTTTTTGATGTTGCCGTTCGATCCGTTCTTCTCCCCCACCCAGACGCGCTTGGGATTTCAGTTGACGCAATTTTCCGATCTTAGGATCTGACATAGATTCTCCCAAAGGATTCTTGAATTCAAAGCTGTGAGCAACGCGACTCACTCGCAGCAGGCTCGCCGATGATGAAACGATGACATCGCCTTGAAAGCCCGTTACGATGACTCCGTTGATGTGGCCCGATCAAAATACTCCCGACCGGCAGGCAGCCACAAAACGCCAAAACAAAAAATCAAACCAAACACCGTCGTTCCAAGTTTGAAGGGCAATCTGGCTGTCAGCGCCTGCTGTGTTGCCAACACGAGTTCATCCAACCAATAAAAAGCTGCGTAACCGAAACAAATTCCCTGTCCAGCGATCCAGGCCCATTTGTACCCAAACCACAGCCCCCAAATCAAGGGGATGCCCACCAAGCCCCAAAAAGCCCCTCGCAAGAGCAAATACACGGGGGACACCAATAAGGGAAGTTGGTGGATAAACGTCCAATGCTGTAACGCTTCAAAAAAACCAAACCAAGACACAATCGTAAACGATAACACCAAGAGGACGAGAGTGGTTACGAGGAAGGGGCGTTTGGCTTTCATTTTTTCCTACCCATTTGGCGATACTTCATAGAGAGCGTAAAGGAGATCATTTTGCCGATCTTTTTCCCTGAACAATTCTCCTGAGGGATAATCTTTCTTAACGGAGTCTAGTTCATCTTGATTCTCGGGCAAGAACACAAAGATCAAATAATCACCCGCCGGTTGAACTTCTCCAGACTTCCAAGGTTCAACGACATCGACACCGTCAACATGGGGTGCCAAGAATTGGATGCTGGGAATAGAACGATAACCCATGCGAGGGTGGCCAAAAAAGAAGACCTGATATCTGCCAGATTTCCCCTGCAAATGGTCAGCAAGTTTTTGTGCCACCCTCGTGTTGGCACCACCAAATTCACTTTTTGGTGTATAGTCGCCCAGATAGAAGCGAAGCTCATCAGTCCCCAACCCTAACATTGCCAAAACAGTCAATACGGTTATCCATTTTCGACGTACTTTCCAGAGTTTATCAGCTTCTGTGGCAATGATGTCCAAACCATACCCAACAACGGTAGCAAGAACGGATGCAACGGCGACATACCGTTGTGCCGCGGGCGTGCTTTCACTCAGCCCCCCCATGAAACCAATGGTACCCAGCCAACTCAAAATCAATATCGAACGCGACCGGCGCAGTTTCGTAAGCAAAGACACCAAACCCAAGAAAAACAAGATGGCCGGCATGAATCTTAAAATTGGTTCTGATGGCTTATACCAAGCTCGAATCGGAGTGTGCGTATATCCCAAAAAACTCGAAACAATATTTTGGAACACAATTTGCCCGGCAGATTTTCCCGTCAGTTGAATTTCATGTTGTAACCAAGGCCCCAAAATGCTCACTTTACGCATTGGAGCCATAAACTCATCGGGGTGCTGGATGAAGTATCTCGCCAAGGGGAAAAACGTCACAACGGCGACTATTTCCAGCAAGATGAAATCAGGCAAATTGCGTTTGCACTTAGGCCAATCGAGTACACCAACCAAAAGAAACCACAGGGGGACAAAGAGGAACAACGCGCGGCCACTGACATAAAAATATTGAGACAGCCCTAAGGAGAAACCAGCCAACAAAAACGCAAGACGATTCTCCCGCTCCCATCCATACCACAACAAGCCCAAGACAACGACAAACCAGAATCCGTCCCAGACGTTATTGAGCCCAATCCGGCTGAAGTGATTGTGATAGTGTAAGGAACCCAAGAATATCGCCGATAGCAAGGCGGTACGCTGAGTGAACATCGCTTTGACCGTCAGATAGAGCGCACCGGCTGTCAGCGCCCCGGCGATCGCGGAGGTGAGACGGAGAGCAAATGTCGTCCGCCCTAAAAGTGCAATCGGTATGGACTGAATAAAAAAATAAAACGTCGGGAAAGAATACCAACCAACTCGAAAGATGTTATTTGTTTTTCCCTCAATGAATTCGACTGCGTTGAGACCTGCTGAGGCCTCATCTCCTGATAGCACAACGGGAATGCTAGAAATATTGACAATCCGAATGAGGAATGCCGCCACCAACAACAGCGCTAATGTGTAGGCCGCTCTCTTCGATACTTTTACGGATGAAAATGCTTGCCACCCCCCAGCGATGGCAAGGACCATGGCGGCCAACCA
>CAZJBA010000050.1:0-4041 GCA_964544065.1 uncultured Anaerolineales bacterium | reverse complement strand
CCATTTTGCCCATTGCCAGTCCCCTTTCCATGCCTCTCTTTGAATCCACAAGCTGACGGCAACAAGTGCAAATCCTGCTATCAACAAAAGTATTTTTAGCCAAATCGTAATTTGGACTTGATTGCCGAGATCGTCTTTTGCGAGCAGGCTCTCACTATCTTGATCGTCTATCGTGGTCCCCCGGTGATACTCTCGTTCCTCTGGTTCTGTCATTGCTAGTCGCTGTCTTAATTGCTTGGGGATCATCGCCATCCGTAAAAGTTGCCAACGTGAACGTTCAGGGTGGCCATCTTCATCCGCCACTTTGTCTCGCATGCCGCGATAACGTCGCCGCACCCAAATGATATAAACATCCAGAATTACGGCCAAAGCGAATACCCCTAACAACCATTTTGTGGATTCCATGCCCATCCCTCAATTAAATGTTTTCCGCATCATTGAACGCAGCAATTCATTGTTCATCAATCCCATGCGGCAATTTCTCATCCTCCTGCACCTCCGGAGATGAAAACCACAGCCAAGCACAGGTTACCATACCAAGAAAGGATAACGCCAACCCAAGCGGAACGTCCCAAGGACGGTAACGAAATTGATAGGTATGTTTACCGACCAAAGCATCCACCTGGAGCCATTGATCGCCCTTCAGCGCCACCCGTTCGCCATCCCGCCAGGCTTTCCAACCTGTCCACGTGTTTTCCTTGACGATCAAAGAGCCTGCAAAGGGGGTGTCGCAATATACATTCAAGGAACCACCCGTACCAAAAGCTTTACACAAATGCCGTCTGTCATTCTTAATCACTGCTGCGTAAGGTTGGTCATCACGAGCATAGATTGGCACGCCATCTACCTCAGTTACAAATTCGGCCAAATCAGATGGCGGCCCTTTGCGATCGGCCCGCAACACAGGAACAGGAAACTCGCGATCCTTCCAACGCCAGGTCATAATACCAGGACTAAGCTTCAATCCCTTTCTTATTGCCGGTTCAACGTAGGCATGTTCGCCAAAAGGAGGGGCTACCCACTGCAAAGAATCAGTTTTTAGTTCATCAATTAATAACTCCGACTCTTCTCGAAGCTCTACAGTGGAAACCCAAAATTTGGCGAAGTCGTATCCGCTTCTGAGGCTAAAAAACAAAGGGATCAATAACAACCATTGAAGATGAAACCTCAACTTGAAGGACACCTCCGCTTTGGAGAACGCCAAACTAAACTCCGGCCAATCAAATTTCATCAATCGATCTAAACCATAAGCTGAGAGACCTAAAATCAAAGGGACAGCTAAACCCGCAATTTGAGCTGAATGACGCACCCCTGCCACGGCCGGAATCAAGTTTGCCACCCATTTCAATACCACCGCGCTGCCAACCATAAACATCATCAAAGCGCCGGCCAACATGAACCAGATGATACGGCGGTCTTTGCGCCGAGACATACATAGCCCCACAATGGCTAAAATAACGGGGACCCAGCCAATGTAAAAGTTATACAAATGAGGAAACGGTAATTTTCCTAAAGCCTCACTATGATAATAATGCCAATCGTCAATCACCAGATTGAGAGGCATATAGGCTAATGATTGCGCTGCCTCAAAATCTGGATCCGTATGTTTTATAAAATTCGTGCTGAAATGCACAAAAGGAACCAAAAGAGGCGCCGCCAGAAAAAGAGCTAATACCAAGGCCAAGACATAATTCTTCCAAACTGGTCTCAAACCAAGCTTTTTGTCAATCAAGAGGAAAACAAACGCCGGTAATAATCCCAATAAACCGACCTGAAAATAGCCATGTCCAGAAAGAATAACCGAGGCTGTCAAAACCCCCAATAAAACTGTCGAGCTACGTCCACCCCGGCGAGCTACAGAAAGAACGCTTGCTAAAACCAAGCTAGCCATAGCCACGGAAAGCACCGCGTCAAACGAGCCCAATGCCATTCGTCCCGTCAAGTGTCCTCCCACAACGGCCATGCCTGCACTCCACAAACGAGGCAGCCGTCCAAGACGAAGTTCGCGCGCCATCCACCATTGCGCTAATCCTGCAAACCAAAACGAAATCACAAGCGCCACCTTCGTTCCATTGACTACCCCCCAAAGCAAGGTAGTACCGATCACAATGGGATGAAGCATGCTTCCATGAACATCAACGAAAGCAGGATAGCCCCCTCGTTCCGATCCATTCCACAGCGCACACCAGCCGCATTCTTTAAACCAAGTCCATACATGGTGCGTCTGGATTGCCGAGCCGAATTCTCTTCCAGTAGGTACTACCGATGGGTCAAAATCAAGGTATTCTCGACCTACCCACAAAGCCCATGCGCCAATCAGTAACACCTCCAAAACAAGTCCTAGCTTTCGCTTTAGTTTCTGATTCTCATGCAGTTGAGCTAACCAAACCATCACCCGGTCAGGTAATCCACTTTTCATAAAAAGTCTCCATTTTGATACCCGGCTATCTTCCTCCAAATCATTTTGTTCTTGCTGCAATCGCCGATAACGATGTCTGCCCCAAACAAACCAAATGTCCAATACAACAGCAAGTGCTAACAACAATAAAAACCATTGTAAGTCTGTCATATCCCCATCCAAAAATTTAGCCTAACTGCATCTTCTTCGAAGAAATCTTAAGTATAAATCTTACCAAATTTTAGGTGACAGCCACCATGAAAATGGCTGCCACCTCGTTTTCTAGCAGCTTACAGTTTTGTAAATAAAGTCAACCGGGAAAGCATTTTTTCTGTTTTACCGCAAGCCTGTCTCCAAGCGAGCGATCACCATACGCTGTATCTCGCTGGTGCCCTCATAGATTTCGGTGATTTTGGCATCGCGGAAATAACGTTCCACGGGTAATTCTTTGGAGTAGCCCATCCCCCCGTGAATTTGGACGGCTGTATCGGCGCAGAACGTGGCCGTTTCAGAGGCGAACAACTTGGCCATGGCCGCATCTAACGTGTAACGCCCTCCCGTTTCCAGGGCTTCATCCTTGGCTAAAGCCGCTCTGTGTGTCAGGCCTCGAGCAGCCTCAAGGCGAGTTTTCATATCAGCAATTTGAAACGAAACTCCCTGAAATTGACCGATTTTCTTGCCGAAGGCCTCGCGCTCACGAGCGTATTCTACGCTGGCCTCATAAGCGGCTTCGGCGATTCCCAACGCCTGGGCGGCAATACCAATGCGACCGGCATCAAGCACGGTCATGGCAATTTTAAAGCCTTCTCCTTCCTCCCCGAGTCGATTCTCCACAGGACAGCGATAATCCTCAAAAACGATCTCACTGGTCGCCGAGGCGCGAATTCCCAACTTGGGTTCCTTTTTTGCTCGAACGAGCCCGGGGCGATCCGCCTCGCACAAAAAGGCGGTCACGCCGCGATAGTCCTGCTCGGGATCCGTCATGGTAAAAAGGATGAAAAAATCGGCCACAGGGCCGCTGGTGACCCAGGACTTGCGCCCATTGATGACATACTCGTCTCCCTCTCGAACGGCGCGGCTGCGCATGGTGGCCGCATCGGATCCGGACATAGGTTCTGTCAGGGAATAGGCGCCGATTTTTTCGCCCGTCGCCACCGGAACAACAAACTTCTGTTTTTGTTCCTCAGTGCCAAAATGTAAGATGCCGAAATTGAAAAGAGAATTATTGACGGACATAATCGCGCCATGAGAGGCATCCACTTTGCTGACCTCCTTGAGGGCCAAAACATAAGCCAGGGAATCCATCCCCGACCCGCCATACGCCTCCGGCGTGTTGATGCCCATAAAGCCCATTTCGCCCATCTTTTTGATCGTCGCATAAGGAAAATCGCCCGTTTCGTCAAACTCCGCAGCGATCGGGGCGATTTCATTTTGGGCAAAGTCACGGGCCGCCATCTGGATCATTTTATGTTCTTCGGATAGAGAAAAGTTGGGGCCTCTGTCTGTCATGGTATACTCCTTCATCGAAATAAAACGATAAACTCAACATAACCTCTTCTAATTGTATCATGGGTCAGGAATAATTTAAGTAAGCGTTCACGGGGGTGTCATTCTTGCCGCGCTGTGCGTGCCCGCTGGGCAAG
>CAZJBA010000049.1:0-19040 GCA_964544065.1 uncultured Anaerolineales bacterium | reverse complement strand
CGTACCTAACTACGAGCTCGTTGGTAGTAAGCCATGCAGCGTTTTCCCGCGGAGTGGCGTTTTGACGGCACTTCGCTGCGCTGCGTACCTGACTACGAACTAACTACGAGCGATGGCATCGCGCGCTAATTTGTCGACGCGTTCGTTGTCTTCGTCTCCAGCGTGGCCGCGTACCCAATGCCAGGAAATCTTATGTTTCTGGATGATCTCATCCAAAGCGCGCCACAAATCGGCGTTGGCGAGCGGTTTGGGCTTCTTGGCTGTTCCCCGTTTCCAGCTTAATTTTTTCCAGCGCGACATCCAGGCGGTGACGCCCTTTTTCAAGTATTCAGAATCGGTATAGAGATCAACGCGGCAAGACTTTTTCAAAGCCTTGAGTGCTTCGATGGCAGCGATCAGCTCCATGCGGTTGTTGGTCGTGCCCGGGGCAGAGCCGCTCAATTCTTTCTCGTGTTGGCCGTAGCGTAACAGCGCGCCCCATCCGCCCGGGCCGGGATTGCCGGAGCAGGCGCCGTCGGTGTAGATGGTTACGTGGGGTTGGGTCATGGGGGCGGGGAGGGGGTTAGGAGGTTAGGGAGTTAGGAGGTTAGGGGGTTAGGAGGTTCATTGCCCCTCGACTTCTGCTTTGATTTCGGCGGCGGTGTCGTTGAGTTGCTCCAAAATGCTGGGAATCTCGCCCAACTCGCCTGTTAAAATATCGTCGAAAGCGTCTTCCAAGGCGCGGCGGACGGCGCCCCAGGAGGCCTGGGACGGCTCGGGGTGGCCGACTTCCAACAGGCGCAGGCCGGTGGCCCATTGGGGATTCTCGGCGGCGTAGGTTTTGAGCAAATCTTCGGCGCTCTGGCGGACGGGGTAGTAGCCACTGGCGCTGACCCAGCGAGCCTGAACTTCCGGGGTGGTCAAATGTCGCAAGAACAGCCAAGTCGCCAGGGTCTGCTCGGGGCCGTTGTCGACCATGGCGATGTACTGCCCCAGGGCGTTGACCGCTCGCTGCCCATCGGGGCCGGGGACGGCGAGCAAACGCCACTCGTCCGAGGTGCCCGCTTCTTCGAAAGCTTCAACTTGATAGGGAATCCCGGCGCTGGAACTCATCACCATCAGGGCCCGGCGGGTGGCAAATTCCAGGTTGGGATAATCATCGGTGGCGAAAGCGCAACCTTCGTCCCAAAGTGTCTTCCAGAATTGGGCCACGCTTTCCACCTTGGGGGTAGTGAAATCGTAGCCGCTGCCGTCTTCGGCCAAGGCGTCGCCGCCGAAAGCGTACATCCAGGTCATCACATAGGAGGCGCCGGGGTAGAGCACCAGCCCGCCGGTCTGATCTCCTTTGGCAGCGGCCGCGGCGCAGACCTGTTGGCGCAGTTGCGCCGAGGTCTCCGGCACTTGCTCATAGCCCAACTCCTGAGCCCAGCTTTGGTTGTAAAAAAGGGAGTAGATCGACTGGCTGAAGGGAAACCCAACCCGCTGCCCATCCGAGGTCATGCCCCCGGCCAGGATGCCGGCGTAAAAATCGGCGCGCTCGGCCTCGCCCAGGCCAACGACAGGATCATCAACATAAGGACCGAGATCGGCGGTCACGCCCATGCGATACCACATCGAAAGCACGTTCGGAAAACCGACGACCGCATCGGGCAAATCGGCCTGGTTCTGGACGGCGGCCAAGAATTCATCTTCGATGCGAGTGTAAAAACTCTTGTCCACGGCTTCGACGCGGATGCCCCAGGGATTGGTCTGGTTGAAATCGGCGACGATCGCGTTGAGACCCTCGCCACGCTCATCATCGCCCCAGATGTGCCAGAAGGTGACCGTCACGCCGTCCAGGTCGGCGAGGGAGACACCCATGATTGACGCGGGGGTCTCTTCGATCGTCTCGGTGGGCGTGCCGGTGGCCTCATCGACGAGCAACGCTTCAGGTTGGGGTGTGACGGTCGCGGTAGCGGTGGCAGGAACAGGAGTCGCGGGGACAACGGTATCAACCGGCCCTGAGCCCCGACAGGCCACCAGCAAAACGGAACACAGCATCAAGACAACAGAATACTTTTTCATCGCTCCCCTCCCTCTAAAAAAGGTTTGGCAAGCAAAATGGTTCGATTTGCGGTAAGATATTGCCGCCCGGTATCCCCCGGGCTTGACCACAAAAGAATTATATCATCGAAAGAGGCAACGATGCCCAATTTGATCGCTGAACGCTTGCCCGATTTGAAAAAGCAAAGCCTACCCGGCCTGGGGTTGGACGCCGAGTTTCTGCTGCCACGCTATGACGGCCAATCGATTCTCAATATTCCCGACAGCGTTTGTCACTGGCTGAATGTCCCTACCCTGGGAGCGGGGCCCTTAGTCCCCGAGATTCACGACGCCCTGGGGGACGGCATCCGCCGCGTGATCCTGATCTTGATGGACGCCCTGGCCCTGCACCGATTCCAGGCCTGGATGGAAGCCCAAGCCGTGCCGGTGTGGAGCCGACTCACTCGTGGCGGGTTGCTGGTTCCCCTGACATCTACGGTCCCCAGCACGACCAGCACGGCGATCACTACGCTGTGGACGGGGCAAAGCCCGGCCACACACGGTATCGTCGGTTATGAACTGTGGCTCAAGGAGTATGGGGTGGTGGCCAACATGATCCTGCACTCGCCGATGACGTTCCGCGACGGGGTCGGCAGCTTGAAAAGCGCGGGCTTCGAGCCGAAAAAATTCCTGACCACGCCCACGCTGGGACCGCACCTGCGTGCCCACGGTGTGACGCCTTACGCCTTTCAACATTACAGCATCGCCCGGTCGGGCCTGTCGGAGATGTTCATCCGCGAGACGGAGATTTACCCCTTCAGCACCCCCGCCGATTTGTGGGTCAGCGTGCGCCAATTGCTGGAGAACAAACCACGCCAACGCATGTTCGTGTGGACCTATTGGGGCCAGGTCGATGGGCTTTCTCATCATCACCACCCCGACGACGAGCGCGTCGCGGCCGAGTTCGCCCATTTCAGCGCCGCCTTCGAAGAGTTTTTCTTGGACCGAATTGACTCAGCCGCGCGCCGGGACACGCTGGTGATTCTGACCGCCGATCACGGCCAGATCAACACGCCCAAAAACCCGGATTATCTGCTCCTGAAGAATCATCCCGACTTGAACGCGATGCTGCACATGCGGCCGACCGGCGAGAACCGGCTGGCGTCACTTTTCCCCCGTTCGGGACAGTTCCAGGCGGTCAGAGATTATTTCGACACGGCCTGGCCGGGGCAATTCGTCCATTTCAGCATCGAGCAGGCGCTTGAAAGCGACCTGTTCGGCCCCGGCCCGGAGCATCCCCGTCTGCGCGACCGCCTGGGCGACCTGATCGCCGCGGCCCGGGACGATGCCTATCTGTGGTGGGCGGATAAGGACAATCATCTGCACGGACGGCACGGCGGGCTGCACGCCGAGGAGATGTTGGTACCGTTTTTGGCGGCGCGGTTGTAGGTCAGTGGATCAGGAATCGGGGAATCAGGGATTAGGTTCACCCCCACCCCGGCCCTCCCCCTGGCAGGGGAGGGAGTCGGGAATTTCAAACGTGTTTGAACACGTTTCTCGTATCAGCCACCGAATTCATTCGGTGGCAATTCGGTGGCATTCGGCAGCAATTCTTCGGCGGCTGGCGGCACTCGGCGGATTCGGCGGCTTGGCTTGGCGGCATTATTCGGTGGCCAGCATCATGCCCGCGGCTCTGCGGCCGATTTCGACGGCGAAGTTGGTGCCGCGATCCCAGGGGTAGACCTGGCTCATGCTGGCAAAGTACAGGCCCGGCAGCGGCGTCTTGATGGGGGGCAAATTCCGAGAATGATTCAGAAGCGGCACAGGCTGGCCATATTCTGTACGATGGACCCAAAAATCTTTGATCCAATCGGGCTGAAAACTGGGGTTGATTTTGGAAATACCAGGGAGGAAACGCTCCAAAAGCTCATCGTTGGAAAGCCGGAAGTACTCATGGTCGGGCTTGAGATAATCGCCACAATAGACGATATGATCGCCGCCGAAATGTTCTGGTGACACATAGTTGGTGTGCTCGACCAGCGCCAGGAAGGGATAGCCAGCATCTTTGGGCAGGTTGAACCAGTAATAACCCTGCTCCGAGAGCTGTTGTTTCAAGGCCAGGGACATCACCACCGCACCCATGGAGGGGAGTTCTAACAATTGTTGGACGTAGTCATCCGACAAATTGGGAGCGAGTTCGGCCATGTGTTTGGGGGGGACGGTAGCAAGCACGCGATCATAGGTCTCAGCCTGGCCTGCTCCAAATCGAACCGTCAAGCCCTCCTCAACGGATTCGATGACCTCAACCGGCGCCCTTAACTTGATCTCCACACCTAAGTTCCCCAAAATGTCAGCAAAATCGTCGAAAAAAGCCTGGAATCCGCCCTGGTAAGTTCCCAGTCGGGTCGTGCGGGCATGGATGCGGGCCCAGAACCAGGCCATATTGACATCTTTGTAGTAGGGGCCAAACTTGCCGATCATCATCGGCTCCCACATGGTCTCGTAGACACGTTCGCCGGCCCACTTGCGCATCCAGGCGTCGACGGTGACAGATTCTAGGGCGCGCCAGTTCTCCGTCAGGCGCAAATAAAGCCCCACCAGGCCAAAGCGAATCTTGTTCAACCCCCAACCCAGGCCGGGGAAAAGCAAGGCCTGGAGGATCGAATCGAAGGGATACCACTCACCCCGATGGTTCATCACCGTATAAGGTCGCGGGAAGAGCACCTTGTCACGAACATCTAATTCTTCCATCAGGCCCAAGATGTGTTCATCCGAGGCAAACCAATGGTGATAGTATTTTTCCACCGACCAGTCCCAGTGTGGCTGCTTGAATCCCGACGCCAAACCACCGACCTGGTCGTCCGCTTCGAAAATGGTGACCGTGTGTCCGGCACGAGCGAGATCATATCCGGCCGACAATCCTGCCATGCCTGCGCCAATGATGGCTATTTCCATAGATTTCTCATCTCCGCGTCTCTACCTCTCTGCGTCTCCGCGTTAAAACTTTTCATCCCTCGCGAGTTGCTTCCGCCGTTTGAGAGTTTCCTTTTGCGCCGCGGTCAGAAAAGCGACTTCCACGGCGTTGGCCTGGGCTTGATGGATTCGCTCCATGGTCAGGCCCGCAGCCGGGGCAGCGACGTTGTACTCATGGGCAAGATCGATGTTGCTGATGCCCGGATCGTCGGTGTTGATCGTGGCCAACAAACCCTGTTCCAGGAAAGTGCGCAAGGGATGGGAGGCAAAACCCGGCACGGTGGTGGTCTGCACATTGCTGGTCAGATTGCACTCGATGCCAATCCGTTGCTCACGCAGGAAGGCTAGCAAGTCGGGATCTTCCACGGCGTGGACAGCGTGCCCGATGCGGCTGGCGCCTAACTCTTGGATCGCCTCCCAGACCCGCTCCGGGCCGCAGGATTCACCAGCATGAACGGTAACCCACCAGCCCACGTCCCGGGCCTCCTGGCAGTGTTCCACGAACAAGGCACCGGGGAAGTTGATCTCATCCCCGGCCAAATCCAGCCCAACGAAGTGATCTCGCCGGGTGAGCAAGGCAGCTAATTCCTGCCAGCCTTTTTCGGGGCCGTAGGTCCGGCTGATGATCCCGATCAAATTGACCTCGACGGGGTAATCTCGCCGTCCCTGCTGAATCCCCTCCACCACAGCGGCGACCACGCTGGCGGGTTCCAGGTCGTGAGGCTCGGCCATGAAAACGGGGCTAAAGCGAAGCTCGACGTAATCGAGGCCTTCACGCCAGGCATCTTCGACGTTCTCATAGGCCACCCGGCGGCAAGCGGCCTGATCGGCCAAAACAGCGACCATCCACTCGAAGTTGGCCAGAAAAGCCATCACGCCGGGCTTCGGCTCGGTCACCTGGACATGGGGCCGCAGGGTTTCCACCTCCCAGGCGGGCAAAGGGATGTCGTGTTGGCGGCCCAGGTCCAAAATCGTCTCCAGGCGAATGTTGCCGTCCAAATGGCGGTGCAAATCCACCCAGGGGATGTCGGGGCTGACCATGTGTTTTGGCATCAAGGCAAATTCTCCTTGGAGACCCAGTCGTCTCCTATAATGATCTCGACATCGACGGGATGGTTGGGGTCGTAATTGAATTCGATGTGGCGGGTTTCAACGCCCAGCAGGGAGACGAGATACTGGAGCGTATAGGGCCTGCCGACGTAATCGACGAGCGTGGTTTTGACAAAACGCTGATCTGCGACACTCACCTCGGCGACGGTAGCACCCTGGGAGGTCAAATAAGCGGCGGTGCGCTCGGCCAAATCTTCCACATCCGTGCCGTTCCTGATCGCGATGGTAGCACCTTCCTCGACCATGCGCTCGGTTTCTCCGCCAGGGGCCAGCGGCCCCATTGTGCCGGAGGAACTGAAAATTTCATCACGCAACAACCGGATGCGGTCGGGATAAGGGATCAGGATGCTTAAATTATCCGGCGACCAGCCATAAGCGACATACTTGGTATCGATGACGCCCTGACGAATGTTCTCATCGGGAATCTTCTGCGCCAGCAACGCCAGACGGATGACCTCATCCAGCTTCATGTTGGTGGACACCCCGGAGACGAGTTCCTGATAGAGCGCGGGAGCTTTGTCGATCAAATCGGGCAGCATCTTGAAATCGAGGATGCGGTCGCGAATCCCGAGGATGACCTGCTGCTGGCGGCGGGCGCGGTCGAAATCGCCGTGGCCGGTGGTGCGGTTGCGGGCATAGGCAAGGGCATAATCGCCCGGCAAGGTATGAACACCCGGCTTGATCACCTTGTTCTTGCCGTTGAGCAGATCGACTTCGATCTCGTAAGGAATCTCCAATTTGACGCCGCCTAACTCATCGATGAAGCGGATGAAAGCCTGAAAATCGACGATGGCGTAATAATGGATCGGCACGCCGATGACGCGTTCCACCGTTTTGACGGCCAAGCCGGGGCCGCCGCCGGGCAAATTATTGGCCTCGCCCAGCACATGGGCCGTGTTGATCTTGCCGTGGCTAAAACCCGGAATCGGCACCCACAGGTCACGCGGCACCGAGAGCATCCCCGCCGTCTTGGTGATCGGGTCCATGGTCAAGAGCATCATCGTGTCGGTGCGGGAGGCGCCCGAATGCGCGACCCAATCGCGGTAATCCAGGCCCATGATCAAGACGGTGACGCGCTCCTTGCCGTCCCAGGGGGTCAACTCAGGTTGGATGCGCGGCGTCTTCAAGGGGCTGGGGGCTTGAGCATCGACATCCTCGGTTGGTGACGGAGAGGGTTTTTCTCCCGCCTGCTCGGTTTCAAGCTGGGGCGTGAAGCCGGGTATCGGCGTGGTCGTCTTGTAAAGAGCCGCGGGCGGGGTGCCAATTTCACGCCCAATGGCATAAGCAAAAACCCCCATCACGACCATGGCGACCACCAAAGAGACTCCCAAGATCACTCTGGCGGTCTGGTTGCCGTCAGGAGCGGCTTTCTTGTTTGGGGTTGGTTTTTTGGTCGTTGGCATCGCTACTCAGATGTTTCCGTAGGCACAGGTGTATCAGTTGGAACAGGAGTATCGGTCGGCTGTGGTGTGTCTGTAGGAACGGGGGTATCCGTATCCACAGGCGTGTCCGAGGGGACCGGTGTGGATGTGTTTGTGGACGTACTCACCGGCATGGCGGTAGCTGTGGATGTCGATGTCGCCGTATTCTTGGGAACCGATGTTGCCGTCGCCGGGGAGGTGGGCGTCGCGCTTTGACCAGGGACGGGCGTTGACGTGCTCGTAGGTGGTGCCGATGTTGTGGCCGTGTGCTGCGGTGTGGGTGAAAAATCCGGCGTCGGTGTGGCGCAACGGTTGGAGGCATACATCAACGTCGGGCGCAAGCCATCCTGCTGGCGAAGGTTCATCGAAGCCTGATATTGCGCTTCCGCTTCGCACCACTTCCCCTCGGCGGCCAGTTGATCGCCGTAATGGATCAACGACATACGATAGCGCCATCCTGCTGTCCAGCCGACGCTATCCTGCAAGCCGGGGGCAGCGGCGGCAATCTGACCAAAGTAATACACCGCCTGGGCGGGATAGGCTTCCCAAAAACCTAACGCCGTCAAATAGAGACGGGCCCAATCTCGATAGACCGTGGCCTGATAGTCGAGGGGGCCAAATTTTTCCGCCAGGCTCAAATCGTAGATACCGCCCTCCAGATCGCCCTGGCGCAAGATTTTGTCTTCACCGCGGTTTCGCAACGCGGCGTAAAGCATGTCATCGACTTCGAAGACGCGGTAGGTCAAATTCTTGTTGCGCAGGGCGATCAAGGTATCGATGACAGCATTCCAATCCTCAGCAGCAAACAAAGATTGAGCGCTGTCAAAAATGGTCTCTTCCTGGCGGGTATCCGGCGTGGGAGACGGAGTCACGGTCGGGGTGACCACCGTGGGGGTGAAGGTAGCCGTCGTTTCCAAGACAGCGTCCAGGCCGTCGATGTAATCTACAGCTTCGGGATAATCTCCGGGGGCCTGGGTGAGCACATAGACAAATCGCTGACGGGCGAGATCGTAGCGGCCATATTCATAATCCTGAAGTGCCAACTGATATTGCTCGCGCACGAGATCGGGAGCTGCCAAGGTGGCAAGTTCGAAACCGGCCTGGGTGCCGTCCTCGTATCCAACCCACGCGCCGATAACGGCGGCAATGGTCAACAGCACCGCCGCCAGCAACCCCCACAGAGATTTGATCAGGCATCCTTCAGGCATCGAGATTCATCCAATTTGATTTGTAACGCAAATCGCCGTTTGTCAATTATAATACCAAGTGCAGAAGAACCTCAAACAGACCAAATCGATCAAAGGAGGACGATACCATGCAACGCACATTCAAATTTTTGCTCGGTTTCAGCATTGGCGGGATTATCGGCGCGACGGCCGCGTTATTATTGACGCCCACGTCTGGAGACGAGTTGCGCGTCCAGACTCAAAAGCGAATCGAAAGCATCCAGCACGAAATTCAGGCCGCCGCCGAGGCCCGGCGGGGCGAGCTAGAAGCCCAACTGGCCGAACTGCGAAAGCCCCAAAAGGGCAAGAAACCGGCTCCCGTAGAATAATTGTAAGCGTTCACCACCCTTGGCGAAAAACTTGAGCTATGTCACTCTGAGTGAACGTCTTTTGTGAACGAAGAGTCTCCCTCTCCGAAATGGGGAGATTCTTCGGGGAAAACGCCCTCAGAATGACACTCCCAAGAACGTTTAGAGACAGGGCTGAACGCTTACGAATAGTTTAGGGCACAACCTCAAAGCGATAGGCCGCTTTTTGGCGGGTATAACGCGTCGTCCCGGCAACGACGAGGACGGCATCCTCGCGGCCATCGAGGGACAGGGCGTACTCGCCAAGGTTATCGGCACGGACGGGCAAGAGGGTCACAGAGGGGGATTCGCCCAGGATGATCAGAGCCAGCCGGAACGTCTGGGGCAGCTTGTTCCGGATTCGGACGAAGCCGGCAGCCTCCCAACCACCGGAATCAGCCTCGAAGTCGGAAGCGTATCCTGTTTCGGGGATGGCAATATCATCCAAGAGGAATCCTTCCCCGTTGACGGCCGCGTCGGTGATGTATTCAAACCGAATCTGAACCTGCTCCCCGGCGTACTCAGAGAGATCGACCTGTTCCTGAATCCAGCGGCCCGTCCCGCCGGAGAGTCCGTTGTAGGCCCAGCCGTAACTGTTGCCCGAGGGGTCTTCGAGCGTGCCCGAGGGGGTCGTCAAAATTTGCCAGTCTTCGCCGTTCAGCGAAGCCTCCACATAGACATAATCGTAATCTTCCTCGATGTCGTACCAGGTCCAATACGAAAGTGTCAGCGGCCCGCTGTGATCGCGGAAATCGAAGCTGCGCGTCAGAGTCATGTTGGATTCATCCCCTTTGTTCGACCAAAAGGCGTAATCGTCGGAATAGGGATCGGCGGGGAGCACGCCAACCTGCACAGAGCCTTCGAACTTGAGCGTGTAATCGCCGGCGCAGGTGATCCGAATGTAATCGACCCCGTACTGGCTGACATCGCGGGTCAACGTTTCCGTGGGGCAGGAGGAGATCGTTTCGGTTGCATACGCCTGAGGCGCATCGGGGTAATTGTGATAGGTGTAGCGCCCATCGGCGATGCCGCCGTCGAGCAAATAGGAGGCCATGGTCCAATCGAAAAAGAGATCATCGCCGCTGACACTTTGGTTCGTGAGCGTGTCGTTGACGTTCAACTCGGCGAGGACAGCATCGACGCTGGACATGCCATTATCGGGATGCTCCACCAGGGCTTTGGTAGCCTCGTCACCAAAGCGGTCGAGGAAGTAGGTCGTGAAGAGAAAAGCAGCGCCGTAATGGGGGCCCGTCGCGTTGGGGTCGTTGGGCCAATCGTTCAGTTGCAAATCGGGATTACTGGCATAGAGGTAATCAAACCCTCCGGCATCGTACCCGTTGAGAAAAGAGGCTAACTCCGAAAAGCCTTCGTTGAGCCAGGAAGTCTCATTGCGGTCGCGGTACCAGTGAATCATGTGTTGGAACTCGTGCGCCAACACGCCCAAGGTGTATTCCTCGTCAAGGTCGACCGTATCGGCGTTGAACACAAAGGTCTCGTGAGCGTTGGAATACTCGTGTGCCAGGGGGTGATACTCATCTGCCGAGGAGAAATAGCCGGCCAACCCATAGCCGAGCCCGCCGACATAGAGAATATAGATGTGGGGATCACCATCCACGCCCGGACTCCACTCGCTGCCAAAAAAGGCCCGTGTGGTCGGATAAATCTCATATTCGAAGGTCTCGGCCATCACCTCCAGTTCGTTTTCGTCATAGCCAACTTCGTTTCCGATCCAGAAATAGGCATGATCGGTGACATAACGCAGCGTGGCATCGACCTGAAAACTCTCGTTGCTATCCACATTGGCGACCCAAAAGACATCCTCGGCGCCAACCTCCAAAGGAGCAGGAGGCGCTTCCAGTGTACGAGGGATATTCTCCTTGCCCTCAAGTCGCTCGGCGATGGCGATCAAATCATTTTCGGGGACATGAACGTTCTCCAAGATTTGGAGCGTGTCCAACAAGGCCTGATTCTCGCTTTGGGGCTGGGGATCAACCGTTTCCCCCTCCTGCTTGGTCCCGTTGTTGGAACTCGATTCCGTCGCCGCGGCTTCGGGAGTCGGTTCCGGTGTTGGACGAATTACCAGTGGCGTGACCGTGGGGTCGCCGCCTTCCAAATCCCATTGCCACTCCCCCTCCCAAGAGAAATCTTCCTCCTGAGCAGCAAGGTAGAAGATCCCACCACCCATACCAAGTAGACAGCAACAACATCCCCCCAAAAGAACAACCAAAACCACGACGATTAAAGTAGTTTTCCACATATCAACTCACTCCTGGCGCATACACTTGCGCAGCAGATATTATCAATCCAAAAAGAATCCACATATTGGGAATGGCAAACGAATCGACCGAAAAAGCCACCCCGACAAAGACAACCAGTCCCAGTAGTCCGGCGCGCCCCCAAAAGCGCTGTCCCTCGGTTGGCGCCATCCAAAGATAGACCGCCGCCCCAAAAACGGCAACCAAGAAAGCCAGAAACGTAGCTGTCCCCAACAAGCCCGTCTCGGCTAAAATACGGGCAAACAAATTTCTGGTCCCGACGATGGGATTTTGGCCTTTCTCCGGGACGAATTTGCGCAGCAACTCTGGCGTGGGCCGCAAGGGTCGGTCGGTCAACGCATCTTCAAAATAAAAGGTGAAATTACCCAGGCCAACTCCCAAGACCGGGTACTGCTCGAAAAGCTGATAAGCGGTCTCCCAGTAAGCAAAACGTTGGCTGAAGGCAATATACTGAAAATACGTCCCGGTGGCTTCTTCATCGCTCCAGAAACGCCACAGGCGCGAAAAATAGTTGTTACGCGTCCCGACGAGGAAGGCAATCGCGATGAGAATCAGGAGGATCAAGCCCACCTGAGCGACACGCTTGAAAATGGTTTTCCAGTTTCTAACTTTGAGCCACTTTTTCCGCGGCCAGAACAAAACCGCCAATATCAATTGGATCACAAAATAAGCCAATCCGGAACGGGAATAGGTGAACACCAATATGACCGCCGCCCAGGGCAGGAGCAATGTCTCGACCGTCAGTCTGCCCCAGCGCCAACCGAAAACGGTCTGGTCGGACATGACGGCAGCAAAAAGCCAGGGCATCCACAGGAAGGCGATTTGCTCGGCGAACCAGCTTGGCTCGAAGGTCATCCCGGAGACGCGGCGGGCGAACAAACGTCGCGAGGAAATATGCTCCTGTATGCTGGAGACGAAATCAAAATAAGCCGGATCGAACTTGAGCACATAGACCGCCTGCAAGGTGCCCCAGATCAAGGCGAGGATCAAACCGACGAACATCCAGCGCAGGGAAAAGCGCAGCATCGCTTCGGAGTCCGGGGTCAAGGCGACGGCAAAATAGAACGCGCCGCCCAACGCCAGGGTGAGCAGCATGCGCACCGAGCGAGAGGCGACGCTGACGTTGATATGCGGGTCGATGCCGCGGGCATGGGCCAACACCGTGCTGGCCAGAGCGATGAGGGCAAAAGCGATCAACGGCAAGGCGGTGCGGGGAATCGGTTTGGTAAAGAGACGCGGTAGGATGACCAAAACCAATAACGCAGCCAAAGGATAGAGCGCCAAGGGGCGCACCAGGGTGTCACCGCCGACGCCGCCGGGAAAGTAGGGAAAACTCGATACTGGCAGGCTAACCAGGAAGACAGCCCACAATATCTTCTGGGCTTTCGAGAGCCAGGTCGATCTCATGCTGACTCGCTCTCGCGGCTAAAGCGGGCCAACTCCCACAACAGCCAGGCCAGCAAACCCAAGAGACCGCCCACCAGCATCAGCGTGTTGGCGGGCCGGACGACTTCCACTTGAGCGTCAACCTGTTCCGGGGTCTCGACGCTCAAATTGGGCGACAGCGCCAGGCTCTTTTCTGCTGCCTGGGCATATTCTTCGGCCAGTTCGGCGTATTGCGCTTCGAGGCGTTCGAGTTGATCAGGCAGGGCGTCCAGATCGGCGGCGATCAAGGCGAGAATCCGCTCCGTCCAACGGAGATAGGCTGAAGGGGTTTCATCGGGAGCGGGAAAAGCATCCAAAGCGGCTTGCCAACCAGCCCCCCAGTCCGCCGCGCGGGAGGCCTGGGCCAGCAAATCCCAGCGGGCCAGAGAGTCCAACGGTTGAGTTTGGGGAAGTTGTTCCAAATCCGACTGGATGGCTTCTAGTTTGGTTTGAACCTGGATCAAGGTTTGTTGTCGCCCTTCCAAGGACTCAATTTCATCCGCCATCCTGACTTGACGCGTATCCACGGCGATGACGCGGCGGGCATGCTCGAGGGCCGTGTTGACGCGCTCGTCGATGACCGCAGCCCAGGTTTCCACCGCCTGGATGGCCAGATCACGTTGGTGGGACTCGGCGGTCAGGTGCCAGCGCCCGGCATTGCGCCAGGAGCCCCGCAGGATAGATTTCAGTTCACCGGCGGAGACGTCGTTCCAGCGCGCGTCGATTTGGCGCAAACGTTCCAGGGTGTCCAGTAGAAACGCATCCTGAAGCGCCAGGGTGTTGAGCTGCTCCATCTGCCAATGCTTGTAATCGTCGATGTTCTCGAAATCGTCCTGGGCGATGGAAAGAATGAAACGGTCGCGGGATTCGCGATAGGGGTTTAGCCCGGCGTACAAATCCAGATCGGCTCGGTAGGTAGAGGGCCAAAGTTGGCTCGCCCCCCAGCCCAGCAACGCGCCGACCAAAAAGGTGAGGGCGACAAGATACCAACGCCGGGTGAGAGCGAGGAGAAAATTGCGTAAGCGCCAGGAAGTATTCATGGGCATGATTCTACCCCATTTGTTCGGATTGATAAAACTGCATCAGACCTCACAGATCTCAACGATGTATTTTTTTACACTCCTCAGCAAATAGAACGCTGACACGCCTCGGCAATAGGCAAACAATCCGCAAAAATCTACACAATCCGTATTACCAGGCGTGCAAAGTAATTCAATGGCCCCCGTCCCCACACCACCTTTCCCCCTCTGTTAGACCAAATGATGCTCATTCCAATCCGCTTTGTGACCCCAACGTGTTAACTTGTTTGGGTTACTGTCTTGCCAACTTGTTCCGCAAGTGGTATCGGCACAAACAGGCTTGGACTGATAGAGTCCGATTTTTTTGATAGGTTAGATCGTACACGCGCAAAGACGATGGGCTTGCCCTCGCTGCCATACTTGTCTAGTAAATCCAGGTTGTACAAACGTATGTTTGGATCATCGTCCGGCAGAACCACCAATTCAAAATCGTCTGGCAGGGAGTTGAATACCCGAGGATTATCTAGCAAATAGTGCATGATCTCCTCTGTTAACCGGAGATTCCGCTCCACAACATTGGAGGGTTTCTTCATCTTTGCTTGAGCCACCGTTTATATCTCCTTCGATAAGTACGCCAATTGTTCGCCAAGTCATCCATCGCTGCCGTCAAAGCCTGATTATAATCGCAAGTTGCCATTTCGATTTTCGTTGCTGCTTCATAAGGGTGCAGTTTATCGCAGTGTGCAAAACCGTGGGCCGTGTCGTAGCGTACCACAGGAACCCATCCAGCATTATCCCCGAAACGACATTCTAATTGTACCATGAACTTAAGAACGCTCCCTCGTTCTAACTCGAATCTGGCCCGTAAAGCATTATTATCATCCAAGAAACGTCGAAACTCGACCAAGCGCACTTTGGTTTTCTCCAATCACCTCTGCGTGCAGAGATCAAATCTATTGTAGCATGGGAGTATTCGAAAATCCGCCTGATGCGAGTCATTCGCGGTTGGCAGCGGCACGCAAAGCGAATTCCAACGATGGCTGAGTAGTCACTAATGGAAGTTTTTTCAGAGCCGCCTAATCACGCTTCTACGTTATGTCTCAAGATTCCAGTATATGCTCGTAGACCCACATCGTAGCCTGATTGATTTGCTCGCGGGTGAACTTTTCCAGCGCCAGGTCACGGGCGGCTGATCCCAGGCGAGCACGTAGATCGGGATTGTGAGCGAGACGCTCAATCGCCCGAGCCAAGCTTTCGGGGTCATTGGGAGGGATCAGGAACCCGGTTTGGCCATCCTTGACCACGGCGCGACAGCCGGGCAAATCGGTGGCGATGAGGGGACGCCCACAGGCCGCCGCTTCGAGCAAGGTAGTGGGAACGCCTTCACCGTACATGGTCGGCAACGCGACGATGTGGCTCTGGGGATAGACCCTCTCCATGTCCTGTTGCCAGCCCCACCATTCGATCACGCCCTCGCGCTGCCAGGCTTGTAAAATAGCTTCATCCACGGAAGCCGGGTTGGTGGGATCGGGGTCTCCCACCAGCACCATCCGGAGGGTCATCCGTTGGTGTAGCAAACGGGCCGCTTCGACGAAAACACCCACGCCCTTCGCCCAGAGGATGCGCGCAGCCATCAAAACGAGAATCGGCTCGTCCGGCTCCGGGGTAGGGGCAAACCGCTGGGGGTCGATGCCCACGCCTTCGATCAGATGGGCGCGCTCGGGCAAGACAAAATCCGCATCCCGAAAGAATTGGCGATCGGCCCGATTCTCAAAAATCACCGCCGACGAGATGACTCGAAGAGCATACCGATAAAAAGGAGCGATCAGCCAGCGGATCCAACGCGGCTGCCAGCCCTGCCCCAAGAATACATAACCACGCCCTGAAATTGTGTTCACCACCGCGGGAACGCCGACAAGCGCGGCGGCCAGCGAGCCGTAGAGAACCGATTTGATGGTGTGATGATGGACGATATCGGGGCACTCACGGCGGTAAATTTGAGCGATATGCAGGAAGGAAAGCAGCTCCCGCCAGGGGGCCACACTATGGGGCTCGAGTTTCCAGGGAAGCCAGCGGAAACCTTCGGCTTGCAAACGGGAGACGAACTTGCCCGGCGGGGAGACCAGCAAGACCTGATATCCCTGGGAGCGCAACTCGTGCATCAGGGCATGGCGGAAGTTGTATAAGAACCAATCGGTGTTGGCAGCGAGGATGATTTTGGGCATAGACAAAAGATGAAACAATAAGCAGAACGCGGATGACATGGATCGCCATAGGCGTGCCCTTGGCAGGGCAGATTTGCAGAATTTTTTATTTCTATCGTATTCTCAAAAAGTGAGGGAGACGGCCTTCGGTGTGGAACTTTTCCACGAAAGGTGCGCGTAAGAAACGAGTAAAGTGGGCGTCAACTCAGTTAGATGGATTTATCTGTAACCCATGCCAGATTTTTCTGACAATACGTTCGCGCCAAGAGTCTTTTGGAATCAGAAACAGACGAATTTGCCACAATACGCGAACGAGCCTCCAACCGCGACTCCCCTTGATCTCCATCAACTGTGCATTAAGAGAACGAAACGACTTATCTTTCTCTAGCACCTGTTTATTAAGCGCCACGATCTCTTTGTCTTTTTCTGCGGACTGAACTTCCATAGCCCGGACTTCTTGTTCATGATCAGCTTCTTGGGTTTCCAACTCGGTTTTCAATTTGGTGATTATTTGATCACGTTGCGCTACTTCACTTTCCAACTCCGCATGAAGTTCCGCTATTTCTTGTTTGTATCCTTGTGCTTGGGTTTCCAATGCCTGAGAAAGAGAAAGCACAACCTGTTTCAATAGCTGAATAGTCGTTGGAGTCGTCGGTTTCTGGGTGAAGGAAGGATATTCCAAGATATCAACTGCTAACTCAGCGTTCCTCATCGCCTCTTCGTCTAAAATGTCAATAATCGAACGCATCTGGTTTGTTAAGGCAACTCGATTTTTGTAGGTCTGCTCCAGCAAGTTAACCAGAGATTGGCTGGTTATTTCTCCCAAGTTAATGGCACAGTTTTCAATTCCTGCTTGATTGATAATATTTTGAACTTTGGGGTCATATACCAACCCCACAAACGGTATCGCACGACAAATAGCGAAAATAATTGCATGCAAACGCATCCCTAACAACAAATCACATCGAGCAATCAGTTCCATTTTATCTGCGGGGGAATCAAACGTTCCTAGGATGCTAGCCCGTTCGGGTTTCTGCAAGTTTTGTCGAATTCGCTCGGAAACACTGGCATCGTCTAATGAGGTTTCAACTTGCCGCTGAAAAGGAATGAAAACCACATTAGCATCATGGGAATTGACGAAATCATCAATAGCCTCCGCGACTTGGCGTTCCCAGGTTTCAGGCTCGACGCCAACGTCCCAATTTCGTAAGACAACACCTAGCACCGGCCGATTCTGAAAAATTTTCGAATTGATTTTTTTATCAGGTTGGATAGATTTGATAGAACTCAAACGGAAAGCGGGATCAGCGGTGACGTGAATATGTTCAGGATTGATTCCCAGTGAGGTTAATAAACGCTTAGACTCATCATCGCGCACAGTCACGACACAAGCTTGTTCCACAATGGCGCCAGTGTAGAACTTGCCCATCTCGCTGAACAAAGGGCCAACTCCGACAGAATAAAGCATGAGTGGCTTGTTCAGAATTGGAGCAAGGAGAGCTACGCTTGCATAAAACGAGATCCCAGCATGACCAGGGGTGAGGATGGTGTTGGGGTCAAAACTCCAATAATCGTGAAAGAGTCCGCCGCCGCCCAAAATCACGAAATGGCTTATGTCGACTGCTTTGACAATCGCCTGTATATCATAAAAGGATACTGAATCTACCCCATAGGAATCTTTTGTGTATTGGGGGTCCCCGGATACAACAATAAAGTCTATACCCGGAAGCATTGAGCGAAGATCATGAAGCATAGAAGCCAGAATGGCTTCGTCACCCGTATTTTTAAACCCATAATATCCCGCGATGAGGATCGTTTTGGTCGTTTCCTTCATGATGAAACACTCTTTCGATAGCGCCCACAACCTGTACAATGAAGCCCATCAGCCAGAGGCAGCCAATCAGCCCCACACGTTGAACATGTTCCCAAATCAAAGTGAGTGGATGCTGATGGCTCGCTTTGTATAGCCCAATTCCAGTGTTCTTGCCAAGCTCCGGCAATGGTATTCCAATCAAAGGGGCTGGTTTTGGCATTGCGTGTCAGATAGTTACAGTAGTCTGGGTGTTGAATGAGTTCCAATATGATCGCAGCTACTTTTAAGTGGGTGGCTTTGTCGAAAGCATTACCTTGGATCAAGAAGCCATTATGTCCGTGATGGATGATTTCCGGAAAAGCCCCTACAGAACTAGCAATCACAACACAACCCGCTCGCATTGCTTCGATGAGCACCATGCCAAAAGGTTCCTCGCGGGCCTGCAAATTAAGGCTAAAGCCATATTTTTGCATTTGTTGGGCCAACTCGATTTGGCCGATCAAGCCATGATAAATCACGCCGGGGTCATCACCAATGGAACGCTCCGCTTCTCCCCACAAACGATGCCCGCCATAAACGTGGAGGCTAAAGCGAGGGTCTTTTTGGCGCAACAATTGGACTACCGAGATAGCCGGTTCTAAACCTTTGGAGGGATGTCCTGTGTAAACGAGGCCAAATGTATCTCGCTTTGGAGCACGATTACCTGACGGTTGATAAAAGTCGCGCTTCACTCCCCGATGAGAGACAAAGATTTTATCTTTTTTGATTCCCCAGCGTTCAACGATGAGATCACGAACAAAGTTGCTCAAAGCGTAAATATAGTCGAATCTTACGAGGTCAATTCCTCCAGGGGGATCGACGCCATGCACCATAAGAATACGAAGGTTGGCATAAATATCCTTGTTACGCACTGAGCTTATATCAAGCTCTCCCCCACTGGTGCTGACAATGAAGACATCTACATCAATTTTTTCTAGCTGGCTATAATGGCAGTACCTAACCCCCTCGATGATTTCTGTTTCCGGACAGTTTACATAAAGCGTGACCTCATGGCCATGTTCGGCTAGCGCGTGCGCCATCCGGATGCGGGCGGTGATGCCGCCGCCAACACCATGGTCATCAAGCGTATGGAGGTTATAGCAGATGTGCTGATCTGGTGAATAAATCGCAACAACATACTTCATAAACTTCCTAAAGCAAATCCGGACCGCTTTGATTGTATGAC
>CAZJBA010000048.1:0-19090 GCA_964544065.1 uncultured Anaerolineales bacterium | reverse complement strand
GCATATAGAGAAACGCCGACAAAACGTCGCCTAGATCAATCTATGTCTGCTCTAGGCAACATCTTCGTTGCCGACCATGATGGATGCCTTAACGCTGCTTGATAGTATTTGAGGGTGCACTCTCCCCCACATGACAACATAAACAAAAAACACCGCCAAGATGGCGGTGTTTTGCGATGCCCCCACGGAGATTCGAACTCCGGTCTTGACCTTGAAAGGGTCATGTCCTGGTCCCCTAGACGATGGGGGCGAGCGGGAAAGATTTTACCAAATCATAGCTTACTGTCAAGTTATTCGCTCACCGTTGGCGGGGAGGGCTTTTCTGCGGGGGCGTGCGAGCCGCGGCGCCTGGCCCTCTGCCGGTTGGGATTGGCGGTCAGCAAGATGTTCAACCAAGAAATGGCCTGCGGGTCGTAGGCTCTGCGCCCACAGACATCGCAAATCCAGGCCGGGAAATTGGGCACAGCAATCAGTTCGCCTCCCCGGTAGGTCAAGTAGGTGATATAGTCCAAATCCATAATCCCGACTTGGCACTCGGGGCACGAATAATATTGATCTTCTGTCGTTTCCTTAGAATCCATCAAGAATTTGCTCCTTGGACAATCTTAACGCCCGCGCTGGCGCCCAGTCGCGATGCGCCTGCCTCAATCATAGCACAAGCCTCTTCATAGTGGTGAATCCCACCTGCCGCTTTGACCCCCATCTCGGCGCCAACGACGCGGCGCATCAATTCGACATCTTCGAGCGTAGCCCCACCGGCGGCAAACCCGGTCGACGTTTTGACATAATCGGCGCCCGCTTCCTTGCAGAGCAAACAAGCCATGACCTTCTCCTCCCGGCTCAACAAGACCGCCTCGATGATCACTTTGAGAATCCCATCCTGGCGATGGGTCGCCTGCGCAACGGCGCGAATGTCGTTCAGCACCTGCCCATAGGCCTGCCCTTTCAAGGCGCCAATGTTCATGACCATATCGATCTCAACTGCGCCGGCGTGCAAAGTGTCCATGGCTTCAATCACCTTGACAGGCGGAGTCGTCGCACCCAGCGGGAATCCCACCACGGTGCAAACATCCACGGGAGAATCGTTGAGCATCCTGGCCGCCAGCGGTACGTGGACGGGATTGACGCAAACGGAAGCAAATTCATACTCCAGGGCTTCCTGGCAGAGTTGCTCGATGTTGGCGCGGGTGCCCTCCGGCTTCAAGAAGGTGTGATCGATCCAAGCGGCGATGCCCGCGCCCTCCGGGGGGCTGAGGGGTTCGGGAGCGGGGGGCAAGGCCTGTGTGTACTGTGTGTACGCCTCGGCTTGGGCGATTAAATCAGCAATGTTCATGGTTGATTCTCCTCCTCAAGGCTGTGAAGCTGAAACCGTTAAAGGGTCGATTGATTTTATGGTGCCCCAATCGCTGAGCGGCCAATAGACGAAAACCGCTTCTCCAATCACATTTTCCATCGGCAACGGGCCCCAGCTATGCGAATCGGACGAGTGGTTGCGGTTATCACCCAAGACGAAAATATGCTCCGTGGGGACATCCCACTCGCCTGTATAGACGGGATCAGCTTGAATATAAGGTTCCGACAAAATTTGGCCATTGACATAAACGACCCCATCGGTAATCCGAACATGATCTCCCGGCTGGCCAACGATGCGCTTGATATATTCTTCTTTGGGGTTGCCGGGGTAATGAAAGACGACCACATCGCCGTAATCGGGAGAACCGAAACGATAATTCAAGCGACTCACGATCACGAATTCGCCATCGTGAAAAGAGGGCTCCATGCTCGATCCCTCCACGCGCACGCGCGCCGAGATCGCGTTGATAGCCAAGAACAAGACAACCGAGAGCAGCAACGTCTCGAGAATATCCAGGAGAGCGTCTCGCAAGCCAGGCTTATCTTGCTCGGCTTCCGTGGGGAGGACGGGTTCAACAGGTTGATTCTCTAGGTTTTGTTCCATTGGGCAAATACTTTTCTGTCGAAGATTTCGTGCCCCCTATCATAACAAGTATTCGCGTTTTGTACAAATCTGTTTTGCAACAGACCAACATATCCCATGATGGATGTCATCGTTTGGCGAGTTTCAGGATAGTGCGCATCTTAATCGCTGGTCTCAGCTATTAGAATCATCCCCATCAATCAACGCTTGCGGCCACGAGTGAAGATGCGAATCGGCGTGCCTATAAAGGGATAAAACTCGCGGATTTTATTCTCCAAATAACGCAGGTAAGAAAAGTGGGCTAAGTCGGGATCGTTGACGTGCAACACAAAGGTGGGCGGCTGGCGGCTGACCTGTGATCCATAATAAATTTTGAGGTGGCGCCCGGCTTTGGAAGGAGTCGGATGTTCATAAACGGCCTCGCGAAGCAAGCGATTGAATTTGGAGGTCGGGATGCGCACATCCCGCTCTTCGTCGATTTGCAAGGCGGTGGGTAAAACTTGATGCACGCGCCGCCCCGTTTTAGCCGAGATGAACAACACGGGCACAAAATCCAGGAAGCGCAACTTGTCGAACACGTGCCAGACATAATCTTCGATCGTGTAGGTGTTGCCGGGGATGGCGTCCCACTTGTTGATCAGCACAACCACGCTTTTCCAGGCATCGGAAATATATCCGGCGATATGGGTGTCCTGGGCCTTGATGCCTTGAACCGCGTCAATGACCAGCAAGGCCACATCGGAGCGCCGGATAGCCTGCATGGAGCGCAAAACGCTGTATTTCTCCACGCCGGGAGCGATTCGCCCACGCCGCCGGATTCCGGCCGTGTCGATCAAGGTGACGGGGGTATCTTCGTAAACGATGCGCGTGTCGATGGCGTCGCGGGTGGTGCCGGCGATCGGGCTGACGATGACGCGCTCTTCGCCCACCAGGCGATTCAGCAGGGTCGATTTGCCCACATTGGGTTTGCCCACAATGGCAAGTTTGACCGAGTCATCTTCTTTTTGTTCGCCCACCCACGAGCGAAAGGAGTCGACGATGGCATCCAACAAATCGCCGGTGCCAATCCCGTGCAACGCCGAAACCGGATAGGGGTCACCCAAGCCCAACTCGTAGAATTGATAGGCATTGGCGCGGCTGATCTCGCTCTCACATTTGTTGACGACGATGAAAATGGGCGGCCAAGGCTCTCCATCCCGCTCGCCTTGATGGGAGCGCAAGATTTGAGCGATCTCCCGGTCGACGGGGGTGACACCATCTTTGCCATCGACGAGGAAAAGGATCACATCCGCTTCGGCGATGGCGATCTCGGCCTGGGCGCGGATCTCAGCGATGAAATCCGCCGACCCGACTGAAAGAGGCTCCCGATGCTCGCCAGAGCTGACCCCGGCGGGATCGATTCCGCCGGTATCAACGAGATCGAAGAGGTAGCCCGACCACTCGCCCTCGGCCAAGATGCGATCGCGCGTCGTCCCTGGCACATCGTCGACAACGGCGATGCGTTTCTCAGCGAGACGATTGAACAAGGTGCTTTTGCCCACGTTGGGACGTCCAACCAGGGCCACAACAGGCTTAGCCATAAACGAAGATCTCCTCAGGGCTGGGTCGTTGGCGTGACGGCGGTCTCATCAGCAGCTACAATTTCCACCTCGAGGGTGCTGGGAGAGACCGTTTCAACCTCAACTCGTTCTGGTAAAACGACCACTTCGGGCGAGAGTTGGTGTGACCCTTTCTCCAAATCCTCCACATCCACGACCACGCGCACATCCGACTCGGTTAGGGCGTCCAAGACGGGGATGGGGCCGTAGAGAATCACTTCGACCGTCTCCGGAGCGACCTTGGCCTGATATTGCGGCAAGGTGCCAATCGCCTCCACCGAACGAACGATGGTCAGGTTTCCCTCCATGGCGGCGACGCCCACCTGTACCAACACGTTGGGGTCTCCAATCACCGAAACGTCGGCGGGTAAATTCAAACCCAGGCTGGTCTCAATATCATCGGCTACATCGGTCAAATCTAGTGGTTCTGTCTCTACGTAGCCGGGTAACTGGTCAATTTTGGTAGGATCAGCGGAGAAAAGCATCACATTGGGTGGGGACACGGAAATGTTCGTCTGACGGTACCCTTCAGCTACTTGGCCTACGGTCACCACTTTCACAACCATGTTACGGTAGCCTCCCTCGAGGGTGATCGGTTGCTCCACGGAGATATCGCTCGGGTTGAGGGTCACACCAGTGACGATAAATCCATTTTCATCATAGGGGGTAAGTTTCAGATTTTGCTCAATGGTTTCTTCTCTGCCGGTGATGCTCAATATCGCCCTGACTTCGGTAACCTGTTCAACAACGGAAGCACGCCCCGAGACGGTAACTTGTTCATGGCTCCAGGTGGGAATCCCAGCCTGGTATCCCAGCGGCGGCTTACCGCGCACATCCGTCTGAATCGACAGCATCTTGGAAGCAAGCTTCTCCAAGGTGATATCGACGGTAACAGGTTCAACGCTGCCAATCCGTAACGGCTGAAACTTGGGAGGAACCCGATACTGAACAGGCGCTGTATACACTCCGGCGTCCACTTCGGAAAGATCAATCCAGGCATTCAAACTGTTGATCTCCTTGGCGATCTTTTCCAAAATACTCTCGGGTGCTATCAAGGTCAAGCTCAAGGCATCGGGCACGTCACTGGTGATCTCAAGGTCCGAGGCCAAACCCAGGACTTCAATGGGCACATCGAAGGTTTCTTCTCGATTGGGATCGCTCGACGTGACGGCTGAAACCCATACGATCACGGCAAAGATGAAAGCCATGATCAGGGTGCTCAGATGTTTGCCAAACCGGCCTGATTTTCGATCGTTCACAGCCGTTCCTCCAACTGTTGTGACGATAAGCCTGGGAAGATACGTTGAACAAAAGCCATAAAGGGATTCTTCGATTTTTCCGGTCTATAAAATGTGCGCAAAATCCGCTGGAGACGATCGACGGATAAGTTGCCGATCATGCGGCCACTGTAGGCAATCGAGATAACGCCTGTCTCCTCCGATACGACAATGGCAATGGCGTCGCTTTCTTCCGAGGTGCCCAAAGCGGCCCTGTGCCGCAAACCCATCTTTCGCTCCGGGGTGGTGATCAAGCTCCTGCTGGTAGAAAGGGGCATCACACAAGAAGCCGCCAAAATGGTCTCCCCTTTGATGATAATAGCGCCATCGTGCAAGGGAGTGTTGGGATAGAAAATTTGCAAAATCATTTCAGGGGATTGGCGCGCATGCAAGGCAACACCGGTTTGAACGTATTCTTGGAGACCATCCAGCCGCTGCAAAACGATCAAGGCGCCATGTTTGCGGTCAGACAGGCGGACGATGGCGCTGACCAGATCGTCAACCATGTCACCATTCTCTTTTTCACCGCGAGCGGATACCAGGTCTCCCGTTCGCCCCAGCCGTTCCAAAGCGCGGCGAATCTCCGGCGCAAAAATCACCGGAATGGCCACCAACAGAGCGGGAAAGGCGTTGCTGACCAACCAAGAGAAGGCAGGGAAAACTTCCAGGCTGGTGAGTAGTCCCAACAGGGCCAGTAACAAAAGCCCGCCGCGCAACAAGACCATCGCCTGGGTATCCTGCAAGGTGCGTAAAATCACATAAAAAACCGCCGTGACCATTAAAACGTCAACGACCCCCAGCCAATCTAAGCGCTCAAATATAAAAAGAAGGTAGTCCATCAATTACCGTATCGCCAATCTCGTCTGTAAATCCTTTTTTGGTGGTGGTTAGATAAAGTGACGCTTAAGTTGAATAGGCTCTAGTCGCCGTCCTCGGCGGCGGAGACGCCGCCTAGAGCATTTTGGAAGGCAACCATCACTTACTGTGACCACTATCCCTTTTTTCACACCGGTCGCAAGACTCGGTCTTCTCGCAGTCGCTTGAAATACAGCACGGTGCCCGCAGGCATCGATTCCATGGCAGCCTCTTGCCAGGCGCGCACATTTAAATTCTTGACCGTGCGCGCTTCATAGCCCAAATTTTTCCAAACGTCACTGCTCTGGGCCAACTCGGGCGAGAGAAACAACAAAGCCGCCTCGCACTGCAATTCTTCAGAAGCAGTTTCGACTTCTGCGATCATCTCATGAACGCCCTCGGACAAATCCACGCCGTCGTCCATAAAAACGTCATCCACACGCGTGACTAGATTTTCAACCTGCCAACCTAGAATACCGACAATGTCCTGCCCTTTTTTCAAGAGCAAGAAAGCCTTTTCACCAAAAGCAGCCATGACGTCTGAGGAGGACATCCGGCGATCTCCGGCGCCTATTGCGGTGATGAAGGAGGCAATTGCTTGCGCTTCGCCCGGCCCGGCGCGTTGGACAAACATTTCCCCAACCGCAGCAGGCTCCCGTTCCGTGGGAGTTGGTTCCACCTGCTCGGGTGCGACCGTCTCTTCCCAAGCAGCCAAGACTTGCTTCCAGGTCGCCTCGAAACTGCCATCGTTGCGAATGACGACATCAGCGGCCTGATTTTTTTCTTCTTGGGGAGTTTGGGCCGCGACCCGTTGCCGCGCCGTTTCTCGATCCATCTCTCGGCGCCGAACCAAACGCTCGACGCGCCTCTCCGGAGGAGCATCCGCCACCCAAATGGAATCGCAATTCGTGTGCAATTCCCCTTCCAACAACTTGATCGCCTCGATGACGATCACATCGTGCCCGGAACGTTCAACCAACAAGTCAACTGCCTGGCCAACGAAGGGGTGCAGAATCTGCTCCAAGGCGGCCATGGCCTCAGGGTGAGAAAACACGATCGAGCCCAGTTTTGCTCGATCGATCTGCCCATCGGAATCAAGTGTCCACTTGCCAAAGGTTTCAAGGACGGGTTGATAGCCAGGCGCTCCCTTCATCATCGCTCGGTGACTTAAGGCATCGGCGTCAATGCCATAGGCACCCAAATGCTCCAACATCTTGCGGACAACACTCTTCCCGGTGGCAATGTTGCCGGTAAGCCCGATTACATATTTACCTGACCATGCGCTCATAATGGCTCCTTGTCTGTGAGCGGGTGCAATTTTTCTTCGGCGCGATCGTTATTCCCTGTCAGTTCCATTTTAGCCGCGGCGAGGCAGAATGTCAAAAAATAACGTGCCCCAGGATAAAAAAAGCTGAGGCACGTCAAGTCAATCCAGTTAGCCAGAAACGAGCCGTCAATCTAAAAACTGTTCGGCATAATGGCAGGCGACCCAATGTTTTCTCTTTATTTCGCGATATTCGGGTTCTTCGATAAAACAATTTTGTTTAGCAAATGGACATCGGGTACTGAAGTTGCAACCAACAGGTGGATTCTTAGGATTTGGAATATCGCCTTCGAGAATGATACGTTGACGTTCGGCCGCCAAATCAGGATCAGGAACAGGAACCGCAGACATTAGGGCTTGGGTATAAGGATGTAACGAATTGAGATAGATGTCATTACGATCTGCTAATTCCATAATTTTGCCGAGATACATTACTGCCATACGATCGCTAATGTGGCGCACCATACTCAGATCGTGGGCAATGAAAACATAAGTCAATCCAATCTTTTTCTGTAGCGCTTCAAGCAAATTGACAACTTGCGCCTGAATGGACACGTCCAGAGAGGAAATCGGTTCATCACAGATAATGAGGTCTGGCTCTAATGCCAAGGCGCGAGCAATACCGATGCGTTGTCGTTGTCCACCAGAGAATTCATGAGGGTAGCGATTAACAAAATCAGGGTTTAGATCAACGATGTCGAGAAGTTCCTGAATACGGCTATGTTTCTGTTTACCACTCATTTTAGAATGAACATCAAGTGGCGCCCTGACAATTGAACCAACTGTCATGCGCGGATTAAGCGAGGCATAGGGGTCTTGGAAAATCATCTGCATTTTACGGCGAATATAGCGCAACTTTCCCTCACTAAGAGTAGCCATGTCTACACCATCGAAGATGATCTCGCCAGCCGTAGGTTCATATAGTCGTAGCATGGTGCGTCCCGTGGTTGATTTACCACAGCCGGTCTCGCCAACAAGACCAAGAGTTTCGCCTTGAAAAACTTGAAAGCTAACTCCATCAACTGCTTTTATATCGCCCACTTTTCTCTGAAAAAATCCGCTGTTTATGGGAAAGTATTTCTTTAGGTTACGTACTGCAACAAGAGGAATTTGTTTTGTGTTCATTTTGTTTTTGTTCCTGCAATTTCTTCCCAGTGCCAGCAGGCTACTGAATGGTCTTCATCTGGGATATCAACCAATGTCGGTTTCTCTTTGATACATTTTTGGGTACGAAAACTGCATCGGGCGGCAAAGGCACACCCTTTCGGCAGAGCTAACAAATCTGGAGGTAAGCCAGGAACGGAAGTTAATGCAGAGCCGGGGGGATTGTCTAATCGGGGAAGGGAACCAAGCAACCCCATGGTATAAGGATGTTTTGTGTTCTTGTAGATATTTCGGACTTTCCCAGTTTCGATGATCGAACCAGCATACATGACATTGATCCGGTGGGCTATTTCCGCGACGACGCCGAGGTCATGCGTGATCCACATGATCGCCATTCCTAATTCTTTTTGGAGTCTTTTGACAAGGTCAATGATCTGCGCCTGGATGGTGACATCCAGCGCTGTAGTTGGCTCATCGGCGATGAGTAATTTTGGGTTACATGATAATCCCATCGCGATCATAGCTCTTTGCCGCATCCCACCGGAGAACTGGTGGGGATAATCGTTCAAGCGTTCCTCGGCGCTGGGGATACCAACTAATGAGAGTAATTCGCTAGCACGTTTGTTCGCTTCCTTCCGTGTCATATCATTGTGAAGAAGGAGAGCCTCAACAAGCTGGTATCCAATGGTAAAGACTGGATTCAGAGATGACATTGGATCCTGAAAAATCATAGCGATATCGCGCCCGCGCACTTCGCGCATTTCGCGTTCGCTCAATTTAAGCAGATCACGCCCTTCAAAGATAATTTCGCCATTGGTGATCTTTCCTGGGGGATCGAGAATAAGTTGCATAATCGAAAGAGCGTGTACGCTTTTGCCACAGCCGCTTTCACCGACAACACCGAGAATTTCGCTGCTTTCTATTGAATAAGAAACATTATTTACTGCTTTGACAACACCGTCGTCTATAAAAAAGCGAGTTTTTAGGTTTTTGATCTCAATTACAGAAGTCATAGATACCTCGCTAAGTACGCAACTTAGGATCAAGGGCATCGCGCAGCCCGTCACCGAGCAAGTTGAAGCCGAGTACGCTGAGCATGATTGCAAGTCCGGGGAACAAGACTGCCCACCACGCGCCGCTGGTCAAGTAACGATAGCTGTCACCAAGCATCGCTCCCCATTCTGGTTCCGGTGGGATGGCCCCAAGACCAAGAAAGCCGAGTGCAGCCGCCGACAGTATCGCATTGGCGAGCCCCATCGTGGTTTGGACAATGATCGGCGAAAGAATATTGGGGGTAAGGTGACGAAAAATGATTCTTGAGTGTGACTCTCCGACCGATCGGGCAGCAAGTATATATTCTTTCTGGGTTACTGCTAACGCCGCTGAGCGTGTCAACCGAGCATATGTGGGAATCCCAACGACACCAATCGCGATCATACCCTTTTCAAGACCTGGCCCCAAAAAAGCAACAACAGCAATAGCAAGCAAGTAGCCAGGAAAAGATAAAATGACATCCATCACACGCATCATCGTATTAGAAAAAAAATTTCCTTCGAGGGGACGAGAAAGTAGCGCACCGGTGAAAAAACCCCACACTGCGCAGATCAAGGCGACTGCACTGCCGACGAATAACGCCGGAATTGCGCTAATTGCCGCACCAATCCCCGCGAAAATGACCACACGGAGAAGCTTCTCTTCATAGAAATCCTCAAAATAGGTCGCTACGATTCCCAAACCTGCAAAAAGAAAAGCCTGAAAAGGTTGTTTTGCAACCCACGCAGAGAACATACCCATCACCAAGCCAGTAAAACCAAATAACAATAATCGTTCTATTATTGTTAAATTTATGTTCTCATAGAAGCCTGAAAATAAACCAATCAAACCACCAACAAAAAGAGAAATACCTACTGCCACAATGCCAACGCGCAATGAGTTCCAACCACCATGCACAACGCGACGGAAAATGTCTCTCCCCAGTTTATCAGTGCCAAAAATATGTACAGAGGGTACTTCCTCATTTGCAATCAAAGTAGGAGGTTTAAGCTTGAGTGAGTAATCGAGATCTTGTTTGGGGTCATAGTCCCATAAAAAATGCGCAAAAGTCGCTGATAGTACAAAAAGAGCCACGATAAACAAGCCAAGCCGGGCGGTATTACTTGAGATCAATCGTCGCCATGCGTCCATCCAAAGTGAGCGATGTTCTCTTACGGCAAAATCGGTTACAGTAATTTCTTCAGAAGTTATCTCGGGCATAGATTCTCATTCTCTCAATCGTAGCGTATGCGCGGGTCTAGGAGCGCATAGGTAATATCAACAAAAAAGTTAACACCAACAAAAATAAGAGCGATCACCAAGGTGCCGCCTTGCACAATGGGGTAGTCGCGCCCTAAGATCGCATCATAAACCCAACGACCGATACCGGGCCATGAGAAGATAGTCTCAGTCAATACTGCACCTGCGAGAAGTGTCCCCATTTGCAAACCAATGATGGTAACAATAGGCAATGCGGCATTTTTGAGCGCGTGGCGAAAAAGTACCAAACCTCTACCTAAACCTTTTGCCCGTGCAGTGCGGACATAATCTTCCTTGAGTACATCTAACATACTAGAGCGAGTCATGCGAGCGATGATGCCCATCGGGATGGTTGCCAAGGCGACAGCAGGCAGGATAATATGCTGGAAGGCATCTTTGAAACCTTCCCAATTACCAGTCAATAAGCTGTCAACAAGCAAAAGCTTGGTTATAGATTTTATTTCAATGCCGGTACTGAGACGTCCCCCGGCAGGTAGCCATTGAAGCATTACTGCGAAAAACATAATTTCCATCAAACCTAGCCAGAAGATAGGCATCGAGACACCAACTAGTGATCCGACCATGCTGATACTGTCTATAACAGAGTTACGTTTCGCTGCTGAAACAATCCCAACGGGAATACCAACAATAATGGCAATGACTATGGATAACAAAGAAAGCTCTAAGGTGGCAGGGAATCGTATAGCCAGTGTTTCAGCGACTGGAATACGGCGATGAATAGATTCACCAAGATTTAATTTGAAGAGACGATTCATATAACGAATATACTGGCTATCGAAGAAGCCATTAATGTCTCCAGCAGCGAGCGCATCACGATCTAGGAAAAGAGGGCGGTTTAGGCCAAATTGCTCACGAATCCGTTCAACGCTTTCATCGGTGGCATGTTCTCCCAACATGGCAACAGCCGGATCGCCGGGAATGATTCGTTGGAACATAAAGATGACAAAGGTGACACCAATAAGTGTAGGTATGACCGAAAATATTCGGCGAATAATATAACGGGACAAAGATGTCCTCCTTTCATTACTGTAGTGGGAGAGGCGAAACTCTGCCTCTCCCACTCGAGTGGCCGTAAAGACCACACCCACGGAATGTGGGCATCTCAACTAAGTGAATAAATCACTCAGATGGGGTAAAGCTTGGATCAATGGTAACTTCACTTAAGCCATCAGGGAAGCCAGCTTCAGCAAGCAGTTGACGGGACAATTCAGGATCGTATGTCCAATCTTCAATTTCATCATTATGGCCCCAGATTAACGGAGGCAAGAAAGTAGAAGCAACCTCACCGTAAGCACCATAGAAGTTTTCAACCAAGCCCTCTTTGTTGATAGCGCGGGCAATAGCTTCTCGGACGAGCGGATCTTGGAATTCAACAATTCGATAGCTGAATGCAAGATAGCCAGTGTTAAGTGCAGGGCGGGTTTCCACGTAGAGATCGTCAGCAGCTTCAGCAGCTTCTAGATCTTCTACAACTGCTTGTTCAAGACCATGAATGTCGCCAGCTTGAAGAGCGAGGAAACGAGCAGAGTCATCAGCGATGACTCGGAAGACAACCTCGTCTATGCTAGGAGCGCCGTTCCAGTAGTCAGCATTAGCTTCAACGGTGATATGGTTACCTTCGACCCATTCAACAAACTTGAAGGGCCCAGTGCCGACTGCTCCAGTACCAGGGAGACCATAGTCTTCGCCAGCAGCTTCAATGGCTGCCGGGCTAGAGATGGCAAACATATCCATAGCTAAGTTTGCTAGGAAAGGAGCTAGAGGGTCGGTCAAAACGAACTTGACGGTATAGTCATCAACTTTTTCAACAGACGCAATGACACTGTTATCATCAAGACCACCCCACATGTATTCATAGTACTCGAATACTTGGCTATCAAAGTGATAGGGATGATCAGATAAACGCCAGCGGTCAAAGTTGAAAATGACAGCGTCGGCATTGAAGTCAGTTCCATCATGGAACTTTACGCCTTGACGCAGCGAGCAGGTCCACTCAGTGCTATCTTCGTTGGGTACACATTCCTCTGCCAAAGCAGGAATTGGCTTAGTGGAGCCAGGCTCATATTGATAGAGTGGTTCAAGAACTTGACCAGTAACGCGGAAGCTCTCACCATCAGTGACAAGTGCGGGATCCAATTGGACGGAGTCGCCGCCACGGCCAAAGATGAAGGTATCAGAACCCTCAACGGTCACGCCTTCATAATAGTCAGCACCAACAGGTTGAGGAATATAACCATCAACAGCGCTAGAGAATATTAGTGGCGTGTTATTGTGGGCGATCCATATACGAGCAATATCATCGTGAAGGATTTGCTCAACTTCTTCGTAAAGAGCTTCACGGTCCTCTCGATTTGGAGTGATGGATGCTTGGTAAAGCTTGTAAGAAACTTCGGTGTTTCCATACCACCCCTCACGAGGTTCAGGACTCTTTTCCCAAGCTGCGGGATCGTCGCCAACTTGGTCAGCAGATGAGAACCCGAAAAAGTAGTTCAAGAAGTTATCGGGGTCACCATTATCACCACCCCAACCAAGCATGTAGAGACCATCCAACTTGCCTTCGCGGCGGAGGCCCAAGTAAGTCGGCCAGTCGCCAGCAAGTTCGAGTTGAACCTCAATGCCTGCCTTGGCCAAATCAGCTGCCATGGCCTCGGCAATTTCCTTCGGGCTGGGATAGTAGAAACGGGTTACGGGCATGTAATAAAGGGTTAGCGGGATCTTTTCTTCTTCAGCCACTTCGCCAGCTTCGGGCCAGGAGGCGTCGATCTCTTGCATGGCGGTTTCCAGTTCAATGGAGCCAGCCACATAGCTGGAGATCTGCTCCCAGAAGGAGCCAGCGCCAACTTCGCCGGGCATCAGGTCAGAGCCATCGAAGCGGAAGCTGGTTGCTTCGGTAACGAGTTCGGCAATGCCGGCTTCGAGTTCCACGCCGTACATATCGGGTGTGGCTGTCTGGTGAGCGGCCAAAGCACCGCCGCCCTCGAGCCAACCAACGGCCGATTGCGGAACGGTGAAGTATTCCATCAGAGCGCGGACTTCAGGCCGATCGTTGAACATGGCCATTACGTCGCCAGCGACCAGGAAGGGTTTTCCGTATTCTTCGTCGACGGGCGGGAAGTAGAAGAAACCATAGTCCACGCCAGCCTCAACGCCCTCGGGGAAGAACCCGGTGATGAAGTTACCCTGTTTGTGCATCCAGCACTTGGGGGGATCTTCGAACATCGGGGCGGGGGAATCGCCAAAGAAGGTCGAAACGATGGAGTCGCGTCCGCCGAGGACAGAGTCATCGTTGAACCAGAGTTCGCTCCAGGTTTCGACGGCATTCTTCACTTCGGGGGAGTCAAAGGGCAGTTCGCCAGCGACCCAGGCGTCGTAGTTGTCCAACGACGTGGTGCGCAGCATCATTTCTTCGGTCCAGTCGGTGGCAACCCATCCAGTGGCAGCGCCAGATTCGATGCCGATGCACCAGGGGGTGTCGCCGTCATCTGCAATGGTCTGGTTCAGCTCCATGAGTTCGTCCCAGGTTTCGGGGATTTCGTAACCGGCAGCTTCCCAATCGTCTTTGGGATACCAGACCAGGCTCTTGGCATTGAAGCGATGGAACACGCCTGATTCTTGTCCGTTGATGGTGGCCATGTCACGCCAGCTTTGGTTGTACTGCTGGCTGAGCCACTCTTCGGGCAAGAAGGTGGTCACATCAACGACTTGGCCATCGGCCACGAAGTTGGCCATCTTGCCCGGTTGGGGGAAGTCGACGATATCAGGAGCATCGCCAGCTTCGACACGGACGGAGATGGTCGCTTCGAATTCTTTGTTGCCGATGTAATTGACATCGATGCCGGTTGCTTCTTCGAAAGCCTCAACCGATCGGTTCATCTTGACACCATCGGGGTCGTTGCCTTCGAAAGCGCCATCAACGGTGACGGTGGTGCCTTCATATGCGCCGGTCAAAGCCTCCTCGAGGGCGCCATCCGGCATGACCGGAAAGTCTACCTCAACGGCAGGCTCTTCAACCTCTTCCGCCTCTTCAACGACTTCTTCCTCTGTTGGTTCGGGTGCGGGTTGACATGCACCAAACACCAGAGAAAACGAGACCAAAAGAGCCAGGATTAAAAACAGTCTTGATTTTTTAAACATATCTTCCTTCTCCTAATTAGATTTTCTAGATGAAATGGTCAAACAGAATAGAATAGGAATTGGATTGGTTTTTGTTCATCACCTCCTTTCAAAAACTTTGGTCGTTGTTGTAACACTTCTCAGTAGTGTCCATTATGATTCAACCCCCGATACATGAAACAACCAAAGATGCTGTCTAAGTTTTCAGCAGATAGAAAAACTGAGATTATACCCTTAGTATAGCAGTCTATCATCCAAAGAGCAATATCCAAGCGCTAGTTTCTCAGGGGGATCGTATTTGGAGACACATCAAACTGAGCCTGCTCTTGAACACCGTCCCCGAGGCGGTGTAGGCGGCGAAACATGCCCGGAGAGCTTTATTGGCTGCCCCATTGTTTAACCCAATATAGCATAAGAGTATAGAATCGTCAAACTTTCGCGTTTTTCGTTTCAGCGATTCTGAATTTTCAAAAACACGTGATGGTACTCCGCGGGTCTGTACCGCACCCCTTGGCGACAAGCGTCGAGCGCTGTTTCTGCATCGCCAACGGGCGTGAAGCTAGAGAGAGATGGCGTTCTTGCGAATCACGTCACGGAACCAATACGCGCTTTGTTTGGGCGCGCGTTCGAGCGTATTGTAATTGACGCGTACCAGGCCGAATCGTTTGCTGTAGCCGCGCTCCCACTCGAAGTTGTCGAAGAAGCTCCACAAAAAATAACCATGGACGTTTGCACCCTCTTGGATGGCTTCGTGCAAGGCCAGCATGTGCGCCTTGATGAAACGGATGCGATCGTAGTCAGCTACGAATCCGTTTTCATCAGGCTGGTCGGGCATGGCGCAGCCGTTTTCGGTCAGGTAAAGGTCGGGATTGCCGTAATTGTCTTTGATGTTCATCACTTCGGCCTTCAGCCCGGCGGGATTGATGCCCCAGCCCATTTCGGTATAGCCCCAGCCGGGAGCGGCGTAGGGAGTCAGGCGCGCTTTCAGCCAGCCGCCGAAGAGATCGTATGCCACCGTGTCGGAGTTGTAGTGGTTCAACCCCAGATAGTCGCAGGTTCCACGCATCGATGCCAGGTCACCTGGTTCGATGTCGGGACGATGTGGCCCCAGCCACTCAAAGAACTTTTCCGGATAACTGCCTTTGTAAATCGGGTCTAGAAAGATGCTGTGGGTCTCATCGTAGACGCGCTGTGTGGCGGTGATGTCTTCAGGGCGGTCGCTTTCGGGCATGAGATGGTTGAGGTTGAGGATCAGCCCGATTTTCCCATCATAGCCGCCCTGCCGGTAGACTTGCACGGCTTTGGCGTGAGCTAGCATCAGGTGGTGGGCAGTCTGATAAGCCTTGGTGGCATCACAGATGCCCGGGGCGTGGATTCCGGCCCCGTAGCCGAGGAAAGCGGCCACCCAAGGCTCGTTGTGCGTGGCCCAGATTTTGACCCGGTCGGCGAGCGCCTCGAAGACCACGCTGGCGTAGTCGGCGAACCAATTGGCACTGTCACGGTTGGGCCAGCCGCCAAGGTCTTGCAATGCCTGGGGAAAGCCCCAGTGATAGAGGGTGGCTTTGGGTTGAATCCCGGCCGCGAGCAAAGCATCTACCAAACGGTCATAGAAGTCCAACCCCTTGGGATTGACCTCCCCGCGCCCTTGGGGCAGAATTCGCGTCCACGAAACGGTGAAGCTGTAACAGGGGATGCCCATTTCTTTCATCAGAGCAACGTCTTCGGGCATGCGGTGGTAGTGATCGCAGGCGACATTGCCGGTGTCGCCGTTGAGTATCCGATCGGGCAGGCGCGTGTACGTATCCCAGATGCTGCGGCCTTTGCCATCGGCGTCCCAAGCGCCTTCGATCTGGTAGGCTGAGGCGGCAGTGCCCCAGAGGAAGTTTTCGGGAAATTGGTAACTGGTTTGCATAGCTGGTCTTTTATCCTTCATGGGGTATCTTCTCAAAAATGGGGAAGGCGCGTAGGACAATATCCTTACCTGCCGAAAATGCGGCGGATAGGGAAATCCGCCCTACACATCCCCGAAATATTGAGAAGGTACTGGAAAGGGGATAAAGGCAGTTAGCCTTTGACAGACCCTGCCAGGAGACCGCGCACGAAGAAGCGCTGTAACGAGAAGAAAACCAGCAGAGGCAACACCATGGAAACAAAAGCGCCTGATGTCAACAGATGCCAGTCTTGGCCTCGTGAGCCGACGATCGCGGCCATGCGCTGGGTGACAAGCTCGAACTCTGGGTTGCCGCCCAGGAAAACCAACGCTACCAGGTAATCATTCCAGACCCAGAGGAACTGGAAGATGGCGAATGAAGCCAAAGCTGGTACCGATAGCGGCAGAATCAGCCGGGTGAATACAGTGAAGTGTGATGCCCCATCGATGAAGGCCGACTCCAGCGTTTCGCGCGGCAGACCGCTGATGTAATTGTAGAGCAGATAGGTTGCTAACGCCAGACCAAAACCCGTGTGTGCTAACCAGATAGCTAAAAAGGTCCCATTTAGATTTAGCAATTTGTAGTCTCGTAAGACTGGAACCAGAGCAATCTGAAGAGGGACAACGAGCAAAGCAACCACCATGATGAACATCCAGCGTCGCCCGGGGAAACGCATCCAGGCGAAGCCGTAGGCGGCAAAAGCCGCGATCAAAATAGGAATCACCGTTGAGGGCACGGCCACAGCCAAACTGTTCAAGAAAGCCCCAGTCATATCATCGCCCGGGACAACTTCGACAATGCCACCCGCCGTGGAAAATTCAAAATCTTGACCGGCCAAAACCTGTTTGTAGTTATCAAATGTGAACGACCAATTCACGGTCCAAACCTGTTTCTGCACTTCAACCCAGCCAATGCGTTTGTTGCCTATCCAGGTGATTCGTTTTCCGTCCGGTGTTGCGATTCCTTCCCGAAACTCTTCGAACGTACCCGTCGCGCCCTCGATCTCCATGACTTCATCAGGGTTCAGCCCTTCAGCCTTAGGATCGATTTCCGCAATCGGTTTCCATTCTTTATGCGGCAAGATACTCCACCAACCCGAGCTGGCGATATCGTCTCGATGGCGAAACGAGGATACAAAAATACCTAAGGTGGGAATGGTCCATAAAAGGACAAGTACGAGCAATGTGCCATTGACAAACAAGCTACCAAGCAGTCGTTTTCTGGTTGCGCTACCCATTAGAAGGCCTCCTGTTCCCCAAATTGTCTTAGATTATAGATCATCACTGGGATAACAGCGATAAGCAATATGATGGCGATGGCCGAACCAAAGCCTTTGTTACCGGCTGTAAATGCTTGCCGGTAAAACTGGGTGGCAATCACATGAGTGCCAAATTGCCCGCCGGTCATCACCCAGACTACGTCGAATATCTTCAAGGTGAAGATGATGATGGTCGTAAAAACGGTGATGATTGTCCCTTGAATGTAGGGAATCATGATTTTGAAAAATATCTGGAATTCATTAGCGCCATCGATCCGGCTGGCTTCCAACAACTCTTCCGGAATGCCTTTCAAGGCCGCAGAAAACAAAACCATCGCGAATCCAGCTTGCAGCCAAACGACGATAACAATCAGAAAGAGATTGTTCCACGGCATGATTTCAACCAGTTGTGGCCAGGCCTTTGGTTGCCCCCCAAGACTTACAACAAAAGCATTAAGTAAACCGACCTGTGGCTGGCCAACGGGCCGAAATTCGTAGATAAAGTTCCAAATAATACTCGCTCCAACGAAGGAAATCGCCATGGGCAAAAAGATAAACGATTTGGCTATCTTCTCATAACGGCTTCGATCTGCCAGAACAGCGACAACCAGACCAAAGACAACAGAGAAGGTGCTGCCGAAGATAATCCACATCAGGTTATTGCGGAATGCTTCCAACATCAACCGTTCGGTAAAGATAGCTACATAGTTGCTCAGGCCGACAAAACGATCGCTTGCGATTTGTTGGAAAATCGATAGTTCTTTTGGCGGGCCTTTCCGATCGAAGAGACTGATCCAGAACGTGCGCACTGTAGGCAAAGCCAGATACCATGACAAAATAGCCATAGCTGGACCGACAAAGACAAATGGCTGCAGGCGGGCGGTCCAGTCAACCGGCAACGCTTCAACAATGCTATTGAAAATCCAATACAACACAGCAACGCCGCCGACGCCCCAAACGATAGCTACCAAAGCAATGACGCTCCGTGGCGCTTGGCTGTCACGCAGAAAGAGAAAACCCTGATAGAGAACATAAAAGGCAATTGCTGGAATAACAATTGCTACGAGCACACGCAAGATGAAGGCAAACGCACTCACCCCCGGGGCCTCGCTTTTTTCTCCAAACCCACGAAGGAAATCCATAAGCTTACTCCTCATTAAAACGAAAAAAGATTGTTAACCAAACGGCGCCATTTTGGCGCTAGAAAAAGGAAGGGTCATGATGCCTCCGCTGGTTTTTTTCTTTTTGGAAGAAGGTTGGTATCTTTGATTTTTTGGTCGCCGGAGGCGCGCCATGCCAAAGGCGGCATCCAATTTTTTGTAAGAAGATACAAATAATGTATCAAAAGAATCTAGAGCTGTCAATCTTTTTTTGGCTTCGG
>CAZJBA010000047.1:0-19212 GCA_964544065.1 uncultured Anaerolineales bacterium | reverse complement strand
ACGTTCCATTAACTGTTTCAGCCCGTTGTAATGCGATGCAGCGGGCTTTTTTGTTCACGATCCTGGTTTGTTGATTAAATTGGGAAGATTATGCGACGGGTTTTATCGGCCTTATCCCCCTAAAAGCAAGCCTTATCCGAAGTTGGCCCTTTTGTCAATCAATTTCGTGAGCTACTGAAACTCACCGCAAGAGACATAGACGCTTTGCGTACCTTCGGCAAACGCCGAGATTTTCGCGTAGCCATACGGTGTGCACCCATTTGGTGTGCCCGAAGGGGTACCAAATCTCGCTCCCACGGGGTCACTGTGTGCGCCTTCGGCGTAGAAACCCCGGCTGCATAATCGTTTCCCTAAAATATTGAGAAGACACCTTTTTGGCTCAAACTTTTAAATAATTCTCTGCGCTCTCCGCCGTCTCCGCGTTAAAGTAGTTTTTTCATTGAACTTAAATGCTATTTATTCCCTAGATTTAGCCATAATATATTCCCGCACTTTCAAGACCATCTCCGGGTCGGTTTCATAGGGCAGGCATCCTGTCCCCAGGCAGACTTTCTCGCGGTTTTCTGCCAGCGCCCAGACGCGGTCGACTTCTTGTTTTGTCGCCTCCATGTTCATCGAGGTGATCGTGCGCGGGTCCATGTTGATCCGCACCATCACCTCGGGATAGGCTTCCATCTTCTTCATAAAAGCCACTTGATCGGTCTCTACCGGGCAGACCAGGTAGCGGGTGCCGGTGTCGAGCATCGAATCCAGGATCGGGTTCGTATTTCCCCCGATCACACAGGGGACCGGGTGGCCGACCACCTTGCTGGTCTCATCCATGATCTTTTTCAGGGCGGGCAGCTCCACATCCTTGAATTGCTGCGGAGAGATCAACGGAGGGGCAGCTGCAGATTCAAAGAAGGCGATATCGAGACCGTTGGCGACGATTTCTTCGGTGAAGGCCACCTGTCCCTCGACCAGATGGCTGAGTGCCTTGGTCACCTTTTTAGGGTCATCCAGGGTGGCCAAGAGCAAATTTTCGAATCCGATCAGGTTGGTCGTGATCGAGAAAGGGCCACCAAGCGGCAAGCGGACATCGGCCTCCGGGCAGGCTTCGGCGACCTGTTTTGCCGCCGCGATCGCCATGGGGATGCGCCCATCCGTCTTTGGGTTGAAGGGTGACAGTGCCAAAATATCATCGACGGAGGAGTAGGGGTGGTCGACGATCGCGGGGATGCCATTGCCGCCCGGTTTTGCCACCGTCGCCCCGTAGGCTTCCGCCTCCAGGTTGTAAATATCGATGCCGACAACGACAGGCTCGTGTTCGTAAAGTTCAAAGGCTTTGATGTTGCCTTTGGCGAGCAAATCCTGATCCCGAGAAACCTCCCAAATATTGCGGTCGATAACTCGGGCAGCGTGTTCGTAAATCGAGGGGGAGAATTGCATGTTTTTTCCTTTCAGGCTCGGAGAAAGACACCATTGGCCTCGCCGAGCATAGCGTTTGAGATTAACTTCTTTTTGCCGATTGCCTTTGCAAATCGGCGATGCGATCGAAAGATGATTCCAGGGTTGTATATAAATCGCGATACAGGGGATAAAGTTGATCGTAGATCGCCGCGTCTCGGCGGTTGGGGCGGCATGTTTGGTCGAGCTTGACCAGGCTTCCCAGGTCTTCAAGTTGATCGACCACCCCGGCGGCCAGCAGCGGCCAAAAAGCAGCTCCCAGGCTGGATGTCTCGCCCCAGGCAGGCACGGTCAACTCACGTTTCAAGGCGCTGCTGATCATCTCCATCCAAAAATTGGATTTGGTGAATCCGCCCGAGGCGCGCACCTCTTCGATCTTGGCGCCTTGCTCGACGAGGACTTCATCCAGGCTTCGGACGGAAAAGCCGACTCCCTCGAGCAGGGCTCTGGCCATGTGGCGGGCATCATGCTCCAGCGTCAGGCCGAAGAAACTGCCCCTGGCGTTCAGGTTCCAATAGGGACTCCGTTCCCCGGCCAAAAATGGCAGGCACAGCAATCCCTTGGCCCCGGCCTCGACTTCCTCCGCTTTCTCGATCAGGGCGCCAAAGGAAACTTGACCATCGTTAGCCATGATTTTGTTGAGAGCATCGCGCCACCAGGAGAGCGCCAGCCCGGCGTTGTTGATCGCTCCGCCGACCAGCCAATGATTCTCGTCGATGGCGTAGCACCAACTGCGCGCCTTGGGATCGAGAATCGGCTCCGGCGCGATGAAGCGGTACGCTCCGCTGCTGCCGACGTTGAGCGTGGCCTGATGCGGCCGCACCGCCCCGGCGCCCAGATTGGAGTTGGTCGCGTCTGACGAGCCGAGCACCACAGGCGTATCCGCCGGGATGCCCATCCTATCGGCCAACGAAGGCTCCAGGCCCTGATGTGCTTCGGTGGGGGGATGGAGCCTGGAAAGTTGGTCGGGGTTGACTTCGGCGAGCTCCAAGGCTGGCAAATGCCAGCTCAAGGTATGCGTGTTGAGCAACCCGGATCCCGCGGCCAGGCTCGGGTCAATCCAATCCTGGCCCGTCATTTGGGCAAAAATATATTCCTTGGCTGAGACGAAACGGGCTGCCTGTTGAAAAATATCCGGGCGTTTTTCCCGCAGCCAGATGATCTTGTAGAGCGGGTACATCCCGTGGATGGGGCAGCCGGTTTTGGCGTACAGATCGGCGGTTTCGGGCCGGCCGCGTAATCTCTGAGCCTGTTCCACGGCGCGGCCATCGGCCCAGGTCATCACCCCGGTGAGCGGCTCCCCGGCGTCATCCAGCGACATCACGCTGTGCAGCGCGCCCCCCAGGCTCAGGCCTCCGCAGGGAGCGGATAAATCGCCCGCATCAGTCGTGGCAGCTTGAACGGCCCGAATCATCCCTTCCAGAATAGCCAGGGGGTCTTGTTCTTGCCAGGTCGACTTAGTATCGCTGGCGGCGTACTCGCTGGCGCCGAATCCCAATACGTGAGCATGGGCATCGATGATCACAGTCTTGCAACTGCTGGTGCCCAGATCGACACCGAGATACCAGGGTTCTGAGAATGATTTTTTCTTCGTCATAATTTCGTATAGACCTCAGGATTGACGACATGCTCGGGCTTCTTGCCATCTAGCGCGGCCAGGCAGGCTTGCAGGGCCATCCGGCCCATTGCATCGACGGCTTCATCGGTGTGGGCTCCGGCGTGGGGCGTGACGATCACCTGGGGCAATTCTAACAGAGGATTCTCAGGGCGGGGAGGTTCTTGCCCCAGGCAGTCCAAGGCCGCGCCGCGCAAATAACCTTTGGCCAGCGCCTGGTAAAGAGCCTGTTCGTTGATGAGTTCGCCGCGAGCGGTATTGACCAGGAAGGCACCCGGTTTCATCTTGGCGAGGAAAGCCGCGTCGACCATCCCGACGGTGGAGGGCAGTGCCGGGACGTGTAGTGAGACGAAATCAGACTTGCCAAGCAAGTCCGGTAAGGCCAGAAGTTGTACGTCGTCCTGCGCATAGTCATTGGGGATATTAGGGTCGGTCGCCAGGATTTTACACCCAAAACCGTTCAGGCGTTGGGCTGCGGCGCTGCCGATCGCGCCCAGCCCGATCAGGCCGACCGTCTTGCCCCGCAACCCAACCCCGTCGATACGCGGCCAGTCCCCCTGTTTCGTCGCTCGGTCGGCTTGGGGAATTTGGCGGGCCAGGGCCAGGATCAAGCCGATGGCAAGTTCGGCAACAGAAGCGGCATTCGCACTGGGGGTGTTGGTCACGATGATGCCCCGGCGAGTGGCCGCGTCGAGATCGACCCGGTCCAGGCCGACGCCATAGCGGGCGATGACCTGCAAACGCGGGGCCGCGGCGATCACCTCGGCGTCGATGTGATCCAGCCCGGCGATCCAACCGTCGATGTCCGCGACGATCTCGACGAGTTCATCGGCCCCCATCGGCCGCCCGACGGGATTATAGATGACCTCATCGACAGCCGCCTCCAGAGTTGCTTTCAGAGAATCATCGCTGCTCCCAAATGATCGGGGTGTCACCAAAACTTTGCTCATTCAGGATCCTTTTCAAGTGTACTGAAGATAGGCATCTTTGATTTTCTTGAGAAAGCGGTCTTGATCCATGTTCCAATAGTGATCGGAAAAAATTTCAACATCATGGTAGCCGTCGAAGCCCGCTTCTTCGACCCAGGCTCGAAGTTGGGGCACGGGGATACATCCTTCTCCCATCAGGCCGCGGTCGTTAAGGATGTCCCTTGTCGGCGTTTTCCAATCGCAAATGTGGAAGGCGAACAAGCGGCCAGCCTCGCCGCAGCGGTTTATCTCAGCTTGCAGGTCGTGATCCCACCAGAGATGGTATACATCCACAATGACGCCGAGGAAGGGAGAGTTGATCTTGTCACAAAGGTCGTTGGCCTGTTTGAGCGTGTTGATCGCCGAGCGGCTGTCGGCGTACATCGGGTGGAGAGGTTCGATCCCTAGCTTGACGCCGAGCGCCTCAGCCCGCGGCAGGATCGCCTCGACCCCGGCCCGAATTTGATCTCGCGATGTCCGCAAGGGTTGTTCCGGGTTCGCGCCGGGAACCAGAACCAGCAGGGGGGCGCCCAGCGCCGCGGCCTGATCCAGGGCTTTGAGATTGTCTTCAACTGCAGCTTGACGCGCGGTTTCTCGCCTTGCGGGAAAGAATCCGCCCCGGCACAACGAGACCAGCGTCAAGCCAGCCGTGTCAATCTTTCTCCGCACGGACTTGAGTTGGTATCCCTCCAGGGCTTCCCGCCAGATGGTGATACCTTTCGCACCTGCCCGGGCGTATTTACGGATCGCTGTTTCCAGCGGCCAGGGCTTGGTCGTAATCGTATGGATACACAGTTTGTTCAGGTCTTTGGGCATTGTTTTGAGCCAACATCTACTTGACAACCAATTTAGCCTTATGATACCATAAAAACATTGGTAGTCACAAACTGTGTTCGGCAATACCGAACGATCTTTTCCCGTTTTTGGATGAATTGAATTGCTATGTCAAAACAAAAACGCATCATCGGGTCTGTCCAGCGAGCGATCGACATCATCAATCTCTTTGATCGCAACACGGCAGAACTTGGCGTGACGGACATCGCCCGGGCGCTGGATTTGCCCAAAAGCACGGCTGCGGGGATCATTTTCACCTTGGAGCAGAATGATTTCTTGGAGCAGAACGCCGAAACGCGCAAATATCGCCTCGGCTCCAAGCTGGCCGAGCGGGCGGGAGTTTTCTTGGCCCAGTTCGATTTGCGCGAAATCGCTACGCCCATTCTCGAAGATTTGCGCAACGAGTGCAACGAGAGCGTCAATCTGGCCATTCGCGATGGTGATTATGTCGTTTACATCGAGCGGATGCATGGGGACAACATGCTGGGGATGCGTTCGGAGATTGGCAAGCGCGAGCGGATTCACAGCACCGCGTTGGGGAAGGCGATCCTCTCCTGTTTGCCATCCCAAGAGCTGAATGAATTCATCGACCAGTACGATTTTGTTCATGTCACGCCGCGGACGATCACCGATCCCGGGGCGTTTTTTGATGCTTTAGCCGAAACGGCCCAACGCGGCTTTGCTCTTGATGATCAAGAGAACGAACTTGGGGGCCGTTGCGTCGCTGCTCCGATCTTCGATTATCAACACAGGCCGGTGGCAGCGATCAGCCTGTCCGTTCCGATTCAACGATTCCCGGAAGAAAAAATCCCTGATTATGGTGCCAGAGTGCGCGAGGCTGCTCGTCAGATCTCGCAGCGCCTGGGCGCATCCTATCCCCAAGAAGGATTGCTCTGATGAAAACAAACTATGATGTCGTGGTCGTTGGCGGGGGAGGGAGCGGTCTTGCGGCCGCGGTCAGCGCAGCCCAAAAAGGCGCCGATGTGCTCTTGCTGGAGAAGCATGCCGAATTGGGCGGCGCGACCGGCATCGCCGTCGGCTCTTTCACCGCTAACCAGACCGAGATGCAGGAACAGGAGGGGATTTCCGATTCCCTTGACGCCCATGCCGAAGACGCGAGCCGTTTTGCGCCCCCAGAAATCGAAGCGCGCAACAACGATGAACTTCGCCGCTGGTTCCTCAGTCACGGCGCCGACACGCTGACCTGGCTCAGGGACATGGGCCTGAGCTTCTACGGGCCTAATCCAGAGCCGCCTAACCGCGTCCCCCGGATGCATAATGTCGTCCCCGGTGCCAAGGCCTATATCACCGTTTTGCACGCCAAGTTGATTCAAGCGGGCGGGACGATTTTGACGAACGCGCCCGTGATCGATCTGATTCATCGGGATGGCCGCGTCGTCGGCGTGGTCGCTGAGGTGGAGGGGCAGCGGGTTGACTTGTTTGCCGATCGCGGAGTTGTTCTCGCGGCGGGTGATTACGCCAATTCGTCGGAGATGATCGCCCGTTTCAAGGGGGATCGCTTTGCTCCCATCGAGGGGATCAGCGAACGGGCCACGGGTGATGGTCACCGTTTGGCCGAATCCGCCGGGGCTGATCTGATCAACATGGACGTTACCTACGGGCCAGAGCTCCGCTTTGTGCCCCCCAAATCCAAAACGTTTCAACAGTTGCTGCCCACTCGCGGGCCCCTCACCCGCCTGATAGGCTTTTTTGTCCCTCTGATGCCTGATTTCATCATGAGCGCGATGATCAAGCGTTTGCTGGTCACCTGGCAGCATCCTGAAGATTCTCTCTTTGAAGACGGCGCCATTTTGGTCAATCAGCGCGGGGAGCGTTTTTGTGATGAGACCGAGTGGCCCCAGCGCGAAATTGCGATTGCCCAACAGCCGGGCAAGATTTGCTACATTCTCTTGGATCGAGACCTGATCGAAAAATATAGCCAATGGCCCGATTTCATTTCCACGGCGCCTAAAATTGGCTACGCTTACGCCGACGATTATCTCCGCCTGCGGCCCGACGTTGCTGTCAAGGGAGATAGCCTGGCCGCGATTGCGGAGAAACGCGGCCTATCCTTGGAGAATCTCGAAACTGCTGTCCGCGAGAGTGATCTCGAAGACGCCCCCTGGATTTTGCTGGGCCCAGCCAAGGCCTACTTCACCACCACGGAGGGCGGGGTAGCGATCAACAAACGATTTCAAGCCTTGGATCAAAACGATGAGCCGATCCCCGGCTTGTACGCCGTCGGCCAAAACGGCCTCGGCGGGCAGATTTTATGGGGCCACGGCTTACACATCGCCTGGGCGATGACCAGCGGACGGTTGGTAGGTGAATACTTGGCAAAGGAGCAGAGATGATTGCCGAACCGAACTCAGATCAGTTGCGCCCCAAACTTCAAAAGGCGTTTGATTTTGCCCAGGAGCAGGTAGAGAATCTGATCGAAACGCATCCGGATTATTTCCCCATGTATACCCAGAACGGGGTCTGGAAACATGAGGGTGAAGCCTGGACCAATTGGTGCGAGGGCTTTCTCGGCGGGATGATGTGGATTTTCCATCGCCGCACGGGCGACCCCATTTGGCGTGAGCGTGCCGAGCATTATTCCCGCTTGATCGAAGAGCGCAAACACGACCGCAACGTCCACGATCTTGGCTTTTTGTTCTGGTCAACCTGGAAACGCTGGTACGACCTGACCGGGAATGAGGAGATCAACGAAGTTGTCATTACCGCCGGGCAAACCATGGGCAAGCGTTTCAAAGAGAGGGGGGGCTATCTGCGTTCCTTTGTGGCCGAAGATTCTCTATTCATCGATATTATGATGAACGTGGGCATCGTTTTCTATGCAGCGATGCAGCGTGACGACGAAGAACTGCTCGCCAAGGCGCACCGGCACTGTTTGACCACCCGCCGTCACTTGATCCGTGGGGACGGCAGCAGCGCCCATGAGGGTATCTTCGACCTGGAGACAGGCGAGTTCTTGCGCCAGTCGACTCATCAGGGCTGGCGGGGCGATTCCGCCTGGGCGCGCGGCCAGGCCTGGGCCTTGTATGGCTTTGGCACCGCCTACCAACTGACCGGAGAGAGGCGATATTTGCAAACAGCCCAGGATTGCACTGATTTTTACATCGAAAGTACCAGCTTCGACCGGGATGCGCCCTTCGGGCCGGGGATTCCGCCCAATGATTGGGACGGCCATCAGGATCGGGTGGAAAGCTCCGCCGCTGCGATCGCGGCCAGCGGCATGCTCAACTTGGCTCACATCGTGCAGGATCCCGTTTATGCGGCCCGGTACCGGCGAGCGGCGCTGATCATCTTGGATACGCTCACCGGACCCGACTACCTCGCCGATCAAACCCCCGGCTGGGAGGGGATTCTCAAGCACGGCATGTATCATCTCAATAAGGGTCTTGGCGTGGATGAAAGCGTGATGTGGGGCGAGCACTTCTTTGTGGAAGCCTTAGAGAAAGCCCTGAGCTTGGAGGCATGAAACCATGACCAACGATCGAGTTGCTATTGTGACGGGGAGCAGCCGCGGGATTGGCCGCGGGATTGCGCTGGCATTGGCCGAGCGCGGCTGGGCGGTGGTGATCAATTACCGCAGCAATCAAAGCGCGGCTCAGGAAGCCAAAGCGTTGGTCGAAGCCGTAGGCGGCTCGGCGCTGATCGTTCAGGCCGACATGGCCCGAGAAGCGGACTTGCAAACCCTGGTGGATGCCACCTTGGAGCAGTTTGGCCGCATCGATCTCTTGGTCAACAACGCCGGGGTGGGTCCGCGCCAACGCGTGGACATGCTCCAGGTCTCGGAAGCAAGTTACGAAGAAGTCATGAGCATCAACTTGACCGGGCCGTTTTTCCTCACCCAGCGAGTGGCCAACGAGATGGTCGCTCTGCTCCAAGAGGGGAAAATTCCATCCCCAAACATTGTCAACATCAGTTCGATCAGCGCGTATACCAGCAGCCCCGCTCGGGCGGAATATTGCATCAGCAAAGCGGGGATGAGCATGATGACCAAGCTGTGGGCTGACCGTTTGGCCGAATACGGCATCAACGTCTATGAAATTCGCCCGGGGATTATCGCCACGGATTTGACCTCGGTGGTGCAAGAGAAATATGACCGTTTGATTCTGGAGGAAGGGATTACGCCCATTCGGCGTTGGGGCCAGCCCGAGGACGTCGGCAAAGCTGTGGTTGCCATCGCCGAGGGCTTGCTGCCCTTCTCGACGGGTGAAGTAATCAACGTGGATGGAGGCTTTCATCTGCATCGATTGTAGCAGGAATAAAGCACGAACAAAGACTGGAGGAAAATGATGACGAGAGTGGTAACGTTTGGCGAAATTATGCTGCGTTTATCCCCGCCGGATAAGCTCCGCTTCACCCAGGCGCGCAGCTTTGATGTCATTTATGGCGGGGGCGAATCGAACGTGGCCGTTTCATTGGCTCACTTTGGTCTCGATGCGGATTACGTCACCCGTTTGCCTCAGAATGACATTGGCGATGCTTGCGAGAATTATCTGCGCCAATTTGGAGTCGGAACCGCTCACAGCGCTCGTGGCGGTGACCGTTTGGGAATCTATTTCTTGGAGCATGGGGCCGTTCATCGCGGCAGCAAAGTAATCTACGATCGGGCCGGTTCGGCGTTGGCCACAATTCAACCTGGGATGATCGATTGGGACGCGGCGTTCGCAGGGGCAAGCTGGTTCCACTGGACGGGCATCACCCCGGCCATTTCGCAGGGTGCCGCGGACACCTGTCTGGAGGCCGTCAAAGCAGCCAAGCAACACGGCTTGATCGTCTCGACGGATCTAAATTACCGCTCCAAGCTGTGGAAGTACGGCAAACAGCCCGAAGACGTGATGGAAGAACTGGTCACTTATTGCGATGTCGCTATCGGCAACGAGGAAGATGCCGCCAAGGTCTTTGGCATTCACGCCCCTGAGACGGATGTGACGTCGGGCGAGTTAGACGCCGAGAAATATCGCTATGTCTGCGAAAAGCTGTCCGAGCGTTTTCCCAACTTGAAGACGATCGCCATCACCTTGCGGGGCTCTCTCTCCGCCAGCCACAACACCTGGAGCGCGGTGCTCTGGCACGAGAATGATTTGTTCTTTGGGCCTCACTATGACATCACCCACATCGTCGACCGTGTCGGCGGTGGGGACAGCTTTATGGCCGGTTTGATTTACGGGTTATGGACCTATGCTGACGACAAGCAGGCTGCGCTGAACTTTGCCGTCTCGGCGTCGGCGCTGAAACATACCATTTTTGGTGATTTCAATTTGGTCACCGTGCCAGAAGTAGAAAAATTGATGGGTGGCGACGCGTCGGGGCGTGTAAGTCGTTAGGGGTTTGAAAATGTAGCCGGGTTTTCCATACATCGGCCGAGATTTCCAAATCTCGGCTACCTGCTCCTCTATTTTGAGGAGATACCGAAGGAGTTTGAAAAAGTAGAGAGGAAAAAGATATGGCGAAATATAGTCGTCTAAATGTGCTTCAAACGATGGTGGATACCGGCTTGGTGCCCGTTTTTTACAACGGTGACATCGAAGCAGCGACCAAAATCGTTGAAGCCCTCTTGGATGCCGGTGTGCGTTGCCTGGAATTCACCAATCGAGGCGATCAAGCTCATCTCGTTTTTGGCGAGTTGGTCCGCCGCTTTCAGGACAACGATCAAGCGATTTTGGGCGTCGGCTCGGTGATCGATCCCGTTTCGGCAGGTCAATATATCCAGCTAGGGGCCAATTTCATCGTTGGCCCGGTCTTGAACGCCGAGGTGGCCCGAGTGTGCAACCGCCGCAAAGTGGCCTATTCCCCAGGATGCGGCACCCCCAGCGAGATCTCCGCGGCGGAGGAGCTTGGCGTTGAAATCGTCAAAATCTTCCCCGGCACCCAGGTGGGCGGACCAGCGTTCGTCAAGTCGATCTTGGGCCCGATGCCCTGGACCTATATCATGCCTACCGGCGGAGTCTCGCCGGAGCCGGAGAATATGCGCGCCTGGTTCGGGGCCGGAGTCGCTTGCGTGGGCATGGGCAGCAAACTGGTTCGTAAAGATTGGGTCGCGGCCGGGGATTACGATTCCATCCGCGAGACGGCTGCCCGCACCCTGGAATTGATCCAGGAGATTCGCACCGAGCATCCCATATTCTACTAGCAGGAGTAGTGATGAAGAACGCTTACAAACGAGTGGCCAGTCTAAGAACGGCGCAGGATTTTCAGGACTATCTGGACTCCTTGGGGATTGAACTTCCCTTTGATGCCCAGGTTGACGTTGGGGACGATGCCCCCTTGGCTCAGCCTTATCAACTTGAAGATGGCCACACGATCGGCAATCGTTTTTGCATCTTGCCCATGGAAGGTTGGGATGGCACCGAGGACGGCAAGCCCACGGCGTTGACCACCCGGCGGTGGATGAACTTTGGCCTCAGCGGGGCCAAGTTGATTTGGGGCGGAGAGGCCGTTGCCGTCCGTCACGATGGGCGCGCCAATCCCAACCAATTGATGATTCGTGAGCATACCCTGGAATCCCTGGAGCAACTGCGCCAACGTCTGATCTTGACCCACGAGCAACATTTTGGCAGCAGTGAGGATTTGTTGGTTGGCCTGCAATTGACCCATTCGGGACGCTTCTCTCGCCCCAATGAGAAGACCCGCCTGGAACCGAAAATCTTGTACCACCACCCTGTTTTGGAGCAGATTTTTCCTATCGACCCCGATTATCCTGTCCTCAGTGACGCCGATATCGAGAACTTGATCGCCGATTTTGTGCGCGCCGCCGAACAAGCTTATCAGATCGGTTTTGAATTTGTCGACATCAAACATTGTCACGGCTACCTCGGCCATGAGTTTCTCAGCGCCTATTCCCGCCCCGGGCCTTATGGGGGCAGTTTCGAGAATCGCACCCGCTTTCTGTGCGAGATCGTTGCCGGGATTCGAGATCGTGCCCCCGATTTGCGCATCGGCGTGCGCCTGAGCGTTTTCGATTTTCCCCCTTTCCGCCCCGGAGAAGACGGCGTTGGCCGCCCCTTGTTGCCCGACGAAGAAGGTCGCTATCCGTATGCCTTTGGCGCTGATCCCGATGATCCCTTCCAAATTCGCCTGGATGAACCGATTCGTTTCCTCCAATTGCTGCAAGATTTAGACATCGAGCTGGTGAATTTATCGGCGGGCAGCCCTTATTACAACCCTCACATGCAGCGTCCGGCCTATTTCCCGCCCTCAGATGGTTACCAGCCGCCGGAAGCCCCCCTGGTGGGGGTGGCACGGCAAATCAACACCGTGGCAAGGCTCAAGCAAAAATTCCCCGATCTGGCCATTACCGGTACGGGATACAGTTATCTGCAAGAGTGGCTGCCCAATGTGGCCCAGTACGTTGTTCGTGAAGGGATGGCCGATTTTGTCGGCTTGGGGCGGATGGCGTTGGCTTACCCGGACATGCCCGCAGATGTGTTGGCGGGTCGTCCCTTGCAGCGTAAGAAGATTTGCCGCACGATCAGCGATTGCACCACGGCCCCGCGTCACGGTTTGGTCTCCGGCTGTTACCCCCTGGATGATTATTATAAGGCGCTGCCAGAAGCACAGGAGCTTCGCGTGATCAAAAAGAATCAGTAACCACTCGGACTATGGCCGGATAGGTCAGAATGGAACACGGAGTACGCGGATTTGGTGGATTTGCCACCGGCATGCCTGCGGCGACACGGATATTTTTGTTCTGTGAAAATCTGCTTAGCCCGATTCATCGGGCGTTGTTTGGTAGCACGGGGATTTTATCCCCGTGCGGGGTTGGTTACAATAATATGAGCCGAAAAACTTATGCTCTCTGCGCCTTTGTGGTGAGAACAGGTAGGAGTTGACCTTGAAGATCGTTTCTTTTGAGCAAGCTGTTTCTCTGATTGAAGATGGCGACACCCTTTTGATCGGCGGATCGGGAGGCGGGCATGCTGTCCCCGAGGCCCTGATCGTCGCCCTCGAAGATCGTTTTTTCGATACCGGCACCCCGCGCGGGATCACTTTGCTGCATCCCGTCGGCTTGGGCGACATGGAGTCACAGGGCGTCGATCATCTCGCCTATCCCGATCTGCTCAAGCGGATTGTCACCGGCGCCTTGGTGAACACCCCGACGATCCAGAAAATGGCCCGGCAAGACACAGTGGATGCCTACACCTTGCCGCAAGGCGTCCTTTCCCAACTGATGAACACGATGGCTGCCGGACGTCCCGGCTTGATCTCTCAGGTTGGGCTGCACACCTTTGTCGATCCCCGCCGTGGGGGTGGCCGTCAAAGTCTTTCTGCAAAAAAAGATTTGGTCGAAGTGATTGAGCTTGCCGGACAGGAGTGGCTTTTCTACAAACCCTACCATGTTGATGTCGCCTTCCTGCGTGGCACCACGGCCGACGAAGATGGCAATGTGACCATGGAACGCGAAGCCGTTTTCGGTGAGATGCTCGCTATGGCTCAGGCCACGCATAACGCCGGTGGGGTAGTCATCGTCCAGGTTGAACGGGTAGCAAAAAGAGCCACCCTCTCGCCCAAAGATGTCAAAATTCCGGGCATGCTCGTGGATTTGGTCGTCGTTGATCCCGGTCAGATGCAAACTTACACAACTGCGTATAGCCCCTCTTATGCCGGGGAGTTGCGCGTCCCGCTGGATGAAATTGCTCCCTTGCCCTTCGATGCCCGCAAGGTGATCGCCCGGCGGGCAGCGATGGAATTGTTCCCCGGGGCGATCTGCAATTTGGGCGCGGGCGTTTCCACGGGCATCGCCAACGTGGCCGCCGAAGAAGGCTTTCTCGACGAGATTGTACTCACCAACGAGCAGGGTTTGATCGGCGGCGCACCGGCCTCGGGCGTGGATGCCGGCGCGGCGATGAACTATGACGCGATGATCGACCAGCCCTATCAATTCAGCTTTTACGACGGCGGCGGGCTTGACCTGGCTTTTTTGTCCTTCGCCCAGGTGGACGCCGAAGGCAGCGTCAACGTGAGCCGGTTTGGGAGCAAGATCATCGGCATCGGCGGATTTCAGAACATCGCCCAGAACGCCAAGAAGGTCATTTTTAGCGGCACCTTTACCGCAGGCGGGCTGGATATCGACTGGGAGGGGAGCAAAACCGTGATTTGTAAAGAAGGCCGCTTTCCCAAATTCGTCGCTCAGCTTGAGCAGGTTTCTTACAACGGGACCTATGCCGCTCAGTTAGGGCAAGACGTTCTCTTTGTGACCGAACGGGCCGTGTTCCGCCGGGACCCGGACGGGCTGACTCTGATCGAGATCGCCCCCGGCCTGGATGTAGAAACGGATGTTCTCGCTCAGATGGCGTTTCGCCCTCAGGTCTCCGACGATCTCAAAACCATGAACCCGGGCCTATTTCAATCTGAACCGATGGGCTACTGCGATGCGCTGCTCCAAAAAACGCGCCGCAATATCCCCGGGCGGTTGCAGGCACTCTTCCGGAGGGAAACATGAAGAGACCTCAGCAAGAATCAAAACAAGCTTTGGAAGAAGACGCTCTTCAAGTTGAGCGTCACGAAAATGGCGTCGTCCTGGTCCAGATCCAATCGCAGCCCCTCGGCGTGCTCCGTTTTGGGGTCAAGCGCGCCTTGCAAGCGCTGTTGGAAGGCTTGCAAGCAGACCGGGAGGTCAAATGTCTGGTCTTGACCGGAGCGGGAAAAGCCTTTTCGGTCGGGTCGGATATTCGGGACTTCAGCACTGAAATCGGCTGGCTGTTGGAAAATGAATACGTTGAAGCCGGGTTGAACGCGGCGATTGAAGCCTCCCGCTTGCCCGTGATCGCAGCGATCAACGGATTCGCCCTCGGAGGAGGGGCGGTGTTGACCCTGGCTTGTGACATTCGTGTGGCAGCGGAATCGGCCCGCTTCGGTTTCCCCGAGGTCAAGGTGGGCGCGTTTGCATCCGGCAGTGGCACCCAGCGCTTGCCCCGGCTGGTGGGACGCGGCCGGGCCTTGGATCTGCTCTTGACCGGTCGGACGATCGACGCTGCCGAAGCGCTGGACATCGGTTTGGTCGAATACGTCATCCCCGATGATGCGTTGCTCGACCGCGCTCTCGAGTTGGCTGCTCAAATTGCGGCTAACGCGGCAACAGCGGTAGCAGCTAGCAAACACTGCGTGACCGTCGGGCTGCGGGATGGGTTTGAAGCTGGACTGGCCCAAGAGCGCGAGATGCGCATTCAGACAGGACGCGGCCCCGATGCCATCGAAGGCCGGAACGCCTTCTTGGAGAAGCGAGAGCCGAATTTCAAGGAGTGAATCATGCGTTTGGTGCGTTATCGCAAAAATGGACGAACTTCACTTGGCTTTCTATATCCCGACGGAATCGTCAACCTGAACGCTGCCGTGCAGCTTTTCGTCCTTTTGGACGAGACATCCAGTCAAATCTTTCGAGCTGCTCTAAGCCTCGATCGGATTCGGCCATGCAATGATTCGCTTGCTTATTTGCGAGACCCGGATGCATGGGTAGCTCTGGAGCACATCTATGATTTCGTTGCCGAACACGGCGACACAGCGTTTGAATTTCTCCCCCAGGAAGATGTTGAATTCTTGCCACCGCTATTCCGCCCGGGCAAAATCATTTGTGTGGGGATGAATTACCCCTCCCTTGATCCAAATTGGGAGCCGCCCTCGTATCCGGTGCTGTTTCACAAGGTGGCTACCTCGCTGGTAGGGCACGGCGCTGCCATCATCCTGCCGTCGATGAGCAAAAAGGTTCTCTACGAGGGCGAGTTGGCCCTGGTGATCGGCCCCGATGGGCAGTCGATTGCTGCCTACACGATTGCCAACGATGTCGGGGCCAGCGATATCGAAGCGAGAACGTCTCAGTGGGCCGCGGGCAAGATGTTCCCCACCTTTTGTCCCCTCGGCCCGGCGCTGGTTACGGCGGACGAAATCGCTGAGCCCGATCAACGCTCTCTGGTGACGACCTTGAACGGCCAAGAGGTGCAGGCCAGCAACACCGCCGAGATGGTTTTCAAAGTCGATGAGTTGGTTGAGTACATCGCCGGTTTGACCCTCTTGGAGGCTGGCGACCTGATCTTATCCGGATCGCCCCGCTGCGTCGGCCCCGAGCCTGATCCCCGCACCCTCTTACAGCCCGGGGATACCGTTTCGGTTCAAATCGAGGGGCTGGGAACGTTGACCAATCCCGTTCTCGCCCGGGAGGTATAAGATGAACGCAACCCGCCCGATGGCTTTTATCACCGAGCCAGGTAAAATTGAGTTTCGTGACGTTCCCGTCCCCGAGCTTGGCCCCACGGATGTGTTGATCGCTGTCAAAGCGGCCGCTATTTGCGGAAGCGATTTGCACATTTTCAAGGGTAAACACCCCGCTGTGGACTTGCCGGTCCCGGTGGGGCACGAAGTTGCCGGGCAGGTGACTCAGGTTGGGGCACAAGTTACCAGGCTCGAGCCGGGTGACCGGGTCACCGTCGAGCCCGTGATTGTCTGCGGTGAATGTTTTTTCTGCAAGCGAGGAGAATATCATCTCTGCACAGCTATAAGTTTCCAATATCGCCAGGGACAAGGTGGCTTGACCACGCACTTCGTCGCCGATCAAGAATGGGTTCATCGCTTGCCGGAGGGATTGTCCTGTGCCCAGGGCGCTTTGTTAGAACCTTTGTCTGTGGCCGTTCATGCTGTTGGCAAGGCCAACGTCAGCCTGGCAGATTCGGTCGCCATTTTTGGCGCCGGGGCCATCGGCTTGTTGCTTCTTCAACTGGTTCAAGCTGCCGGTGCGGGCGATGTTTTTGTGGTCGATATTCAGCCTCACCGCCTGGAGGTCGCGAAATCGTTGGGCGCTCGGGCTCTTGATAATACCAGCGGAGACGTCACCTCTGAGATTTACGCTCAGACGAGGGGGCTGGGCGTGGACCTTGCTTTTGAAGCCGTGGGCCTGGCCTCGACGTTGAGGCAAACCTTGTCTGTGCTCCGCAAAGGTGGCCAGGCGGTGCTGATCGGCCTCTTTGAAGAGGACGAAATCCGCATTCCTGCCAATATCTTTGTCCAAAAGGAGATTTCTTTGTCCGGGTCGCAGGGTTATTGCCGGGATTTTCAGAATGCTATCAAGCTGGTAAAGCAGGGACGGGTCGATCTCGGAAAATTGATCACCCACGAATTCTCATTGGCAGAGACGCAAGCGGCTTTCGACGCTTTGATGACTCCCCAGGAAAAAGCGATGAAAATCGTCATAAAGGTGTAATCAAGATGACAAGCGTCATGCTTGACTTTGCTTTGGGCTTACTCTACAATGATAGCGCTAACGATAACGCTAACGATAACGCTATCAGTGAGGTTGTCATGTCCAAACGAGTTACCATGACGGATGTCGCTCATGAGGCTGGGGTTTCGTTGATGACGGTATCGCGTGTTGTCAACAAGAAGGACGGTGTCAGCGACGAGACTCGCCAGCGCGTCCTTGAGGTTGTAGATACACTCGGTTATCGGCCGAGCAGTATTGCCCGGGGGTTAGTCACAAAACACACCAACACACTTGGCATCGTCGTTCCCGATATTGCCAATCCCTTTTTCTCCAGCATCGCCCGAGGCGCCGAGCAGCAAGCCTATGCCGAGACCTATAGTGTCTTTGTCGGCAATACCGATGAGGAACCGAAGCGCGAACGGGCCATTCTCGAATCCTTGGAAGATAAACGCGTTGATGGCATTTTGCTCTGTAGTTCTCGCCTCGATGAAGCAGAGCTCGCCGAGGTGGTTGATCGTTTTCCCGCCGTTGTGCTGGTCTCGCGGAAATTGGATCATGATGGTTGTGTTGGTATCATCCTGATTGCCGATGAGTTCGGTGGGAAAATCGCAACCCAGCATTTGATCCGGTCCGGTCACCGTAACATCGGCTTGATCACCGGACCTCAAATCTCCCACAGTACCCGCGGACGCTTCAAGGGTTATCAAATCGCTTTAGAGCAAGCGGGTCTTCCATTTAACCCCGATTGGGTCCAGTATTGTTCTCCCGTAATCGAGCAAGGAAAGGAAACAGCTAATCAACTTTTGGAGACAAATCCGGAATTAACTGCTTTGTTTTGTCATAACGATCTCGTTGCTGTGGGCGTATTGCAGGCCTGTGAACAATTGGGTCTCGACGTCCCTGATGATATTGCCATTGTGGGCTTCGATGATGTTGACCTCGCCGCGATCGTTTCGCCAGCTTTGACTACCTTGCGAGTCGATCGAGCCGAAATTGGCAGGACGGCGATGCGTATGTTGCTGTCTCAAATCAAGGATTGTTCTGAGACGCCTCAAGAAATCGTACTCCAGCCCGAACTGATCGTTCGAGAAAGTGCTCCAGCAATGGTGGAAGTTCCATGACTCCCGTTTGGCCGGTCTCTGCCCCCTTTGAATCGGAGTAACAAGGAAAGGATAAATAGTATGGAGAAAATAGTTACTGAACAAGATGTACTTCAGAAAAAGAAGAGTGATCGATTGGGAGAATTCTTCCGATCAAGGGTATTGCCATTAATTGGTATTGCGCTCTTCCTTGTCATCTGGGAGATTGCAGTAAGAATTTGGGAACTGCCTACTTATCTATTGCCGACCCCGACAGAAATTGTACAGGAGATGATCCGCAAACATCAAGACCTTATCGACCATAGTCTTGTGACAGCCTATGAAATGATTCTGGGATATTTCCTGGCGATTGCTATTGCTGTCCCCCTGGCGGTTGCGATTACAGCATTTCGTAGTTTTGATAAGTTCATCACGCCCATTTTGCTTTTCTTCCAAACGGTGCCCAAGATTTCTATCGCTCCCTTGTTCTTGGTCTGGTTTGGGGTCGGACCTTTCCCTAAGATTTTGGTCGCATTTCTGATCTCGTTTTTCCCCATCGTCATTGATACGGCCGTGGGTTTGAGATCGATCGCGCCGGAAATGGTTGATTTGGCTCGTTCGATGGGAGCTTCACAGCGGCAGATCTTCCTCCGTTTTCGCCTTCCGGGCAGCTTGCCCTACCTGTTCAGCGGCTTGAAAGTTGCAGCCACCTTGGCGGTAGTAGGCGCAGTGGTAGGAGAGTTCGTTGGCGCGGATAAGGGACTGGGATACTTGCTCCTGGTTGCCAATTCCAACCTGCTTACCCCCCTGATGTTTGGAACGATCGTCGCTCTGACCGTCCAAGGTTTGATCCTGTTCAACATTATCCAAGTTTTAGAAAATATCCTCATTCCTTGGCATATCACAGTTCGAAGTGGACACGAGCATGGCACGATGTAAAGTTCGTCGTAGATCATTTCCGGAAAGGAGGTGATGATCTCAAAAAATACACCGATGATTTTCTCGCTTTCTCAGACCTGGAAATCCAAACCATTTAGAAAAAACTACTTAAGGAGTATAAGAAATGAA